>JBHORD010000008.1:0-31392 GCA_042408355.1 Anaerolineales bacterium
GGCGCAGCCCGCAATCCGCGCTTATGATTTCGGCTCCTGCTGATACAGCACATATGAGTAGATTACAGGCACAAGCACCCCGATCAAGATCGCGCCGAACATGACGTAGATGCCTGCCTGCCCAAGAAGAGCGGTAAACATGGTGACGATCCCCATGGCGACGAAAAGCCGGCTTCCGACGCGATGCGTCTCGTCCCAGACGCGGTCGCTGGAAAGCGTCCACGGCGTGCGGATGCCGATGAAGAAGTTGCGCCTGGCTTTTCTCATCATCAAACCAGCGAAAATGAAGATCAGACCGATTGCCGGCAGCATGGCTTGACTCATCCGAAAATTCTGGTACCCCAGATTCCATGCCAGCGTCAGGACATGAACATATAGGAGGAGGACCATAATTGCCGCGATGAAAGCGTTGAACGCCTGGCGGAATTTGGCAATGTTGGCCTTGAGCGGATCAATGTTTGGAGTGAGTATAAACAGGCCGAGCATCCCCAGAGCGATGAGGGGCATTAGGAATGCTCCCCAGAAGCGGGACATATATCCGTTCACCTGATCGTTCGCGCCCCAATGCGAAGCGACTCGTTCGGGCAATTGGTTATAGACTGCCGCGCTGAATACGACGGCGACGGCAACCAGAGTTAGCGCCACAATTAAAGTAGTTCGGGTGGACATCTTGCCTTCTTTCTCGGTAAATGCTGTTTCACGTGAAACCGGCGGCTCACGATCTGCCGGCTGGCAAGTCATCGTGTATACGGTAACTCGCCAGTTTTCAAACCTTCAAATCTGCTAACTTTCTTTCGGCTTGTTTGCCTGCGCCATGGCGACTATGCCGCTCAGGCCGCCCAGGTTCATCGTGTCCACAGCGGACGACGGCACAATGACCAACGCGCCTTTCTCTTTCAGGCCTTCAAACAGCATGTTCATGGCGCGCAAATGGAGCGCGGTGGGGTTCTCCGCATAGGCTTTGGAGGCCTCGGCAAAGGAGGCCGCGATCTGTTGTTCGGATTCGCCGAGGATCACGCGCGCCTGGCGTTCGCGTTCGGCTTGCGCCTGGCGCGACATCGTGTCCTGTAAATCCTGCGGGATGACGATATCGCGGATTTCAACGGATTGAACGGTCACGCCCCAGGGTGTAGTCCGTTCGTCAATGATGCGCTGAAGCTCTTCGTCAATGGCCGAACGGCCAACGAGGATGTCTGCCAGCATCATCCTTCCGATGATATCGCGCAGAGCCGTCTGTGCGGCCCAGGCAATCGCGGCGCGGTAATCTTCCACCTCCAGCGCGGCCTTTTCCGCGTCCCACACGACCCAAAACAAAACGGCGTCCACATCCACCGGCACGGTGTCTTTGGTCAGCGTCTTCTCGGCGGAGAATGGCGTCACCATCACGCGGCTGTCAATCCAGGTCGGAACGGTATCAAAAATCGGAATGATCCAAAAGAGGCCGGGACCGCGCAGTGCATGAAATTTGCCCAACCGCAGAACCACGGCCTTTTCCCATTGTGCGGCTACCTTCAAGGCGAACAAAATGTAAATGGCAATCACGGTCATGACCAGGGCCACAGCCGTAACGGCCAGATCCGGCGCCTGAATGGCCTGCAGGATCAAGAGCGCTTTGATTTCACCGGCGATGACCACGATAAACAGGAATACCGCAATAGCCGGAATGTGTGGGTCCGCTTTCATGGATTTGTTCTTTTGAAAAACATTCTTGATGAATTTTGCGTCCATTTGCATTCTCCTTCTTTATTCCAAATCCGCTTCTTTCCAGGATTTCAATTGATCCTTCAACATTTGGCTGATTTCCGCATCCGAAAACTCAAGCCGTTTTGCCTCGCCGATGTATTGACGCGCCAGCGCTTCAAGCGTTTGACGGCGCAATTTCTTTTCGACCTCCGGCGGCGGTTTCTCTATGATATACGTACCGCGTCCCTGTTGCGTTGATATGATGCCTGCCTCGTCCAACAGCCGATAGGCCCGCGCTACCGTATTGAAATTGACGCGTAGCTCGGCGGCCAGCGCCCGGACGGTGGGCAATTGTGTGTCCGGTTTGAGGAGGCCGCCGGAGACTTGCTGCTCAATTTGATTCATGATTTGAATGTAGATTGGCAGTCCGGAGTGAAAATCGAGGCGCAGGGAAAGGGCAGGTCTATTACTCATCTTCAAATTGTACTAATTGTATAATTGTCACAATTGTATCATTACAGGGTGTTTTGTCAAGGGAAAATTCGCCGCCGCCGGTAACGGTGAAAAACGGACCGGCTGGGCCGGTTTTTTAAACCGCGCTCCGCTTTTCCCATCCAATGTGACGCGTATAAGCCTGCGTGGTAGAATCTTCGCGCAGGAAAATCAAGGAGATAAAGATGGAACAACAGACTGGTACATTTGCTGTCAAAAAGGGTTTAGCCCAAATGTTAAAAGGCGGCGTCATCATGGATGTGGTCACGCCCGAACACGCCAAGATCGCTGAGGACGCCGGCGCATGCGCGGTGATGGCGCTCGAGCGCGTCCCGGCGGATATTCGCGCACAGGGCGGCGTGGCGCGTATGTCGGACCCCGAGCTCATTCTGAAGATTATGGATGCGGTCACGATACCGGTGATGGCCAAATGCCGCATTGGACATTTTGTCGAGGCGCAAATTCTCGAAGCCATCGGCGTGGATTACATTGACGAATCCGAAGTGTTGACGCCTGCCGATGAACAAAACCATATCAATAAGCATTTATTCAAAGTGCCGTTCGTGTGCGGATGCCGCAATCTTGGCGAGGCCTTGAGGCGTATCGGCGAAGGCGCGGCCATGATTCGAACGAAAGGCGAGGCTGGCACGGGTGATGTGGTCGAAGCGGTGCGTCATGCTCGCGCGGTGCTCGGCGATATTCGCCGTCTAAGCACGATGGCTGAAGAGGAGTTGATGGCGTTTGCCAAAGAAATCGGCGCGCCCTACGAGCTGGTTAAGGAAACCAAGGAACTTGGACGCCTGCCGGTTGTCAATTTTGCGGCGGGCGGTGTTGCGACTCCGGCGGACGCGGCGCTGATGATGCAGCTCGGCATGGACGGCGTATTTGTTGGCTCCGGTATTTTCAAAAGCGGCGATCCTGCCAAGCGCGCCGCGGCGATTGTCAAAGCGGTGACGCATTATCAGGACGCATCCATTCTTGCAGAAGTCAGCAAGAATCTCGGCGAGCCAATGGTGGGACGCAACGTCTCGCAGATGCCCGAAGCGGAGAAGATTGCCGGACGGGGCTGGTAGATTGACCGTAGACGATGGGCCGTTGACCGCCCCTGGTTCTTCTGCCCATCGTCTACCGTCCATGGTCTAAAAATGAAAATTGGTGTACTTGCCATACAAGGCGATTTCGCCGAACATATTGTCATGCTCAAACGCCTCAACGTGGAAGCTGTTGAAGTGCGTTTGCCGGAGCACCTCAAAGGTTTGGATGGGCTGATCATTCCGGGCGGTGAATCAACCACAATCGGAAAACTTGCGGCGGATTATGGTTTGATAGAACCGCTGCGTCAATTTGGTCAACGCCACGCCATTTGGGGAACGTGCGCGGGCGCGATCTTCATGTCGAAAGATGTTAATCGCAACCAACCATTGCTGAATCTGATGGATATCAAAGTGGAACGCAACGCCTTTGGGCGTCAGGTAGATTCGTTCGAGGCCGATCTGGATATTCCCGAACTCAAGAAAGTTACCGGCACGAAAGATGCGTTTCACGCGGTTTTCATCCGCGCGCCGATTATCCAGTCCGTGTATGGCGACGCAAAAGTTCTCGCCTCGGTCGCGGACGGGAGAATCGTCGCCGCTCAACAGGGACATCTTCTGGCGACATCTTTTCACCCCGAACTGACGAACGACACGCGTTTCCATGAATATTTTCTTTCCCTTGCTGATTAGCAGTTAAGATTTCAGGTAAACGTTTGGCCTGCAACCTGTCAACCTTCCAACCTGCCAACCTTCCAACCTTCAACCTGTCAACCTTCCAACCTGCCAACCCTTCAACCTGCCAACCTTCCAACCTTTCAACCTTAACCGATGTCCATTCGCCCGCTTGACCTTCGCGATTTGCCCAGTTTGTATCGCTACCGCGGCGAAGCCGTGAGCCTTGACTCTGCCCGTCTGTTGACGCGCGGCAATCCGCTGGGGGCAATGGGCATGATGGCTTATATGAATCCGCGGCGGCACCTCTATTCGGCTGTAGCGGATGAAGATCATTCAACGTTGCTTGGGGGGATCATTCATACCAGCGGCGATTCATTTGCCCGCTTGCTGTATCTGGCGCCGGCTACACTGCTTAATCATCCGCTCTTACCTGCGCTTGTCGAAAGTCTGACGGAGCAGGCAGGAATATGGGGCGCCTTCCATGTTCTCGCCGAAGTGGATGAAGCCAGCGATGCTTTTCCGCCGTTGCGCGCCGCGGGATTTTCTGTTTACGCATGGCAGCGCATGTGGGATGTGAGCAATCTGTCTTATACGGACTCGCATTGCAAATGGTCGCGAATCAAATCGGCGGATTTGCCGTCCATCCAAAATTTGTATCATCAAATTGTTCCGCCGCTGTTACAACCTGTCGAACAGATGCCGAAGCGCGCCGTTGGATTTATCTGTCACGACGGGGTCAGATGCTACGTCAGCGCGTCGAGCGGAATGATCGGAATTGTGTTGACGCCGTTGATTCACCCCGAAGCGACAGACGTCAGCGCGAAAATAATCTCGCTCGTCAAAAATTTTCCTGATCGAGGCGGACGCCCCATTTATCTTTGTGTCCGCTCATATCAGGCGTGGCTCGAACCGGTATTGGAGGATCTCGGCGCGCATGCGGGCGAGCGTCAGGCGGTGATGGTCAAGCATCTAACGCGGCTGGCGAAGGATGAACAGGCGGTTAAATCCGTCCAGCGGGCGACGGTCAGCGTGCAGCCCTCGCGCCTAAGTCACATGGGGACAAAGAAATAACCCGTGGGCCAGTGGTGCCTGTGAGTAATTTATCATTATTCGATTTTCCATTTCTCGTATAATATAAATATCTTATGGATTGGCAGGTAACGCCGACATGGACCATATCTTGCTTTGATGATGCAGGCCGCTGTTTCCGGGTTTTGCGGCGGCGTAAGTATCTCAGGGGATTTGATGTCTCCTGATTGAAAACACATCGTTTCATTTGTTTATGGGCTATTCAATATGACGCAACTAAAAATCACCGATGATCTTGAAGCGCTTCTTGATGTTCTGCCCGCCGATATCCGCCGCGCTGTGGAAAAAGCGGACGATAGTGAGAATCTGCTTGAGATCATTTTGGATTTGGGCCGCGTCCCGACGGCGCGTTTTGTGGACCGCGAAATCGTTTTGCGCGAATCGGAGGTGACGCGCCCCGAAATTGATTACGTGGATGAACGCACGGGCGAATTCGATGCCGATAACCGCGCCGGAATCGAACGTACATTGCATCGCATATCAGCCATCCGCAACCGCCGCGGCCATATTGTCGGCTTGACGCTGCGGGTGGGCCGCGCCGTCTATGGCACGGTGGACATCATTCAGGACATTATCCAATCGGGCAAGTCGGTGCTGATCCTCGGGCGTCCGGGCGTTGGCAAAACGACTCTTTTGCGCGAGGCGGCGCGCATTCTGGCGGAAGCCAAACGCGTCGTCATTGTGGATACCTCCAATGAAATCGGCGGCGACGGCGATGTGCCTCATCCCGCGGTCGGCAAAGCGCGCCGCATGCAAGTCCGCGAACCGATGCTTCAGCATGAAGTGATGATCGAAGCGGTCGAGAATCACAATCCTGAAGTCATCGTCATTGACGAGATCGGGCGTGAACTCGAAGCCGCCGCGGCGCGCACGATCGCCGAGCGCGGCGTGCAACTCATTGGCACCGCGCACGGACAGACGCTCGATAATCTTTTGCTCAACCCAACGCTGAGCGATCTCGTCGGCGGCATTGAAGCGGTCACGTTATCGGACGAGGAAGCGCGTCGACGCGGCACGCAGAAAACGGTCCTCGAACGACGCGCCCCGCCAACCTTCGATGTGCTGATCGAGATTCAGAACCGCGATCGCTTTGCGGTGCATCTCGATATCATGGCGTCCGTTGATGCTCTTTTGCGCGGCTATCCAATACCGCCGGAGATTCGCACGCGTGACGCCGAGGGCAGGATTCAAATCGAGAAAGCCGCGGCCGTTCCACCGTCGAGGATGGAGGCGAAAGAATCGAAATCGTCCCGGCGCGGACGTCAGCCGGGTACGGCTTTTGAGTCGGCGGCAACATCTGGACCGCGCTTCGAGCCGGTGCGCGGCTTGATGCAGACTGTAAAAGTTTATCCATACGGCGTGGCGCGCAACCGATTGATGCAGGCGGCCAAGCGGTTGGGCGTTCCGGCTGTTGTGGTGAAGGAGCCGAACGAAGCCGACGCGCTTGTCACCCTGCGGACATATTACCGCGACCGTCAGCAAACAATTGTGGATGCTGAACACCGCGGCCTGCCGATTTATGTTTTGCGTTCGAGCACGGTTGGACAGATGGAACAATTCCTCGGCGATTTGTTCAACTTGAAAGGCGAACAGTTCGCTTCGTCGGACATTGATGCGGTGAAGGAACAAACACAGCAGGCGATTGCCGCCGTGCTGAACGGCGAGCGCTGGGTGGATTTGCCGCCCGGCCCATCATTGGTGAGGCGCCTGCAACACGAGATGGCGCGTCAGGCGGAGTTGGTGAGCCATTCGTACGGCAAAGAGCCGAGAAGGCACGTGAGGATATTTAGGGAATAAAACGTAGCGGCAGGTTTCAAACCTGCCGCTACGTTATTATTTGTGGGGAATGTTAACCGTGTGTTGCTTCGCCGAGCGTGACTTGTATTTGCAATGTCTGTCCGTTACGCACAACGGAAAGCGTAACCGTATCGCCAGGTTTGTACGCGTACAATGTGTTTAGATAGGAATGATTGGCGTCCAATGTCTGAGAATTGATCTTGGTGATGATGTCGCCGCGTTGTAAGCCGGCTTTACTGGCCGGGCTGTTGGCCGCGATATTCGTCACGTAGACTCCCCATTGCACGGGCAGGTTATAAGCGGCGGCGATATCGGGCGCAATCGGTTGATAACTGATGCCGAGGAACGGATGCGCGAAATATCCTTTTTGAATGATCTGCGTAGCGACGGCCTGCGCGGTGTTGATTGGGATGGCGAATCCGAGTCCTTCCGCGACCGTTCCGGTTCCGGTATTGCGGACGATCAACGTATTGATGCCGATGACCTCGCCGGCCAAATCCACGAGCGGACCGCCGGAGTTGCCCTGATTGATGGCCGCGTCCGTTTGAATCAGGCCCTCGATCTGGTAGCCTTTACCGGTGTCAATCGAACGACCCGTCGCGCTGACTACGCCCACAGTCACGGTGTTTTTGAAATCGCCAAGCGGCGAGCCAATCGCGATCACCGTCTCGCCCGGCTTGAGGACGTCTGAATTGCCGAGCGTCGCAACCGCCGGAACTTTTCCGCTGACCTTCAACACCGCGATGTCGTTATACGGATCGGCTCCCACCACGGTGGCTTTCTCCTGCGTTCCATCCGAAAGAATCACGGTCACGTTCTGCGCACCCTGAATCACGTGATTATTCGTGAGTACATATCCCTGTTCGGAGATGAATACACCGCTCCCGCTTACAGTCTCATCGGGCGTCATACCGAAAAACGTTTGTTGTCCCGGAATCGTGCCGACCACGGTCACCACGGTCGGACCGACTTTCTGTACGGCGTCTGTAATCGTGGTCTCAATATTTGTTGTATTAATCACAAGGGTCTGTGTGGGATTGTTCGTGTTTGCCGGCAAAGCGGCTTGAACGGGGGCGGGCAATTTGCCAAGCTGGCCCTGCTGGATTGCTCTGTAAACTACGAACCCGCCCGCAACCACTCCCGATAACGCCGATACTGCGGCGACAACCATAATCAGAACCACATAGAGAATTCTTTTTACAGTCATTTCGGCCTCCTGTCATTTCTCTTTTGTTCTATACCGCGATTGTAGTATTTGAAAATGACAAAGGTATTAAACCGAATCTAAACGTATAATAAGAGATTGTATGCGTTTCGTAAACAAAAAGTTTGTGAAGGATCGGGAATAGTTCATTCATGCTTCGAACTGGAAAGGCATAATTGATGTTGAGCATTGTATTGACCATTTTGATCGGAATCCTGGGCGGGATTTCTGTCGGTCTGCAGGGACCCATTGCGTCTCAGATGAGTCAGAGGATCGGGAGCGCGGCGAGCGCCTTTGTGGTGCATATCAGCGGCGCGGTATTGGCAGGTCTGCTGTTGTTGACGCGGGGCGGCGAACAAATTCAAAACTGGCGCAGTCTTTCGTGGTATATGCTGATCTCCGGCGGCTTCGGCGTGGTTTTGTATTTGACCTTGAATCACACGATGCCGCGCCTCGGCGCGACAACCGCGCTGGCGCTCATCATCATCGGGCAGTTGACGGTGGGAATCATCGTTGACCAATTCGGCTGGTTCGGCGTTCCGGTTCGTCACGCGGACCTGGTGCGGCTGGCCGGTGCGATGTTGCTGATCGCCGGCGGATGGCTGATTGTCAGGTAAAAGATTATGTTCATCACGCTTGAGGGCCCCGAAGGTTCTGGCAAGACATCCCATATTCCTTATCTCGTCGAATATTTGCGCGAGAAAGGCTATACCGTTTTCCCGACGCGTGAGCCAGGCGGAACGCCCATCAGCGAACAGATTCGCGAAATTTTGCATGATTTGAAAAATGCTGAGATGCATCCACGCACGGAGACACTGCTCTATCAGGCGGCGCGCGCTCAAATCGTGGAGCAGGTCATTCGTCCGCGCCTGGAGGTAGGCGAGATCGTCATTTCGGATCGCTATTACGATTCGACGATTGCTTATCAGGGCTACGGACATCAACAAGATCTGGATGAGGTTCGCGCCCTGGTCAAATACGCCACCGGCGGGCTGACTCCCGATTTGACCATCCTTCTCGATTTGGATGTGGAAGTCGGGCTGAAACGCAAAACGCAGAATGGCATGGAATGGAATCGCCTCGATGCGTATACGGTCGAATTTCACCAGCGCGTGCGAAAAGGGTATTTGGAAATGGTGAAGGCCGAACCCAAACGTTGGGCGGTGGTGGACGCCAGTCAAAGTTGGGAGAAGGTGCAGGAAGAATTACGGGAGAGGATTTTGGCGGCGCTGAAGTCCGGCAAATAATCATGGAACTTCACCTCTTCTCTTCTCCCGGCGAAAATGATATTCGCTACGTGATCGAAGCCAGCCGTCCATATCTGGAGGGTAAATCGAATCCCACCGTGGCTTATCTGCCGTTGGCGTCTCTTTACGCTGAGAAATGGCTGGAAGACAATCAAAAATCATTTCAAGATTTGGCGCGCCTTGAGAGGATCAACTCAGAGTTAATGACCTTGAAAGAGATGAAAGATATTTTGCGCCGGTCTTCACTTGTTTATATTCCCGGCGGAAATACTTTTCTGTTGAATCATCGTCTGCACATTAGCAAGCTGATGGATTATCTCCGCAAGAAAGTGCAGGCAGGTTTGCCGCTGGTCGCCTTCAGCGCAGGGACAGTTTTATGCGGGCCGAATATTCTCACATCCAAAGATATGAACACGGTCGGCACAACTTATTTTGATGGTTTGAATGTAACTCCTTTTAATTTCATGGTTCATTATGCACAGGATTCTTACCGCCAATCCGTCCACGACGATTGGCTGGCGGATTACGGCTTCTTCCATGACAACCCTGTTATCATGATGTCCGATGGGGCTTATATAAAAGTGGATGGCAAAAAGACCGCCCTTGTCCGCGGCGATGCGTGGATTCTGCGTTCGGGTCAGGAAAAAGAGAAAATCAAGCCTGGCGTACTGCTTTCCAAATCATCACGAATGAGTCCAAGTTTTAAAAGTTTTACCTGCTTGTGATATACTGAATTCGTCGTCAACAGGTTGAGCGATTCTCTTTCGAGGGTGTCTGAAGCCTGATTTTTTGTCCGCTTATAGCGGCGTTTGGCAGGACAGGAACCTGCCGCGTTAGGAGAATAATGGAATCCAAAGTGTATGTCGGTAATCTGTCTTACTCAACCACGGAAGAGGATCTGCGAACCTTGTTCACACAGGCAGGCACAGTGACTTCGGTGGCATTGGTCAAGGACCGCGACAGCGGTCAATCGAAAGGCTTTGCTTTCATCGAAATGGGCAATCAGGTCGAAGCAGAGAAAGCCATCAGCATGTTCAACGGCTATCGTATGAGCGACCGGGAATTAAAGGTCAACATGGCCCGCCCGCGTGAAGAACGCGGCGGCTTTGGCAATCGAGGCGGCGGCCGCGGCGGACACCGTCCGCAGCGCGGAAGCGGCAAACGATACTAAGCCGCTGATCACTTTGCCTTTCTCCCCGATCATTGATCGGGGAGAATTATTTAATGCGGGATAAATCCCGCGCGACTGCGTCCAGTGAGTTATTTTGTTTTCATCGCACGCGGGAAAAATTGTTTGTGCGGTAGAATTGTTTCGTGGAGATGTTATGTCAGAAGACTGGTTTCCGAAAGACAAGGAAGATTTGATGCTGGCCATTGACCGCGAGCGGACGGCGCTTTGGAAGCTCGTCCGTGGCCTTGACGAGAGACAAATGTCCATCCCTGATTCGGGCGGCTGGACGCCGCAGGATCATGTCGCCCACGTTACGGAATGGATCAAATCATTCATCGGTTATCACCTCGATCATCGTCCGTGGTATGAGGTGCTCAAGGTGGATAAGGCGCTTACTGACGCGGCTGATTTCGATGGTATCAACGATTTGTTGTATCAGCGCAAACGCAAATTGTCGGCGCCGGCTGTGCTGGCCGAATTTCAGGAAACATGTGCGGAGTTGTATGCGAGGCTGAATCAATTGTCGTTTGACGATTTGATGAAGCCGCGCTTTCCCGACGATCCCGAAAAACGCCCGTTGATGAATTGGATCCTATCGAACACGACGGAACATTTTGCCGAACACCGCGCTTACATTGAACGCGCTATGAAAGCGAATCATTCATGACCGCCGACTCCGAGAACGATATCAAAGCGTTGAAAGCCATCGGACACATCTGCGCCGAGGTTTTGCAAAAGATGATGCAGGCGGTTCGACCGGGCATCACAACCGGTGAGCTGGACAATATCGGGCGCCGCCTCCTCGAAGCGCGCGGCGCGCGTTCCGCGCCCGAGGTGACGTATCAATTTCCGGGAGCGACGTGCATCAGCGTTTCACCGGTCATCGCACACGGCGTCCCCGGCGGCTACGTTTTGCAGAAAGGCGAGTTGATCCATATTGACGTTTCCGCGGAACTCGATGGCTACTTTGCAGATACCGGCGCGTCGTTGTGGGTTTCGAAACGCACGCCTGAAATCCACAAGTTGATCGAAGCGACCAAATCCACTTTGAACAAGGCGGTGAACGCCGCACGCGCCGGACGCCCATTAAACGAGATCGGCAAAACGGTCCAGAATGAAGCGGCGAAGCGCGGATATAACGTCATCTATGAATTAACCGGCCACGGCATCGGACGCGGTCTGCATGAAGAACCCAATGAAATCCTGAATTTCTATAACCCCCGCGATCATCGAATCTTGAAAGACGGATTGGTGCTTGCCATCGAACCGTTTCTGACAACCGGCCGCGGCCGCATCCAGGAAGAGCGCGATGGCTGGTCGCTCCGCACCGCCGACAACGCCATTGCCGCACAATTTGAGCACACGATTATCGTTACCAGGAACGAACCAATTATTTTGACGCTGTGAAATATAGTTTCACCCCGACCAGGACAGAGCGATCCCGTTCCTACAAATCATCATGATCCGCGCCGTTCGTGTCTGCTCCGAGATCAGGATGTGCGGCTTCGATTTCTTCGGGCGATTGACCCGCCTCCAACCGATCGGCGATATCGTCGAATTCGGGCGGCATCTCTTCGCCCATTTCCCTTCCCATCTTTTTCATCATCCTGCCGAGCGCCTTTGGATCATCCTCCATGCCTTCCAGCGCGGACGGGTCCATCAGACTCTCCATGCGGCTTTCCTCCGATTTGGCGATTCGCACTTTCGTCATTCTGCGGCGGACGTTTTTGCTCCCGCAATGTGCGCAGACCACGGGCTTCTTTCCGTATTCGCTAAAACTCAGGAATACATCGAATCGTTCTGTGCAGTCGTTGCAAATAAAATCATAGGTGGGCATGAAATAATTTTAACGCGGCTGGAGCAGAGAGGAAAGGCCTCTCTGGTAAAATACTTTCATGACCTCCGATCCTGATTTTGATTTTCATTCCCCCCAGCCTTTGTTAATCGTCATCAGTGGACCGTCGGGAGCAGGAAAAGATACGGTCGTCCAGCGGATGCAGGAGCGCGGCCTGCCTTTTCATTTTGTCGTCACTGCCACGACGCGTCCGAAACGGCCAAACGAAATTCACGGCAAGGACTACTGGTTCGTTTCCAAGGATGAGTTTGCGCGCATGATCGAGGAGAACGAACTTATCGAATATGCCATTGTCTACGGCGATTACAAGGGAATACCGAAAGCGCAGGTGCGCGAAGCGCTGGCCAGCGGCAAGGATGTGGTCATGCGCCTCGATGTGCAGGGCGCAGAGACGGTCCGCAAGCTGGCTCACGATGCGCTGTTGATTTTCATCACCACTGAAAACGAAGACGAGCTCGTCCGCCGTTTGCAGGAACGCAAGACCGAAACGTCCGACTCGCTTGCGATCCGTATTGCGACGGCGCGCAAGGAACTCAAGCGCCTTGAAGCGTTTGATTATGTCATCGTCAATCACGATTTCCAGCTCGATCATACGGTGGACGTGATCCGCGCCATCATCGAAGCTGAACATCATCGCGTGCAACAAAGAAAGGTCAATCTGTGAATAATTATCCATCCACTTCCTCGCCCCTGAGCCCTTCTTCCTCTGGGAGAGGGGAGGAAGGCGGGTTCCAATCCGCCGGGACGCCTCCGCCTGCCTCCGTCCGCATCTCGATGCCGAATTCGATTCCTTACGTGACGTACACGATTATTGGGTTAACCACGGCCGTCTATATTTTGCAAGTGGTCAGCGTATGGCTCTTCGGGTATGCTAACGATGCGGCTCAAATGGATTGGCTGGAATTATATGGATCCAAGATCAACGAGTTTATTCGAGCTGGTGAACTGTGGCGATTCCTGACGCCTATTTTATTGCACGCCTCGATACCGCATATTTTGTTCAACATGTATGCTCTCGTCATCTTTGGGCCGACATTGGAACGTTATTTTGGCCGCTGGCGTTTTTTACTGCTTTATATACTGGGAGGATTTACCGGCAATGTAATGTCTTTCCTGCTTTCGAGCGGGTATTCTGTCGGCGCATCCACTGCCATATTTGGGTTGATCGGCGCGGAAGGGGTTTTTCTTTTTCAGAATCGACAATTGTTCGGCGGTCATTTTAGGAGCGCAATCGGAAACATCGTTTTCATTGTGGTGGTTAACCTGCTTCTCGATCTAACGCCCGGCATTGATATTTGGGGGCATATCGGCGGGTTGTTTGGCGGATTGATCTTCACATGGTTTGCGGGTCCGCGCTGGGAGGTGGAGGGCGTATATCCGGCGTTGAGTCTGGCAGATAGGCGGGAGCCGCGCGAAGTCCTGACCGGCGCGGCGGTGGTCATCTTGATTTTCGGCGCGCTGGCCATGTTCGGGATGATCTATCCGATTACGCCTTAATTCAATCCGTATAAAAGCAAACGGACGGGCAATGAGAATGGCCCGTCCGTTTTGATTTTGATTTGAATGATTAAAGATGCTTGGAACTGCGCGGATCGAGCGCATCGCGCAAGCCGTCGCCGAGCAGGTTTATGCACAGAATGGTAAAGATAATGAAGAAGGATGGAAAGACCCACATCCACCACGCGCCTTGCAACAGGAACGACTGGGCTGACTGCATCATGTTGCCCCAGGTGGATGTTGGCGATTGGACGCCCAACCCGAGAAAGGAAACATAGGCTTCAGTAAGAATGGCGGACGCCAAGCCAAGAGTGGCCGCTACGATAATGGGGCCGAGCGTATTGGGCACCAAATGGCTGAAGAAAATGTGCCGATTACTCGCGCCCAGCGCTTTGGAGGCCGAAATGTAATCCAGTTCCTTCAAGGATAAAACGTTGGCGCGCACGATACGGGCCAGGAACATCCACGAAGTTATGCCGATGACCAATATGACGATGCCGATGCTGCCGCTAAAAGTTCGTCCAAGGATTGTGATCTGGCCGACATTTTGACCAATAAACTTGGCCAGCACGATCAGCAGAAATAACGAAGGAATAGCCAGCATGGCTTCGGTAAAGCGCATCAGAACGGCATCCACCCAACCGCCATAATAAGCGGCAAAGCCGCCTATCAAGGTGCCGAGCGTCACCTCCAAAAACACAGCAAAGATTCCAATGAAGAGCGAGATTTGCCCGCCATAGATTACGCGGTCAAATACATCCCGACCAACGCTGTCTGTGCCGAACCAGTGAGTGCTGGTTGGCCCAGCCAGACGAGCGCTCAGATCGGTGGTGTTAGCCTGACTCTCGGGAACGATGATAGAACCGATCACAATGAAAAGTATCAGTAAAATGATGCCGATGCCTCCCAACATGGCCATACGGTGCTTGCGGAATCGGCGCCAGACCAACTGACCGGGGGTCAGCGGCTGTTTTGCCTCTGTGTTTTTCAGACTCAGAGTTGAGATGGTCGTTTCATCAATAGTCGCAGCCATAGTAAACCCTAACTGAGGCGGATGCGTGGATCAATAACGGTGTAAGCCAGGTCAACGATGATCGTAAAGAATACAACCGCCGTTGATGTAATCAGAAGCACACCCAACACTACGGGGTAATCGCCGCGTTGGGCATATTCCCAAAACAGACGTCCCATGCCGGGCCAGGCAAAGATCGATTCAGTGACCAGCGCGCCGCCCAGCAGGAAAGGAATATCGAGTCCCACGATGGTAACGAAGGGCAGGATGGCATTGCGCAGGGCATGCTTGAATAATACTGCTCGATTACTCAAGCCCTTGGCGTGGGCCGTGCGAACGTAATCCATTCCGAGTACTTCCAGGATGCTCGAGCGCAAATAACGAGAGTAGCCGGCAGTCTGGATGGCTACCAGGCTGAAAACAGGCAGAACAAGGTGGCGGGCCAGGGCTACAGGGTCCTTTGGATCCCAAATGTCGGCCCCTGTGGGTAAGTATGGCAAGCCCCATGCTTTGAATTGCACGGCGAAAATCTCAATACTGCCAAAGGCAATGAAGAAAATTGGCATTGAATAACCGATGAAGGAGAAGGATGTGATCAGATTATCTACAAAAGAATACTGCTTGACGGCGGCTACCAATCCAAGTATGAGGGCCACGATGATGATGACCACCTCAGCCGTACCCATCAACACCAGCGTCAGCGGCAGGCGTTGCTCAATCATTGTCAACACTGGTTGTTTTGAGAAAAACGAATTCCCCAGGTTGCCCTGCAGCGCCAATCCAATCCATCTTATGTATTGTATGGGCAGAGGCTGATCCAGACCCAGACTCTTGGCAATGGCAGCGCGATCAGCGGCGGTGATGCCGGGTTTGTTTGCGTACTGTGCCATTGGATCCGAAGAGAGACGGGTCAATATGAAGCATAGCATGGTAATGATAAATAGGATGAATATCGCCTGTACAATTCGTCGCACCAAGTAAGACCACATGGTTTTCTCCTTTCATCATTATTTGAATAACAAGCTAAATCAAAATTCGACTAACTTTATTGGCCACAAATGAACACGGATGAATTGAATCTATGCCGAAGTATTTATTTATTCCTTGATTCGTTCGTGTTGATATGTGGTCAATTTGCGGTTGAACCAGCGGCGGTTATAAGACCGCCGCTGGTTCATTTGACGTTAGACCTTATTGGGTGATGTCGAAGTTCTCGGCATCCCAGAAGGCATTAGCCCAACCGGAGCTGGGCGGGAATACGAGTTTGCTCGAATAGCCGTACACATTGGCGCGTGCGAACAGCGGAATCACAAGCACCTGGTCATACATGTACTGCTGGAGTTGATCGTAGACCTTCTTGCGGGCGGCCGGGTCGGCTGTGGCCAGACCCTGGGCAATCAAGGAATCAACCTGCGGATCGCAGAGATGATAATTGTTGCCGCCAGTCGGATTGGCTTTGCTGGGTACATCGGCGCAATCGAGGCTGCCGGTCGGATCCGGGTCCGGATAGAAACCGGTGGTGTAGATTGCCATATCGAACTTGCCGAGCGGCATATCGGCGCCTTCGGTGTAAGAGCCGAAGAAAGTGCCTGCCGGAATATGATTCGGCTTGATATCAATGCCAATCTTCTTCAAGTCCGATTGAATGTGCAATACATCGTCAATGCGGAACTGAGCCGGCGTGGTCTCAATGCCAAGCGAGAATTTGACCGGTTTACCATTGCAGGTACCGGCGCGGATGCCGTCGGGCCCGACCTTGTATCCTGCGGCATCCAGCAAAGCAGCCGCCTGGGCCGGATCATACGGATACGGCGTCAGGCTGGTGTTATACCAATAAGAGTTTGGCCATAACGAGGCAATGAACGCGCTTTTATCCTCGTGCATGTAGTTCGTGAGGAATGACAGGCGGTCAATGCCCAGCATGATGGCTTTGCGGACATTCACGTCCTGGAATGGGCAGAAGCCATCCACATCGCTTTGTCCAACAGTTTTGCCATTGATGACCTGTCCCTTGGTTGTGCCGAGGTTGAAGAACAGGTGCTCGAAATCAGATGTTGGATCGACGCGGTATTTGATGCCTTGCGAAGCCAACCCTTGCAAAGTGGGGATATCGGATTCAGCAAAGTTCACGACGAGATCCACATCGCCGGTCTTGAGGGCGGCCAGGCCGGTTGCAGGATCGGGCACGAATTTGATGTTGATATAGTCCAACTTTGCAGGCGTTCCAAAGTAGTTGGGGTTGCGGACCAGCGTCATATGATCGCCTGCCACCCACTCCTTGATGGCAAATGGACCGCCAGCCCAGGTCGGTTGATGGATCTGCGGGTCTTTCTCTAAGCCAGTCTTGCCCTGGAAGATATGCTCAGGTAAAATACCGCCGCTGGTGTTGTTGGGCCCAAGATCGAGCAATGTTGGCCAGGCCGGATACAGCGATTTGAAATGAATCACGGCTGTCTGATCGTCAGGCGTATCAATGCTGGCAATCTGATTCCAGCCGCTGCGGCTGATCGGGTTGTTCGCCGGGTCTATCATTGCCTGCCAGGTAAAGAGAATATCCTTGGAGGTGATTGGCTGTCCATCTGACCAGAAGATGCAGGGTTTGAGTTTCCAGGTCACTGTCAGTCCATCAGCAGAGACATCTCCATTGGCGGTACTGGGGATTTCAGTCGCTATATAGGGGACCAGGTTGTTTTTATCATCCCACTTGCCAGGGCCGACCCCGAACATCTGCCAGATCCACGCGGCAAAACTCATATTGCTGAACATGCCGACGGCTTGGTCGGGCTCCTGCTCAAAGGCAACGGTCATGCCTTTACTGCCGGTATCGGCGGTGGTTGGATCCCAACCCATCTTGGCTGGCGCACACTGAGTCGCTGCAGCCGTGGCGGCTGGCGCTTGAGTGGCCGGCGCTTGAGTAGCTGGCGCCTGTGTAGCCGGTGCGGTAGTGGGGGTTGCGGCACCCCCGCAGGCTGAAAGCACCATGCTTGCGAGAACTACAACAGCAAGCAAAACGTACAGTTTACGATTCACGGTTTCTCCTCCTTACAGAGAATTTTTGTTTTTGGATATGACGATGGGAAAGAGCGAAGCACTGAGTCGCCTTGGTGACCGACTCTCACCTCCTTTCTATTTGGACAGGATGCAGACGATTATACAGCAAAAGTGATTTGTCAATAGACTGGAACCGGAAGCCCATACCCGTTCAATTGGACGCTCTCCGGATTTTTTGGCCAAACGCCGGGGACTTTGGTTCCGCATTTCGGGCAGGACCCATCAGCGGTCAGCCGATACCCGAGGATCACATATCCTGAGCGTTGGATCAGCGTTTCATTGCAATTCGGGCAGAACGTGTTTTCGTATTCTTCGACGCGGTTGGGGAGATTGCCTGCATATACATAACGGAGTCCGGCTTCACGTCCGATCTCAGCCGCGCGCAACAAAGTACGCGAATCCGTGTTATCCGGATCGGTCATTTTATAATCTTTATGAAAGGCCGTGACATGCCAGGGAATATCTTTCGAAACGCTCGCAATGTATCTGGCCGCATCCCATAATTCTTCGTTCGAATCGTTGAAGCCGGGTATTACAAGCGTGACCACCTCCACCCACATTCCAAGTTCGCGGGCGCGTTTGATTCCGTCCAAAACATTTTTCAGCACACCGCCCAGCTGACGATAATTCTTATCTTGCATGGACTTGAGATCAACTTTGTAGGCGTCAACATAAGGCCTGATGTATTCCATGACTTCAGGCGTGTTGTTTCCGTTTGAAACGTAAGCGCACATCAGCCCTGCGGCCCTGGCCTCCTTGAAAATATCAACCGCCCATTCGCTCGTGATCAATGGTTCGTTGTAGGAAGAAACCACTATGGACGCATGGGTGCGATGCGCCAACTCGACCATTTCGCGCGGTTTGATTTTGCGAATGTAATTCACAGACCCAGCCGACGCCGGGTCACGCATGGCTTGCGAGGTGAACCAGTTTTGGCAATACCCGCAATGAAAATCACAGCCCAGCATTCCAAACGTCAAAGCGTTGGAACCGGGCATCACATGGAAAAACGGTTTTTTCTCTATTGGATCCGATTGCAAAGCCGCCACATATCCCCATGGCGCGCGCAAACGCCCATTCTGATTGAATCGCACCTGACAAATTCCCCGTCTGCCCTCGCGGATAAGACAGCGGTGTCCGCACGCAAAACAACGAACGGCATGGTCGGGCAGGCGCTCGTAGAGAGCCCCTTCAATTGTTAACTCATCCAATCGGTTGGCCAAAGTGGACATGCAATCCTTTCGATTAACCAAACATCAATTGCAGGCCTTGATGTTTACGTCGTTTGGCGCCAACGATTATAAAACTTTTTGACCGTTCTCCTGCCTAATATTCAAACTTGTCGAGCGGAACCCAGCGGCCGTTCTGGAAAATTTCAATTTGCATCACCGGATGGATTTCCCAGAGCGTCGCGCGGTTTATTCCAACATCACCGGGGCGGGTTGGATTGAACAACAGCCAGCCGCTGATCCGCACTTGCAGGTGTTGATACCCGGCTGTTCGAAGCGCATCAATCGTCCATTTATGTTTGCTCCGCACCCGCGGCGTGACGGCGGCAATAATAGCCTGTGCGGCCGAGTCTCCGGGGTTGCTCGTCAGGGATACATTCCAATCCATATTCTCGAAGTTGTTGCGGTTGCAGTTCGCCGGGGAAGGCGGCGCTTCTTTTACCAGAAAAATGTAACCCGTTAACGAAACCGGCATGCCTTGATACTGCATGATGTAAGCGCCATTTTGTGGAGACCAGGCGCTCATCGCCTGCCGTTCTGCGTTCCTTGGCCATCGCAACGCGAGCAGGGTGTCGAATGAGATGCTGACATATTTCCCCTCATCCACGCGGTTTTCCAAAAGGTTCAATTCGGCGTCGCCGCCCAGGCCGGTGGGAGGACAGCCATTGAACGTGAATGCGTCTGGTTGCGACTTATTGGCGGTCACCGGAAAATCGTCAATGGACGGCGCCATTGCGGACGGCGCAAGGCCTTGCGCGGTGCGCGTGACCAGCGGCCCCCCAAAAAAATAAAATGCCGTTCCGGCGATTAACAGGATAAGCGTCAGCCATCCTATCCAGCCGAGAAATTTGTGATTGAGCATTAACTCTACAGCCTCCAAAAATGTTCGCTATTATAATCTGGATATGTTGAGTGTTGTGATACAAGCAGGCGGACAATCTACTCGCATGGGCGAGAATAAAGCGCTCAAACCCTTTTTGGGCAGGCCTCTGATTCAGCGTGTGATTGACCGGCTTTCACCTATCGCCGATGAACTCCTCATCACGACGAATCAGCCCGAGAATTTTATTTTCCTCGGGCTTCCCCTCTTTCCGGACCTTATGCCGGGCCGCGGTCCATTGGGCGGACTCTACACTGCGCTCGTTTCTGCCAGGCATCCAGCTGTCGCCGTCGTGGCATGCGATATGCCTTTTGTCAGTGCGCCGCTTCTTGCCGCCTCCGCCGGCCTCCTTGTCCAAGAGGATGCGGATGTGGTGATTGCGGAAACCGCCGAAGGTTATGAGCCTCTCCATGCGGTATACCGCCGCGCCGTCTGTATTCCCGCCATTGAATCAGCCATCCGCGCCGACCAATGGCGGGTGATTGCGTGGTTTCCAAAAGTCAAAGTCCGAAAACTTACACAAGATGAACTCCATCGCTACGATCCGGATGGAACTGCTTTTCTGAACGTCAACACGCCCGAAGACTTTGCCGAAGCCGAACGCCGCGCTAGCGGATGATAAGCACCGGGCATGGCGCATGGCTGACCACTTTTTGACTCGTACTGCCAAGTACGAGACCTGTCAACGTACCCATGCCGCGCGATCCCATTACGATTACATCACAATTACGCGTCTTGGCTACCTCAATGATAGCTTCTGCAGGTGAGCCTTCGATTAATTCTGTATGAATCTCTGCCGGAATTTTCCCCACGGCCTCCTCCGCTTTTTGTAGAATTTCCTGTGCTTCTCTCAGCCGTGATTCGATGGCAATTTGCAAATTGGGCTCGCCCAGGTAAGCGGGGATGCCATCGTAAGCCACAACAATTCTCAGGGTTTTTGAGTTCATCGCCCGGGCCAGGTCGCCCGCTACGCGGGCGGCGCGCAAAGCATGGGCAGATCCATCTACAGCCAGCAGGATGTGTTCAAACATGGGCGGCTCCTTTTTGTGAGATACGACCTTAGTATACAGTCAAATCCACACGGATTCAATTCGTGCCGATTCCACTTGTACGGCTTTCTCAAAATAATATCTGACAGACCTTTTGAACCGCCAGGCCCGCTTCGAGATCTTGGCGTTCTTTGCGGTTGATTTTCCCATATCATGCGGATACTCCCGGCTTTGAGCAGGCCATGGTTCCACCGAGAGGACGGCGATTAAGAAACTAAAAACGACTGTAATGATTTTGTGTTCGGCGCTGTTATTATTGACATTCTCTTTGATTGTTTAATGGGTGTATGCTTTGGGCGGCGGTTCATTAACCGGTTTCTGTGTATGTCAATGGAAGGCGCTTATCTTTATCAAAGCTTCCTTCAATCGTTCTATTTCGTCCAGCGTATTATAGTGGGCCGCTCCGACGCGCACCATGCCGCCGCTGTCCTCCAATCCAAGTCTTTCCGTAACATTGATGGCATAGTAATTCCCATCCCACACATAAATGTCCTGCTTCGCCAGTTTCTCTGCCGCCTGGCGTGGATGAAGATTCTTGATGCGGAATGAGTAGGTTGCCACGCGTTCATCGAGACGGCGGATGTCAGTTAAACCGAAGATTGTTACCTCGGGTATTGCCTGCAGGGCGGAAAGGAGCGCGCGGCTCAACTCATATTCGTATGAGCGAATCGCATGCATCGCCTTTTTTAATTCCAGACGGCGGCCGCTGTAGCCCTCCTCCATCAATCCCTCGATATGCTCGTCGCCGAATTGTTTTCCAACCCATTCAAAATATTCAATTGCGCCGAGCACGCCGGCGATGCCTTCATGATTTTGGGTGCCGGTCTCGAACTTGCCGGGCAAACGGTCGGTGGCAGGCCGGACTTTATAAGCAAATAACTTTTCCAAAAGTTCACGTTTACCGTAAAGGATGCCGCAGTGCGGCCCGAAAAATTTATAACTCGACGAGACCAGAAAATCACAGTCCAATTTTTGAACGTCAATGGGACCGTGCGGCGCATATTGGACGGCGTCAACGTAAACCATTGTTCCGGCATCGTGCGCCATCTGCACAATCTTTGAAATTGGATTGATGGTGCCGAGCGAATTGGATGCATAACCCACTGCCAGCAGTCTCGGCTTTCGCTCCAGCGTCTTTCGCAAATCGTCCAGATTCAATGTGCCATCTTCCACATCGAAATCCACCCAGTTGATCCTGACGCCTCGATCCTGCGCGGCCAACAGCCAGGGCGTCACGTTCGCGTCGTGATCAAGGCGGGTGACAGCGATCTCGTCCCCCTCTTTCCACTCGCGCGCGATCGAACGGCTGATATGAAAGGTCAGGCTGGTCATGTTATTGCCAAAGATGATTTCCTCGGAAGACGAGGCGTTATAGAAATCTGCCATGGCGCGATGCGCTTCATCGAGAATGGCGTCCGACGCGACGCTTGTGGCAAACGCTCCTTCGTGATTGGCGTTGGATTCCAGAAGATATTTGTTGATGCGCTGTAGAGATTGTTGTGCAATCTGCGTTCCCCCGGGATTATCGAAGAAAATAACGGAACGATTCTTCAAAGAAGGAAACTGGCTTCGGATGGCAGATGGATCGAGGGCCATGCAACACTCCCAAAAATATAAATGAAAGACGCTCTTCTCGAATTATAGCGCATTGTTCGCGTTTTATTTATGCGTATACAAAGCGCTCGATCCGGCGGCCTGCCTCGAAAAATATACCCGGTAAAATGAGAGTCGAGCGTCTGCAAAAGGAGCGGCTCTCCGATGAAACGACGAAAACCCGAACAAATCACAGCCTTGCTTCGCCAAGTTGACGCGGCTTCAAGTCAGAGTAAAGCCATTGAAGACATCTGCCGGGAGCAAGAAATTAGAATTAAATGATGGACGCCAGGGTGAGGGGGGCACCCTAGCGTCCATCGGTTGCGAATATACTATAACCTATTCCATTAAGCAAGGGTATTCTTATAAGAAAATCATAAGAGATTTTGGGGACACGAATAACGAAAAACGTAAATGTGCGCCCCTGGCGGGAATCGAACCCACATCTCGGCCTTAGGAGTGCCTTGCTCTGTCCATTGAGCTACAAGGGCGTAATGAAATTATATCAAATGTAGAGAGATCGTCGTCGCAAAAAATCAATCTTCTCAGGGCAATCGCATTAGAAAAAATAATTGCCTCAGATTTTGACCCATAAAAAATCCAAATGCGATTGCCCTGTCAATCTTCCTTTGGCGGCGCGGCGGGACCATAGTCAAGGATTTGTCTCACCTGCGTATTTCCCTCGGGCGGACCCACAATGCCGCGTTCTTCCATCACATCCACCAAACGCGCCGCACGCGTATAACCGATCCTCATCCGCCGTTGAAGCATAGACACGGAGGCGCGCCCCTCGCGCCGCACAAGATCAATGGCGTCGTTCAAAAGCGGATCGCCGTCCGTCCTTTCCATGTCTTCCCACAAGGGCTGTTGTTTGAGCGGGACGCCTTCAGGGATTGATTCGGCAGGCGCGCCGGCGACCGCATAAGGGCTGGCCTGCTGTGCCTGTGCGCGCCAAAATTCGACCAATTTTTGAATTTCATGATCCGAGACAAACACGCCTTGCAAACGCACGGGCGCGGGCGCGTCAGGCGCCTGATATAACATATCGCCGCGGCCCAGCAATCGTTCCGCGCCGGGCTGATCGAGAATGACGCGGCTGTCCACGCCGGATGCGACGGCGAAGGCGATGCGCGCGGGAAAGTTGGCTTTGATCAATCCCGTCACTACGTCCACAGACGGACGCTGGGTCGCAAGGATCATGTGAATGCCGGTCGCCCGCGCCAGTTGTGCCAGGCGCGTGATCGTCCGCTCGGTTTCATCGGGCGCAATCATCATCAGGTCGGCCAGTTCATCAATGACAATCACATAGAACGGCATTTTCCTGCCGCCCTGCAGTTTCATGCGCGCGTTGTAGTCGGTGATATTGCGTGAGCCGACTTTTGCGAACTCATGATACCGCTTGTCCATTTCACGCGTCATCCACTGCAGGGTGCCGACGATGCGGTCCATCTCGACAACCACCGGCGCAAGCAAATGCGGAATGCCGTTGTATCCCGTCAACTCTACGCGCTTCGGATCAACCAGCACCAGTTTCAAATCGTCCGGCGTATTGTTGATCAGGAAGCCGGTCAGGATGGCGTTCACGCAAACCGATTTACCGGAACCAGTTGCGCCGGCGATCAACAAATGCGGCATGTTCTCAAGATTGGCGGTGATGGGATGCCCGGCAACGTCTTGTCCAAGCGCAAAACGCAAAGGCGTTTTGTTCCGCTGAAATGTCTCGCTTTCCAAAATATCGCGCAAAGCCACCAAAGCCATTTCATCGTTTGGAACTTCGATGCCGACGTAACTATGTCCGGGAACCGGCGCCTGGATGCGGATGCGCGGCGCGGCCAGAGCCAGTGCGAGATCATCCGCCAGCGAGGCAATCTTGCTGACGCGCACGCGCGTTCGTCCGCCGCGCGTCTCGATGAAGAGCGGCTCCACACCAAATTGCGTGATCGTCGGCCCGCGGCTGATCTCGACCACCTGCGCCGGCGCGCCAAACGAGGCGAGCGTCTCTTCGATTAAATGACTGCGTTGTTTGATGAAGTCTTCGCTTTCTGCTGGCGCGGAGCCGGCATCGAGAATGTCGCTGATTTGTGGCAAAACCCACTGAATGACCGGTGCAGACGTCGTCGTTGTCATTGCTGGCGGATTCGCCGGCGCAGGGATAATCGCCGGCGCGGACACGGGAGTCGGCGCCAGCGGAGTGTAGCCGTTTTTCTGCGCGGCCGTTTCAGGTTCGGCGCGAGGCACAGCAGGTTTTTTCAATAAAGATTTGATCCGCGCCGTCAACGGTCCGACCCAGCGAAACAAATCCTGAACCGTTGTATCCAGCATCATGGCCAGCGCGATGAGCATCCAGGCGATTAACGCAATGACCGCTCCCCATGCGCCGAGGCCGAACCAAAGCACGCGTTCGAAGATGCCGCCGATGTAACCGCCGCCCGCGCCGTCCTGCGCGGCGACTTGCGCCATTTCGGGTTGGGCGATGATGGCGTGCATCGTCGTCAACAGCCAGAGGAAAAGCAAAAGGATTCCGACGGCGCGTTCGAGCGAAAGAGCGGGGATACGTTCGATCTTGCGCAGGATGATCCAGAGGCCAAACGCAATCAATGCAATTGGAAGAACATAAATTCCCCAGCCAATTAATTGACCCAGCAGACGAATCAAATTGCTGGTAACAACCGAACGCGTGGAAGCGAACAGCGTAAGTAGAATCAAAATCCCGGCGATTGCCAGGACGACCCCGGCGATGTCAAGTTTGCGTTCGGGAGAGAGGCCGTCCCAAACCGAGGGCCCGGCCTGCGGAGGAGTCTGTTTGGCCTGGCCGGCAATGGGACGCGCCGCTCTCGAACCTGCCTTTCCTTGAGGCTTTTTGTTTTTCTTTGGCCGTGAAAAGAAATCGGGAAATCGCATAAAACCGTGGAAGAAAATGCAAAAATCATTATAGCACAAATGGTCTGTTTTCTTTAAGGTACAATTGTGCGGCGTAAAACGCAAAGCGCAAAACATAATATGCAAATTACGAGTCGCGTATTGCACATTATGCTTATTTACAATCCCCTTTCACAAGGACTTCTCGTTGTTCGAAATCTTATTTCTCGGCACATCTGCTTCCGCACCCTCGGCTCAACGCGGACTTTCCGCTCAGATCGTTACGCATGATGAATACCGTTTTTTGATTGACTGCGGCGAAGGCACACAGCGGCAAATCCTTCAATCGGGCGCAGGCTTTCGCCATTTGACGCGCGTGCTGTTGACGCACGGCCACCTCGATCACATTCTCGGTTTGGGTGGACTGCTCAGCACATTTTTACGCTGGGAGGCAATCGAAGAGCTGGAGATTTTCGGCGGACGCGCGACGCTTGACCGCGTGCGCGCCCTGCTCGATGGCGTGGTTCTGCGCGGCAACCAGCCGCCGATGCCGCTTTATTTCCGCCAGATCGGCCCCGGCGTTTTTTTTGAGGCGGACGATTTTACGATCCGGGCTTTCCCTGTGACTCATCGCGGACCGGATTGCCTCGGTTATGTTTTTGAAGGCAAACCGCGCCGTCCGTTTTTGCCCGAAAAAGCGGACGCGCTTGGCGTGCCGTTTGGACCCGAACGGGGCGAACTGGTGGCGGGCAAAACGATCACATTGTCAAATGGCACACGCATCACACCGGACGATGTGCTGGGTCCGCTTCAAAAAGGCGTGAAACTCGTCGTGGTAGGGGATGCCGGTAAAACGGACGATCTGCTCGAGGTCTGCAAGGAGGCGGATGCGCTGGTGATCGAGTCGACATATCTTAGTGAAGAAGCCGAGATGGCGCGCCAGTTCCATCATCTGACGGCGCAACAGGGAGCGGAACTGGCGGTTAAAGCAAATGTCAAGAAATTGATTCTGACGCATATCTCGCGCCGCTATCGTGAGAAGGACGTTTTGAAGGAAGCGCAAGCTGTGCATCCCAACGTGTCGGTGGCGCGTGATTTTGATATTTTCCAAATCAAGAAAGATGAACCAGATGGACATCAGTAGACCTTTTACCATCGGAGTCTTGACTTCGGGCGGCGACGCGCCCGGAATGAATCCATGCATCCGCGCTGTGGTGCGGACGGCAATGACGCATGGCGCGAGAGTATTGGGGGTGATTGACGGTTTCGAAGGTCTGTTGAACGGCGAATTTCGTCCTTTGGGCGCGCGCGATGTGGGCGGTATTCTTCAGCGCGGCGGGACGATTTTGCAGACCAGCCGCAGTCCGCGCTTCATGGAGCCAAAAGGCCAGCGCGAAGCCATCCGCCACATGAACGAGGTCGGCATGGACGGACTGGTTGTGATTGGCGGGGAAGGCTCGCTAAAGGGCGCTTACGCTTTGCATCAGCAGGGCATTAAAGTGGTGGGCATTCCCGGCAGCATTGATAATGATGTGTGGGGAACCAGTATTTCCATTGGCACCGACACAGCCATGAATACCATCATGGACGCGGTGGACAAATTGCGCGATACCGCTTCGTCGCATCACCGCGCCTTTCTCATTGAAACAATGGGGCGCAACTGTGGTTATCTGGCGGCCATGACTGGAATTGTCTGCGGCGCGGAAATCGTATTGATTCCCGAAGTGCCGGTCACAGTGGAAGAGGTCGCCAAAACCATCGAAGACGCGTACCGGCGCGGCAAGAATCACGCCATCATCATCAACGCCGAAGGTTCGGGACACAACACAACCGAACTGGCCAGGGCGCTCGAAGCGATGGATGTCGGCTTCAGCACGCGCGTCACCATTCTCGGCCATATCCAGCGCGGCGGTTCGCCGACGGCGTATGACCGTCTGCTGGCCTCGCGCATGGGGTTGAAGGCCGTGGAGGCTTTACTCGAAGGCAGGAGCGGCGTGATGACCGGCCTCAAGGGACGCGGCATCGAATACGTTCCGCTGGAAGAAGTGGTCACTCACAAGCGTGAAGCGAATCTTGAGTATTATGAAATGACGAAGGTGCTGGCGAGGTGAGCGCCATGTTTTCAGGTCTTATCTGCTGCCCAGAGTTTGGAGGTAGTGGCGCAAGAGGGATAATAGACTCTATCGGAAATAAAATGGGGATGCAGGAAAACGCTGACGCACGCTGATACAAAAATATCTGCGTTTTCTGCGTTGATCAACGTCCAAAGTCAGTTTTTCGCGTATTTTTTGCGACCGGATCGGCCGGTCGTCCACGCGAATATATGTCTTGGCCCTTCACCATTGAGGTGACTGTCAAATAATCTTCTAGCATTTCAGAACAAAAGAAGGGCGACCTAAACAGTCGTCCTTTTGTTTCGAATCTCTATTCTCTAATCATCTGATGCTATATCATCGTCGGTTCTTCATATACTCCGAACACTTCTTTCATCACGCTGACAATCTCTCCCAGCGTGGCGTAGGCGCGCACACAATCCAGCAAATAAGGCATTGTGTTTTCCGTGCCTTGTAGTGCGATGCGAAGTTTATCCATCGTCTGACCGACGCGGCCATTATCACGCGTCTTGCGGAGTTCGGCGAGACGATCTATCTGGCGTTTATATCCATTCGGATCCATTTCCAAAATTGGGATGGTGAGCGGTTTCTCTTCCTGATATGCGTTCACGCCGACGATCTTGCGGACGCCCTCGTCAATCTCGCGTTGATAACGATACGCCGCATCCGCAATCTCACTTTGGAAGAATCCTTTTTCAATGGCGGGAATGACGCCGCCCAACTCTTCGATGCGCCGGAAATAATCGTATGCCTGCTTTTCGATTCGATCGGTCTGCGCCTCGACGAAGAAACTGCCTCCCAGCGGATCAATCGTGTTCGCCACCCCCGATTCTTCCGCAATAATTTGCTGTGTGCGTAATGCAATTGTCACCGCGTGTTCGGACGGCAAAGCCAGCGCCTCATCGAGCGAATTGGTATGCAGACTTTGTGTTCCGCCAAGAACGGCGGCAAGGGCCTGGATGGCAACGCGCACCACATTATTCTCCGGCTGTTGTGCGGTCAATGAAACACCCGCAGTTTGCGTATGGAATCGCAACAGCCACGAGCGCGGATTCTTCGCCTTGAACGTTTCCTTCATCTCGCGCGCCCAGATGCGCCGCGCGGCGCGATACTTGGCAATTTCTTCAAAGAAATCGTTGTGGGCGTTGAAGAAGAACGAAAGGCGCGGCGCAAACTCATCCACGTCCATGCCGCGTGCAATGCCCCATCTCACGTATTCCATGCCGTCCGCCAGCGTAAACGCCAGTTCCTGTGCGGCGGTCGAGCCGGCCTCGCGGATGTGATACCCGCTGATGGAAATCGTATTCCACTGCGGGACTTTCTGCGAGCCGAATTCCATCGTGTCCACGACGAGGCGCATGGATGGATTCGGCGGGAAAATAAATTCCTTTTGGGCGATGAACTCTTTGAGAATGTCATTTTGAATCGTGCCGCGCAGTTGCTCAGGACGCACGCCCTGCTTTTCCGCGGCGGCAATGTACATGGCCCAGATGATGGCGGCGGGCGAATTGATCGTCATGCTTGTGGACACTTTGTCGAGCGGAATGCCTTCAAGCAGAATCTCCATGTCCTTCAGCGATGAAACGGCCACGCCGCATTTGCCGAACTCGCCGAGCGCTTCGGGCTGGTCGGTGTCGTAGCCCATCAGCGTAGCGAGGTCGAACGCAATCGAAAGTCCGGTTTGACCCTGATCGAGCAGATATTTGAATCGCTTGTTGGTTTCTTCCGCCGTTCCAAACCCCGCGAACATGCGCATCGTCCATAATTTGCCGCGGTGCAGAGTCGGGTGGATTCCGCGCGTGTATGGATATTCGCCCGGCAGTCCGAGGTCTTTTGCGTAATCCAGATTTTCAACATCGAGCGGCGTGTAAAGCCGGTTGATCGGTTCGGAGGAAGTTGTGATGAATTGGTTTTGCCGCTCCGGCATGGACGCCAGAGTCTTTTTCAAACTCGTCTCTTCCCACTTTTCGAGCGATTCTTTTAACTCAGCGAGCTTTTTGCGATCGTACATTTTGTCTCCTCGTTTGGCGAAGATACCGGAATTATAACCCGTTGTCCTTCTCTTCTCAGCCATCGCGAAGCGCAGGAAGTAAAATCACGTTTGCTGGATGGACATTGTAATTTTCTCGCTCATGAAGGCGCTTTAAGGGATTCCGCAGTATCCGCTTGAGATCAAGTTAGAGACGTTGCGGCTGAACATCAGACAGACGCCCTGTCAAAGCAGGCGTCTGTCCAGTTAGACAGCAGGGGGGCTTTCTCGTTTTATGTCTTGTTTACAGGATGCAGTTCAATCGGGAGAGTTTTTTTACCCTGTCTTATCGGACAGGGGCGGCCGCCGAATTCGCGAATTCGATTTATTGGCTTCCTACATCTACCGTGTAGTAACTGCCGGCGGCGGTATCCGCAATATAAGCGTATCCAACGCCGATATCGGTGATGCGCGTGTCGAAGATAACCGCACGATGGGTCGGATCGTTCATCCACCGGTTGAACGCATCCCGCGGATAACCTCCGCCATAGATCATCTCTTCATAAAAAGTTGCAGGATAGCCTTCGGCTGAGATACGCTGACCGATGGTGGATGCGTCCGAACCGGTATGACTCAACAGGCCATGACACGCCATGTCAATGCTGTGACCTTGAGCAGCCGCAGTTAACTGAAGGTTGACGTTCAGCGCCCTGAGTCCCGCCTGTGTGCGGGCGTTGTTGATCAGACTCACGATCTCATCCGGATAGGAAGCGCTGACCGTATATTGACAGCTCAACGGCCCCCTCGGCGCGCTGACCGCTGTCCCGTTTGGAGCCGTCGGCGCGGCCGCGCTCTGCGATTGGATGACTGCATTGCCGACCGTGATTTGAACCCAGAAATTCTTCTCGATTCCGATTGGCAGGGCAGCGCCGTTTGCGTTGCGCAATTCGAAATAGGCGGTATAGATTCCATCTGCGGAGGGCGCGATCAAATCAATGGAGACGTTCACCGTGGACCCCGGCGCGGTTGGCGGAATCGGAGCGGAAGCCGGCGAACTCATTTGATCCCCCGAAACGAACACGAGGCTGTATCCATTCCACGGACATTGACCGTTGTTTTTGAATTTCCACGTCTTCGTGAATTTCGAACCGCGCGGCACATTCGTTCCGTCGGCGATGGTCACATCCTGGAGCAGAACAGCGGAGTCCTTGCAAGCGGGCGAAGCGGTCATGGAAAATGGTGTGCCATTTGCCGTCGAGGAAGGATCCGTTGGACTTAATCCGGTTGGCGCGGCGGACCTCGCCGCGGCCGCGCTGTCGTATGGCGTTCTCGTCGGCGGCAGAGTCGCGGTTACAAAGAATGGAGTGGAGTTGGCTGTTTCGGGCGCGGAGATCGAAATACTGCACGAGGTCAAGGCGAGGATTGTGCAAAGCAGGAACAAAACGAAAATGCGCATGTGTTAATTTTAAAGCAAAATGCTCACGCGGCATCATTCGGCGTCTTTGAAAATAAGAAAATTGTCCGCGATGAGCGCAAATTTTCATCCACAAAACAAGAAAGGAATCTGCGCCCTTTCGCGAAATTCGTGGAAAAATTTTTACGGCGCGGCAAAGTCAACCACGTAATAGCCAAAATTGTTGAAGAATGCATATCCAATGCCGATATCTTTATATTGCGCGCTGATCAGATTTTGATTGTGTCGAGGATCGGTTTGATCAATAGCCCACCAGTTCACCACACCCTGACCGCTGAGCGGCGGAAAACTTCCATAGACGTTTTCGGTGACGCTGGATGCGGAATATCCCGCGGCGGCCACGCGCGAAATTGGCATGGAACCATCCGTGCCATTGTGACCAAACAAACCATTGCAAGCCGCATCCTCGCTGTGTGAC
>JBHORD010000009.1:0-21396 GCA_042408355.1 Anaerolineales bacterium
TTGCTCGCTGCCTTACTTCCGCTCGTTTGTCTTGCCGAATAGCCTTTTCTATTTCGGCTAATTCTTTGGGTTTCAGTTTATATTCCGTTCGCATGCCCTAAGTCTATCATGTCTTATAATCTATTTCGACCGACTACTTAACTTTGACTTCCCTCTTCCAAATAATATACACCCAATGCCTGAAGTGGATATGTGTTTTCTGTGTAGATTTTTCCAGTGATCATAATCACACAAAGGAAAGCTGAAAAATGAACCGGATTTCTTGCCAAAATCCGGTTCATTGGGTTACTGACATGCAAAGCTGATTGTTCTTTGCGGCGACGCTCCGATCGCGTTATAGGCTTCCACGCTGAAAGTGACCGTGGCTCCCAACGGAACGCTGGTAGTGTCGGTGTAAGAAGTTGAGTTTGCGGGCAGATCTGCAATCAATGTGTTATCGCGGTAAACGTGGTATCCGGTTTCGTTGTTGGCGTTGTCGGTCCAATTGAGAGTTGTAGTCAGGCTTGAGCAGGGACCCTGCCACTGGTAAAAGAGACTGCCCGGGCGCGCCGGGACGCCGCTGGCGGCGCCTGCGGTCGGCGTGACGTCGGGCAGGCTGGCGAAACTTCCGCTTGCCGTTGCATATTCTCCCGAAGCCCAACACGTATCTTGTGATTGCGGCAATTGAACCAGCCAGTAATTATCCGCCGTGTCTTTTCCCAGGATGGTGAGCCTGGTGCCGGGATTGAAAGCGGTGATCAACTGAAAATTGGTTCCGGGTCCGCTGCGACAATTGGTAGGATTGTTGATGGTCAAGATCGGCGTCGTTGAAGTCGCGGTTGCCTGTGTGGCGCGAGGCACAGCGGAAGTCGGTGTGTTCTCCGTTTGTCCCTTGACCGCAGATTCCGTGACGGCCTGCAAGGTCTGCGCCACGATCGTGGCGGCGACGTCGTTCACATTTGAGGCAGACGGCGGTTTGACTCCAATATTGCAGGCCGTCATGACAAATGTCAGCATGCAAGATACAGCTATAAGTTTTTGAATGGGTTTCATCGTTCTCCTTTGAGTTTGAAGCTTCATTTGCAAATTGAGCTGATGGTTGTCTTCGCGCGCGGCGATACACCTGCATCGTTATACGCCTCCACGCTGTATGTCAATTGTGATCCCAGAACGACATCTGTTGTATCCGTAAAAGTTGTCGTGCCGGCGGGCAGATCCGCAACTTGTGTGTTCGACCGATAAACGCGGAAACCATTGGCGTCGTGCGATGGATCAATCCACGATAAGTTGATTGTAAATTTGTAAATCACGCCATTGGAGTATGAACAAATCCAGGGCCAGCCCACAATCGCCGGCGCGCCCGGCAATTTTTGCGTGCTGGGCTGCGGTGTGACTTCGGGCAATGTTTCGAAGTCGCCGCTCGGAGAACCGTCCAATGCTTGAACCCAGCAGGTGTTTGCGCTTCCCGGCGCCCGGACCAGCCATGCGCTTTGCGGCGTATCCTTGCCGATCATTTCAACAGTGGTTCCAGCCGTCAGCGTGGCGACGATTTTAAAATTTGGTGTAGTGCCTGTGCGGCATGAGGCGTCATGGCCAATGTACAAGAGCGGTTTGGCAAAAGTCGGGGTGGCGGACGGAAGAGGCGTCGGCGTGTTAAGGGCCGCTGAACGCGTGGCCGCCTGAAAGGTCGAGGCCACGAGCGTGGAGGCCGCTTCGGCTACGGTCAGCGGTTCGGGCGTTGGGGATGCTGTCCCGCAGGCGGAGGCGAGCAGTGTCAGCGCGCCTGCCAGAGTCAAAAGGGCTTTGCGTGAGTTCATGCGATTTTCTGATCCTGACTTTATGTTTTGTTTCTTTATAACATAAAAGTCGTTGGGCTTAATTAATGTCCCCTAATGTTTGCGCGCCACTTTCTTGAAGAACAAGTCGAGTAAGATGGGGTCGAAAAACTCGGCGTCGTGTTCCATGATCTGCAGTGACTTTTTATTCGAATAGGCGGGCCGGTAACCGCGGTCGCTGGTCAGCGCGTCGTATGTGTCCGCAATGCGGATGATGCGCGCGCCGACCGGAATCTCCTCGCCCTTTATTTTATTTGGATAACCGCTTCCGTCAAAGTTTTCGTGATGGTTCAGGATGATCGAATGGATGGACGGATCAATATCCAAATTTTCCACAAGGTTTGCGCCGATCTTGGCGTGCTGCTGTACCATGATGTATTCGGCTTCTGTGAATCGTCCCGGCTTGTTGATGACGAATTCGTTGATGGCGATCTTGCCAATATCATGAATCGACGCGGCAAATTTCAAAAGCTCCAATTCTTCTGCTTTCAAACCTGCGGCCCTGCCGAGAGCGAAGGCATATTCAGTCACCTGATCCGAATGTTTCTCGGCGTGCGGATCGCGCAGTCCGATCAGCCGGATGAGGAATGGCAGTAATGCGATCGTCGTTAATCGTTTGTTATTCACCGTTTCCTTCGAGCCAGCTTGCCATGTATTCCGGCTTCTCCATTTCAACGGCTTGCCTGGTAAGCTGCAGCGGATAAAACGTATCCACCATCACAGCCAGTTCGTTGGTCTCCTTTTTGCCAATCGAAGCTTCGGTCATGCCGGGTTGCGGACCGTGCGGCAAACCATACGGATGCAGGCTGATGTCGTACTGGTCAATGCCCTTGCGCGACATGAAGTTGCCTTCCGCGTAATAAATGACTTCGTCCGAGTTCACGTTGGAATGATTGTACGGCGCGGGAATCCCATCGGGATGATAGTCGAATAGACGCGGCACGAACGAGCAGACGACGAAGTTGTGTCCCTGAAAAGTTTGATGAACTGGCGGCGGTTGATGGACGCGTCCTGTGATCGGCTCGAAATCTGCAATGTTAAAGATCCATGGATAGAGATAGCCGTCCCAGCCGACGACATCGAACGGATGATGATCCAGCTCGTGGCACGTCAACCGGTCACGCACCTTGATGCGGACCTCGAAGCGGCCGCGCTCTGTATGCGTCTCTAACTCTGAAGGCACGCGGATATCGCGCTCCGAGTAGGGCGCATGTTCAAGCAGTTGCCCATAATCGTTTCGATAGCGGCGCGGCGGTTCGATCTGCGAAGGCGCCTCGATTACAAAAAAGCGGGCTTCCTTCGATTCGAGAATCATTTGCCAGGTCGTTCCAAAAGGTATAACGATGTAATCGCCCGAATGAAACGGCAGGTTACCGAATTGCGACTTCAACACGCCCCTGCCTTCATGCACCCACCATGTTTCGTAGGCTTGCGCATTGCGATAAAAATAATCCATGCTCTTCGAAGCGCGCGAGATGCCGAGAATCACGTCGTTGTTGCCAAGCAGGGGAATCCGCGCCGAAACGGGATCCGCTCCGAGCGGAGCCTGAACCGTTCTGAAGGCGCGGTGCCGGATCGGGCCGAAGTCCACGTAGTCGGGTTTGAGCGAGCCGTAGTCTTCGGCCTTCATCACGCGCGGCGGCAGGAAATGGTGGTAAAGAATCGACTGGATGGAGGAAAACCCTTCCAGCCCCATCAACTCTTCGCGATAGAGTTTGCCGTCGGGCTTTTTGAATTGAGTGTGGCGCTTGTGTGGAATTTCGCCAAGCTTATGATAGAAAGGCATTTTGACTCCTTGTGGGTAACACTAAAGACCAGACAAAACATCTAAAAATATGGACGAGGAAACAGCGCCATCTCTTTCTCATTGAATTGAAATGGATTGGATGAGCGCATCGAGTGTATTCAACGATGGCGAGAAAGTATCGTTGCTTGCGGCGTTCATTTTGTCTGCGACAGCTTGAAAATAGTTTTCGTAATCCTTCGGGTTCATGGATGTGTAGCCGGGGAAAGGAACCCCGCCCGCCGGCGCGGGCGCATTGGGATCATTCCCATTTGCCAGGAATGGCGCTTGAATTGGAAGGACAGCGATGACATAGTATTTTTTGTCGCCGGTCAGGCCTTCGAAATGATAGAATGTGCCGCTGTTGACAACCGGGCCGACAGCCTGTCCGTATTGCGTGATCATGCGAAAGCCGGACCCGTTTTTGAATTGAATGGGTTTTACCTGCGCGACGAACATGGAAGCCGCATTAAAGTATGGGACTTGCGGCAAATTATCGTTGGTCAATGGCATGGATGGATTCGACAGGGCGGCCTGCAAACGCTGTAAACTGATCTTCGCTCCATCGTACATGGACGCGTATTCCTGCGCCGGGTAAACATCAATGATGATCTGAGAGAAATGATCGGCAGGGAGGTTGTAATTGCTGAGCGTAAATTCGACATGCGCTGGCGCAACCGCCCATGGGCCGTTATTTTGATCAGATGGGTTATTCGGGATGGCTTGCGATGACGCGCCGCTGGCAAGTCCGTTCGGGATGATGAAGCTGACGTTTTGAAACGAAACCGGAATTCCTGCAGATTGGGCCGGTTGTGTTGGCGGAATTGACGATGTGGCCGCGGGCGCAGCGGCGGTGATGGCCTGGATCGTCCCCGCCACGATGGTGGCGATACTTTGCTGATCTGGCGCGGCCGTTGTCGGCGCCGAGGCGATGCTGCAAGCCAAAATCAAACCAGCCATGGTAAAAATAAAAACGACTTTCTTGAAATTTCGCATGTTCTCCTCATTGTGTTGAAATGGATTGGATGAGCGCATCGAGCAAAGTCAATGTTGGATTGAATTGATCAGGTTGGGCCGCGTTGATCAACTTTGTGATTTGGCTGTAATAATTTTCAAAGTCCGAACCCGACGCGTTATTTTGGGGGAACGGAATCCCGCCGGATGGGATTGGCGAATCGGGATTATTGTCAATGGGGAGGAATGGCAATTGAGTCGGCAGGATGGCAACGATGTAATATTTGCCATCGTTGGTCAGGCCTTCGAAATGATAAAACAGTCCGCCGTTGTTGACAGGCGACACATCCTGCGCATACTGCGTTACGATGCGAACGCCGGAGCCGCCGTTGAAGCGAATTATTTTTTCCTGCGCGGCAAAGACCTGACCGGCGTTGAAGAATGGAACAAACGGCAATTGATCGTTTGTAAATTGCGAATCGGGATTCGATAATACTGCTTTCAGCCGCTTGAGGCTTTCCGCCGCGCCTGAATTTGCCGAGGCGTACTCCTGTGCAGGGTACACAAAAAACTGCGGGACGTGAAAACTTCCGTTCGATGGATAACCTTGAAAGGTTACCTGAAGATGGGATGGAGCGATTTCCCATGGCGCGCCGGTTTGATCGGTGACCACATCCATGGTTTCGGCGCTGGCGCTGATGGCAAGTCCATTTGGAATCACCAATTTGATGGGCGACGCGAAAAACGGCATTCCGCTTGGCGCTTGAGCGGCGGGGGAGGCGGCCGGAAGCGTTGGTGGAATTTGCGCCGCCGGGGCGTTGAATAAACTGCACCCCAGCATGACGGTCAGCGAAACGATCCCGGCAATGGACTTGAACAGAATCTTTGAGTTCATCCTCGTCATTTGTTTGGTAAAAGAATTTTGCCTCGTCTTTCTTATTTTTCTTCGCGCTTGACGGCGGGCGTGTTCGATTCTTCGATAACAACCACGCTTTCCTGTTCGTTCGGGTCGTTGCGCGCCACCACCGCAATGACCTGTTCATCGCCGTTCAAGTTTATCGGCTGGTGCGGAACGTTCGGCGGGATGAACAAGAAGTCGCCTGCTTCGTTGATGCTGGAGTGTTCGAGGTTCGGTCCATACTTCGTTTCGGCGCGGCCCTGAATAATATAAATCACGGTTTCATATCCGTTGTGATAATGCGGCACGGCTTTGCCTCCGGGCGGGATGATGACGAGGTGCATGCATAAATGTTTCGATCCCGCTGTGCTGGCGGAAATGCCTTCGAAATTCGGCAGGCTTTGTTTGGTGAGATGCGTGCCTTTGGGTCGAACCGTGATTACTGGTTTATCTTCGATTGTCATGATTTTTTACCAACCTTGTTGCGCAGTGTGCCAAGCCGTTCGATCTCGAGTTCGACAACGTCGCCTTCATTGAGCCACGGACCTTGTGCCTTTGTCAACTCAAGCAGACAGCCCGTGCCGACCGTGCCGGAGCCGATTACATCGCCGGGCAATAACGTGACGTATTCCGAGGCGCGCCCGATCAGATCGCCGAACGACCAGTACATATCGTTGAAGTTGCCGCGCGATCGTTCCACGCCGTTGACGCAGGCCCGCATTGTCAAGTCGTAGACGCCGGGGCGGCCTGCCGATTTGTCGGCCAGTTCCTCCGCGGTAACGATGTACGGCCCCAATGCGGATGCGAAATCCTTTCCCTTTGCCGGGCCGAGACTCACTTTCATTTCTTCGCGCTGAATGTCGCGCGCGGACCAGTCGTTGAAGATGGTGTAGCCGAAGATATGCCTGGGTGCATCTTCAGGTTTTATGTTGATGCCGGGCTTTCCAATTATTGCCGCGATCTCAAGTTCGTAGTCCATTTCTTTCGTGTACGCCGGATACGGAATTTCGTCGTCTGGCCCAAATATGTTGTTCGGATTCGTGAAATAGAAAATGGGAAACTTATACCATTCCGCCGGAACTTCGCGCCCGCGGTTGGCGTTGGCGGTTTTGACGTGCGTCTCGAAGGCGTACCCGTCGCGCAATGTCGTCGGGCGGAGCGGCGCGTGAAGCTTCACTTCACCGAGCGCGTAGGATTCGTTCGAAGCGCGGCGCGCGGCTTCCTCCGCTCCGGTTTCGATGACGGCGCGCATGTCGGCAAAAGGCAGAGGGTAGACTCGGCCATCTTTGACGAGAGCCGGTCGAGGGTCGGAGCGAGGCGTGGAAAAAGTTGCAAATTTCATGTTTATCCGTTTGAGGGTTCGAAAGTTAAAAAGTTGGCAGGTTTTAATTTATCAACCTGCCAACCTGTAAACTTGTGAGCTTAGAGATTGCCGCGTTTTTCTTGTTCGAGTTCGAGCGCTTCGAACAGGGCTTTGAAGTTGCCTTTGCCAAAGCTTTGCGAGCCCCGCCGCTGGATGACTTCAATGAACATCGTCGGGCGGTCTTGAATCGGTTTGGTGAAGATTTGGAGCAGATAGCCTTCGTCATCGCGGTCCACAAGGATGCCAAGATCGTGAATGGCTTTCAGATCTTCGTCAATCTTGCCGACGCGGTCGGGCAGGATTTCGTAATAGGTTTCAGGCACGCGCAGGAATTCCACGCCGTTGGCTTTTAATTGCGTAACGGTCTTGATGATGTCGCCGGTGATCAGCGCGACGTGCTGTGCGCCGGGCGTGAGATAGTAATCGAGATATTCTTCGATTTGACTCTTCTTCTTGCCCTCGGCGGGTTCGTTGATCGGGAACTTGACGCGGCCGTTGCCGTTCTGCATGACCTTCGACATCAGCGCGGAGTATTCGGTGGAGATGTCCTTGTCGTCGAAGTGCATCAATTGGCGGAAGCCCATCACCTTGTGGTAGAAGTTGACCCATTCGTTCATCTTGCCGAGCTGGACGTTGCCGACGATGTGATCAATGGCGGCGAGACCAACGGATTGCGCTTCCTTGTCTTCGATTGGACGATAAGTGGGAGCGAACGTGCCTTTGTAATCATCGCGGTCTACGAAGACGTGCAGCGTTTCGCCATACGTATAAATGGCGGATGTGCGATAGATGCCGAAGTCGTCTTTTTGTTCGCGCGGGCTCCATGCAGACTTGCCGCCGCGCGAGGTGGTCTCCTTCCACGCTTTTTCGACGTCGTCCACCTCCAGCGCGATAACTTTGACGCCGTCGCCGTGCACCATGTGATGCGCGGCGATTTCATTGGTCGGGCCGTAGGGTGCAGAAACAACAAACCGCGCCTGCCCCGATTCTAAAACGTACGAGGCGAAGTCGCGGTTGCCGGTTTCCAGGCCCGAATAGGCGACGGGCTTGAAGCCATAGGCTTTCCACCAATAATACATGGCGTGTTTGGCATTGCCCACGTAAAAGTGGACATGGTCAATGGACTTGATTTGGAGGAAGTCCGCTTCCTCGGTCATGGGGCGGGAATCGGTAACGGGCGCGGGTTTAGACGCGAGTTTTGTCATATCTCTCTCCTTTGGTTGGTATGTGTGATTCTAGTACAAAGGCACTTCAATTGCAAATAAAAATTATCAGCCGATGCTCCTATGGCTTTGGATGCGCCGAGAAGAAATCCCACATCAGGTTTGTTGCGGAAATAGTATGTGTGGGTTGGTCGCCGCCCGGCCACGCGGGACCGTTTCCGCCGGGCCAGGCATGCCCGCCGCCGATGATCGTATAAAGTTCAACTGCGGTTCCGTCCGCGCAATTTGAATACGCGTCATGTTGTATATCTGCAAAGGTCTCGGTTTTGGGCGTGGTTGGGCATTGATCGAACTTCAGCCAAAAGTCAATCGAATCTTTGACGGATGCAAACGGAACGCCAGCCAGCGATTGATCTCCTATGCCGCCATTGTATGGAATGTGCTGATCGGCTGTGCCGTGAAATTCAATGACTGAAACCGGTTCTTTGGGCTGGCATTCGGGGTCATTCAACGTTCCAGAAACGGGACCGATAGCGGCAAAAACATCCGAGGCGTCACATGCCAGCCGCTGAGACATGATGCCTCCATTGGAAAGGCCGGTGGCGTAAATCCGTTTTGGGTCGATTCTGTAGGAAGCTTCGATGTCCGCAATGACGGCGCGCACAAAGCCGACGTCGTCAATATGATTCTTGACCGCATAGCCGCAGCATGCGCCGCCATTCCATGTCAGCAACTTGTCGCCGAGGAGGCCGTCTCCATTGGGATAAACAACGATGAACTCTTTTTGGTCGGCCAGCGGTTCGAAGTTGCTGGTGTTGATTTGCGTCTTGGCGTTGCCTCCGCCGCCGTGAAAGTCCATCACCAACGGCATGGGTTGACTGCCGTCATAGGATGACGGAACATGAATGACATAACTGCGCTCGATGCCGTTGACGGTCAGGGTGCGGGTTGTGTCGCCGGAGGCCGGGGCGGAGCGAAAACTTTTGGAACAGGCCAGCAGGCCCAGGGTCAGGGCAAGAAGCGCTAAGAAGATTCGTCTCATTATTTTGACAAATTGTCCTCGATAAATTTTTTCCAAACCGGATATTCATCCGGATTCCAAATTCGGCGCAAGTCTTTGAAAGCTTCTTCGGGTTTCCATCCAAGCCGGCGGATGCGATACAACGCGATAAAGCCGGTGGCGCGGTAATTGGCGCGGCAATGGACGAGTATTTTGCTGTCCTGATTTTCGTCCATCGCTCTTGCGAAATCATCGAAATTTTGGCGTGTGGGCGCATCCCACTCCACTGGAATGTTGATGTATTTCAGTCCGAGCGAAGCGGCCAGCGCTCCTTCATTTGGCAAATCTCTTTCGGAGTCACACGGCGCGAGGTTGATCACAACTTTGACGCCAGCCTCTGCGACCGATTTCATTTGTTCGGCGGTTGGCATTCCACTGCTTAATAAATTTTCTGTGAGCTTCAAAAAGTTGTGAATGTCTTCAATCATGATTTGACCTTCACAACTTTCCCGTCCGTCATCTTTTGCAAATCATCCGGAGTCAATTCGAAGATGGCGTTCGGCGTTCCCGCCGCGGCCCAAATGGTTTTGTATTGAAGTAAATCTTCATCGAGATACGTTTCCATTTTTTGAGCGTGCCCCAGCGGAGGTACGCCGCCGATGGCGAAGCCGGTCACGGCGCGCACAAAATCCGCGTCGGCGCGGACGATGGGTTCGCCTGCATATTCGCTGATGCGCTTCTCGTCCACGCGGTTTGCGCCGCTGGTCAGAACAAGAATCGGCTTGTTCGAATTTTTCCCTTTGAAGATCAGCGACTTGGTGATCTGCCCAAGCGCGCATCCAGCGCGCTCGGCGGCTTCCTGCGCGGTGCGCGTGCTCTCGGCAAATTCGATGACTTTGCAATCGAATCCCATCGAGGTCAAAACGTCCTGAACTTTTTGAGCGGAAGAGGAGAGTGGCATGGTATTTGTCCGATGTTAGAATTGCGGCGGAGTATAACGCAATGCCCACTGAAAAAGAAGTTTATGCAAAGCACGCGGCGGAGATTTTGTCTGAATACACAGGCGTTTGGCGGATGAAAATATAAATGTCTGATTTGAAATTGAATTACCGCGTGGAGGGAAGCGGCGAACCTTTACTGCTCGTTCACGGCTTTGGCGTTTCATTCAATGTCTGGAGAAGCCTGCTTCCATTTTTGTGTTCCCGTTTTACGGTGGTAATGATCGAAATGCCGGGGATCGGCGAGTCGCCGCTTGAGATGAACGGCCAATCTTATCTCACTGCGTCGGTGGAAGCGATTGAATGTCTCCGCTCGATGCTCGGATTTGAATCATGGAATGTGTTGGGCTATTCAACCGGTTCGCGAATCGTTGAAGCTTATGCACAGACTTATGCATCGCGCGTGCGCGGCTTGATCCTTCTTTGCCCATTGATTTTGCCGCGCTTCACCAATTTGAATCTACGCATTTCGCTTTGGGTGGATAAGTTCATTCCCGCCTATGGCGATTTTATTTTGACCGGCTGGCGGTTAAAATTTCTAATCCTGCTTCTGGGTTTCAGCCTGAAGCAGAATTCCCTGGCTGGCGAGTGGTTCGATGAAATAAGCCAAAATCCGCGAAATGTCTTGAAGGAGACTCTGCGAATGATCGCGCCCGTTGGAACGCGTCCGTTCGATGTGCCGATGTCCGCTTCGCACATTTGGGCAACGGGCGATTTTGTGGTTGAGAACCCGCGAAAGCCGCGTTCGCAGGATTTTTTCGTCAAGTCCAATCACGCCGCCCCCATGCTGGCCGCGGACGAAGTTTCTGCGCTTATTATCAAACTCTTAGGAAATTCTTGATGTGGCTTCATGCGAGAATATTAGACTTTCCCGGCGATGACAACCATTCGAATATTTATTAGCGATACCTGGCGCGATATCCGCGCTTTGCCGAGGGGTTTGATCCACGACCGCGACTGGCTGGTTATCACGGCATTGATTTTGCTTCCGTGGCTGCTTTTGTTTTTGCGCAACCATGATTTGAATTCGCTCCAGCCTCTGGCCTGGATTTTTGGCTTCATCGCCTTTTTCTGGCTGATCGGCCGCCGGCATTCTCTTCCGCCGCTGCAAGTAAGCAGGCCGCGCCTTGAGCTTGCCGCCGCGTTGATTCTGGGCGGATTATGGATTCTTTATCGCATCGGGGAATATTGGCAATGGTATGCGGTTCCCGTTTTGGGATTGAAGAATGACTGCGGCCCCATTTCCGAAACGCCCATCCCAAAGATGATCGAGATGTTTCTTTTGCCCGTGCTCCTTTTGCTTGCGCTGAAATATTCCTTCAAAGCGATGGGCTTTGCTTTCGACAAATTTTCATGGCTGGCCGCGCTGGCGCCAATGATAGTTTTGATCGTTTACGGCTTGATCAATCATCCATTGAGATCGTTTGCAATTTCATCCGCCTGCTATTTCTTCGGCGCGGGATTGCCCGAAGAATTTCTGTATCGCGCTTTTATCCAGACGCGGTTCGAGGCGGTTGTGCGCCGTCCGCTTTGGGCGGTGTGGCTGGCTTCGTTTGTTTTCGGTCTCTCGCATGTTCCGATTGATCTCGGCGGTTCATTCCTCCATTGGCAGGATGCGCTGCTGACGGCGTTTACCTATCAAATGACGGTCGGCTTTGCGCTGGGTTATGCTTACATGCGAACACGCAATGTTCTGCCGTTATCGTTAATTCACACGTTCATTGATTCTGCGATCTGATTTGTATTTCGCCGCAGGTCGAGTAGCCGGCGATCTTCCGGCGCGTCGGGACCGGGCGCGGCAAGGACATTGTTACTATCGAAAAATTGGGGTTGTTTGATTTAGAAGGGCGTCTTCGATGCGTTCCTTATGCCGTCCGTGCATGGGCATGGTTTCGATTTCGTTCATCGCGAAATAACCAAATTCGGTGACTTCATCCGACAGGCCGGCTTTTCCGCCGGCGATTTGCGCTTCAAAGCTCAAGACGATGATTTGGACTTTGTTCCCGTCGGGATAGATCACCAACTGATCGCGGTTGCTGTATACGCCGGTCAAGCGCTTCGGTTGGACCTCGAGGCCGGTCTCTTCCAGCACCTCGCGCCGACAGCACTCTTCGATGGTTTCGCCCGATTCCATTTTGCCGCCGGGCAGACACCATAGGCCGTTATCCCTGCGCCTGGTGAGGAAAGTCTTTGTGCGCGTTTCATCGAAAATAACGGCGCAGGAACCGATGCGCAGTTCGGCGCCTTTGCTGATGCGGCTGCCGTAGACGATCTGAGTCATTATGCCCTCCCGAAACTAAAACCCTGCGAAGGCTTCGAATCTTCGCAGGGTTTAAATTCATTTTATAAATGTTCCGTTGCGCAGTTCTATCAGCGTTTGCTGAATTTCTTCCATCGTATTCATCACGAACGGGCCGTAGGGTGCAATCGGTTCTTTGAACGGCGCTCCAGCCATCAACATAAATCGCACGGATGAATTTTCTGTTTTCACGCGTAAATGATCGCCGTCGCTGAATTTGATCATGCGGACAGATTCGACAGTTTGATCGCCGAAGACTCCCTCGCCCTCAAAGACATAGGCGATGGCGGTGTGGCCAGCTTCAATGGGCTGAGTCCATTCTTTATCGGGAGCCAGCTCCACGTCGAGGTAAAGAGGCGAGGCCGCAATTTCGGTGACGGGTCCGACGAGATCATTCGCTCGTCCCGCGACGACGCGGATTTTGATTCCATCTTTTTCGTAAGCCGGTATCGTCGCGGCGTTGACTTCTTGATAGCGCGGCTCGGTCATCTTGAGGCGCTTTGGCAGATTGACCCATAATTGAAATCCATAAATGTTGCCGCTGGGACCGCGCCGCGGCATTTCTTCATGCAGAATGCCGCGGCCGGATGTCATCCATTGCACATCGCCGGGACCGATGATGCCCTGATTGCCGAGGCTGTCGCGGTGATGCGTGGAGCCTTCGAGCATGTAGGTGACGGTTTCGATGCCGCGGTGCGGATGCATGGGGAAGCCGCGAATGGGGCCTTCGATGGGATCGTTGAAGGCGAAGTGATCGAAGAGCAGGAAGGGATCGAAGAGATTGGATTTATGCGGCGCGATCGAGCGGCGAAGCAGAACGCCTGCGCCTTCGATGACGTATTGCGGTTCGATGATTTGTGAGATGGTTCGTGAGTTGATTTTTGAGTTGATCATGTGGAATAGATGATGTCTGCCCAAAATGTATTACACGCGAGGCTCACGCGGAGCGATTCTTCGTCCGCCGCGTTGACTCGCCGCGTACTGTTTGAAGATCGGCGCGCGGCGGATTGTTCTTCGTGTTTTGCGTAAACCCGCTATCAACCAACAGGCGGGATCACGATATCGGCGGGCAATTCGCATTGTCTGTAGAAATGATTTTCGAGCGCGCCATTTCGCCGCCGTTTTTATCCATTGCCGCCACCTGGAAATAACATTCGCCTTGAGGGAGATTGACAAATTCTGATTGGGTCTCGAAGTCGGTTTTCGGAGTCTCTTCGATCAGGTTAAGCGATTGCGGAGAATTTCCGCCAAAAACGCGGTACGATGCAACTTCCGTAGCGCCGTTCCACGAATAGCCCAGCGTGAGGGTGTTTCCTGCAATTTTATAAGCAAGCGCCGGTAGGGTGTTCGGCGATCCTTTCCACGGGAAGCGGAAGGCGCGATAGCTGACATAAGGCTGGTCGAGCGAAAGTTCGAAAAGCGTTTGGTTGTCGGGAGCGACTTCCGTCATCGAGACGTAGGCAAATTGACTCGCCTGCGACGGCGAGCCCCAGCTGATAAATGTATTTCCGTCTGGAAGCCTTTGTGTGTTGCCCATGTATGAACCAAAGACCGGCGGCGAGTGTGTGAAATCCCAGATTTCCGTCACGGTTTTGTTTTCCTCATCCACTTTGTATTCCACGCTCTGCGAAGGCGCGGGATTTTGGGGCGTGCCGTGATTGTCGAAAACGGTTATATCTCCATTTGGAAGCTGTCTCACATCGTGCTGGTACGCAAAAGGCTGGCTGTTAACGAACTTGAACATGTTTTCCTTTCCGCCCAGCCGCCAGATAATGTTGCCGGTTTGAAGATCAATTTTGGTGATTTCGTTAAGATTCCGGCTGGATAGCAGAAGATTGCCGTCGCGCGACAGCGCCAGCGAATTTCCGTGGATCAAGTCTATGTTTTGATCCGTCAAATTGGCAGTTGAATCGAAGAACGAAAAATGATCCCAGCTTCGCCATTCGAAAATCACGTTCTTCGACGGGTCAAGTTCCTGGATCACGAGGCCGGTGACGGTTGCGTTATTTTTGCCTCCACTGACAATCTGACTCATGTCCACGGTCTCTGCGTCATACACCATCAATAATGCGTAGCCGTTGGGCAGAATCTGAAAGTCGTGCAGATCGGCGGTATATCCGTCTCCGGCTTGATACGTATCCACCACCTGATAATGCGAATCCATGAGGTAGATCGTCGAATTCTTTTGATCGTAATAGGACAACAAGCCGTTCGGCTGTTCCTTGAAATCCCATGCGTCCAGCGCGCCCGCCGCAGACTGATAATAAACGAGTTGTCCCTGATCGTTCAGAATCAACAGATACGATCCGACCGTTGACTCGGTCCAGTAGAAGGGGGCGACAAAAATGTATCCTTCCGCTGCGTCCAGCGAAGTCTGCGGCGCAATAAACGTGTAGTGAGGAATATCCTGCGGCACTGTCAGGAAATCGGGATAGGCGCTGCGCGGCGGGTGGGAAGGGATGGGCGGATTGGCGATTTCACTGCTTCCCGGCGATCCGGTTTGTTGATTGACTGCCACCGTGAAAGTGTATGAAAGCGGCGGATAACTGATTTGCTCATCCAGATTCAGCCCGCTGATGTTGACTGCCACCTGCTCGCCAGGCGCAAATGGACTCGCCGGTTTGAAGATGACCGTTCTATGATCGTCGGCGAGGATGGCTTGTCCGGCGTGTGGTCCGCTGACCATTCCCGATACGTCGAATTTCAATTGACTGATGTCCTGGTTGGTCAAAGCAGGGCCATAGCGAACAATGATCGTCGTGTCTTTGGAAACATATTGGGCGTTTTGCAGGGGTGAATAATATTGGGGGGCGGGAGATTGCGTCAGGGGAACTTCGGCGGGAATAAGCGTTTCCGGCAAAGGAGTTTGAGCTGCAAGCGGCTGGGACAAAAACGGTTGTGGGGCGAGAGGCGCGCAGGACGAAAGCGCGAAAATAAGGATCAGGCTGATTGATAAAATTCTTGTTGCTTTCATTGGTTGTTCACTCACCTTACGCAGAGCGCCCCGATGGGTCTCTGAAAAGAGTCTTATCGAAAGATGAAACCTTCAGGGCGGCGCGTAACATCAGTTATTCAATTTATTTGCCAAAGCAGATGAATGCCTGCGATGACCGCCGAACAGGCAGTCGCGATGATAGTGAGAAAATGTGACCTCATTATTAATCTGTTATGTGGAAAATGTATGGATCAGAAAAAGCGGAAAGGTTTATCCTTTGCAGGCGCTGGCAAGCGCGCGAGTTACAGCCGCGCCAGAATCTTCGGCAGGCTTTGAGTAAATTCCAGATTTTCATTGGATACGTCCAGCGTCAATAAACGCCCGGCAGGTACAGTTAATAACCATTCATCTAAAAACGAATTGAACAGGGCGGTATCCTCGGCGGAGGCGACGTTGATTCGTTGCCGCGACGATAATCGCTGACGGATGATCTCTTCGCCGGCTGTCAGATGAACGATGAGATCGGGCGGGGGGAGCAGTTGGCGCGTCAGGTCGTAGAAGCGGCGGCAGAGATCGAATTCAGAATCGCTGAGCCAGCCGCGGGCGTGGAACAGACGCGTGAAGCCGTGATAATCGAGATCGAGGCCGCCATCCATGAGTCCGATCAAAGGCGAGGCGCGCAGTTGTCTTTCCTGTTCGGCGCGCAGAAGCAGGTAGTCCATTTGATTGGCGAAGCAATAATTTTTGTCTTCCTTGAACAACGTTTGAAACGGGCGCCCGGTATGTTGCTCGTAAGCCGCCGTGAAACTTTGCGTTTTGATTAAAGCGCGGACGAGGCTGGTCTTTCCGACGCCGCTCGCGCCGACAATTGTGACGAGTTTGTTCATCCACATCTGCTAGGCGCGGGGTTCGACATCGAGCGTGTCTGCCCGGCCAAGTTCTGCGCGCGTCAATAACATCGCCGCGGCGAGAATCAAACCGCCGCCGGTCAGAATGATCGCGCTGAGTTTTTCTCCAAACAGCCACGCCGCCAGCAGAACGGTCACGACCGGTTCGAACGTCGAGAGCATGGAGGCGTTGGTGGGGCCGATGAGTTTGAGCCCTGTCAGAAATGTGACGACTGGTATGACTGTGGCAATCAATGTGACCGCCGCGACAGCCAGCCATCCGGAATTTGTGGCGGGCCAATGCGGGCGGTTGATGGACATCAAGATTCCAAAGACGGCGCCTGCCGAGGCAAAGATGACCGTGGACGATTGTACCGCTGAGGTTTTTTGCATCACACTGCTGCCGACAATGATGTAAATCGAATAAATAGCCGCGGCCGCGATGGCCAGCAGAATTCCCGTCCATTGCCCGCCCTGCGGGTTGGCCGTCATTGCCGCGCCGAGTGTGGCTAATGCAAGCGCGATGATTTTAGGCCGCGTAAATTTTTCCTTCAGAAAAACGACGGAAAGAATGGCAACAAACACAGGATAAAGATATAAAAGCAATGCGACCAGCCCGGCGGATGCGAATTTGATGGCCGTCAAATATGAAAACGATTGACCCACATAACCGATTGCGCCCATGCCCGTCAGCAGATAAAAATTCCTGCCGCGCGGTATCGATTCTTTGCGGGCGAAAAGCAATATGGCGATGAGCGCGGCGGCAAACGCGAAGCGCAGGAACAACAGCGTAAACGTATCTACGCCGTCAGCGTAGGCGTAACGCCCAAAAATAGCAAGCGTCCCAAAGGAGGCCGCAGAAATGATGACGAGTAAAATCCCGGCGATGCGATTCATGGGGTTTGATCACTGATTGCCTTGTGCAGTTCCGCTGTCCCACCATTTGGACAAATGCGCCGGCGGACGAAGCGGCTGGTCGGCGTAATGCGAGATGTCGTTGAACAACATCAGCCGCGCCCGCACCGGGTCTTTGAAATCCACGATGTTCAGGCAGGCCGGCGCCTGATCGAGCCGGTCGCGATAGCCGCGTCCGTCGAACCCGAGCAGACTGCTCAGGATCAATCGCAGTGTGGCTTTATGCGATACGATCAGAACATTTTCATCTTTATGCTTGACGACAATTTCGCGAACGATGGGCAATGCGCGCGCCAAAACGCTGATGCCCGATTCGCCGCCTTCCGGCGCGAACGTGAACGGATCGGCTTCCCACGCCGCGTATTCGTCCGCGAAGCGCGTCTCGACTTCTTTGCGCGTCAGACCTTCCCAATGCCCGTGGCTGATCTCGCGCAGCCCCTGGCGTGGAATCGGTTCGAGGCTGTGCGGCTGAGCGAGGATGCGGGCGGTGTCCATTGTGCGGTCGAGCGGACTGGCATATACCGCGCTGATTTTTTTATCCGCAAGACGAAGCGCGAGACGCTGGACCTGTGTGCGTCCTTCCTCAGACAGGAAAACGTTTTCCGCGCCTGAAAATTTATCTTCGGCGGTGAGCGGCGTCGCGCCGTGACGAACGAGGTAGAGTCGAGTGGTCATAATTTATTTGTTCATCCACAGATTGAAACAGCCTATGGAATGTGCGAACAATGTTTATTCCGCTTCCAGCAACATGCCTGCCAGCAATGCCGTGCGCGGCGCGAGGCTTGGAATGTGAATGTACTCCAAATCTTTTTGATGTGCGTCCGCGCCCGCCGCGCCGAAACCGTCCAGCGTGGGCGCGAGTTTCGATGTGAAGTTGCCGTCCGAGCCGCCGCCGACGCGCGCCGCGCCGACTTCAAATCCGATTTCCTTTGCGATGCGCTGTGCCTTTTCCAAAAGTTGATATGTGCCGTCCGACGGCTCCATGGGCGGACGATTGAGTCCTCCGCTGATTTCATAACGCGTCCCTTCGAGCGGCGGGATGACGCGCAGCGCCGCGTCGACGCGCTCCGCTTCAGGCGCGGACCAGACGCGTACATCCACTTCGAGAGTCACGTTATCGGCGACGACGTTCGACGCTGTCCCGCCGTGAATCACGTTGGGTCCGAGCGTCGTGCCTTTGTCCAAATCCTGAAGTTTGATAATTTCGCCGATCAAATGCGCGGCGCTGACAATTGCGTTTCTGCCTTTCTCCGGTTCAACACCTTGATGCGCGGCTTTCCCATGAACCCGGATTTTATAATCGCCGACGCCTTTGCGCGCGATCTTCAAATCGCCGTTCATAAATGGGGGTTCGAGCACCAGCACGGCTTTTGCGCCTTTCGCCAATTCTTCGATGAACGGGCGGCTCGCTTCCGAACCGACTTCTTCATCGGGCGTCAAAAGAAAATCAATGGTGTGCGCGGGATGTTGTTTGAGCGATTGAATGGCGCGTAAAGCCCAAACAGCCTGCACGGCTCCGGCTTTCATGTCATAGGCTCCGGGACCGTAAGCGCGATCCTCTTTGATAGACCAAATTTCTGTCCACGCGCCAATCGGGTAGACTGTATCCATGTGCGCGAGCAGAATAACGCGCTCACTGCTTTGACCTTGAATCTGAGCATGCAGCACATCGCCAATTTCGTTTGTGTGGCGTTTGACCTTTCCCATCGAATCGAGCCAACCCTGCATGACATCTTGAACCCGGTTGATCCCGTCTTTGTAATGCGAAGGCGATTCGATGCGCGTCAGTTTTTCAACATCGGACAAAATGTCGCCCGCGTGGCTTTGTAGATAATCCAGAATATTTTTCATCGCAACTCCGTAGAGAATACGGCTGATTGTAGCGCAAATTAAACGGCGACCAACAGGCCGCGGCTTTGTGGTAATTCCAAATCGAAAATATACATCGCGGCGCAAGATATTGTCTTGCGCCGCGAGCAGAATCGCTTCATCCGGCCATCGCCCAAAAAATTTTTATTTGTTCGGCATGGATTGATACACGGAAAGCCAGTCATGCGAAATTTCGTATTGCGCCTGTTGCAAAGATATCGCGCCGCTGCAGACCTGGTCATGCAGATAATTTTCAACTTTATCTTTTTCGTGAAACCCCGGACGCGGTTCGGCAGGTTCGGGCCAGAGATTGGCAATGTCATTCGAGCCGCCCAGTTCGAGCGAGATCAAATGATCCACTTCGTATTGTCCCGGTGTGTGCGATGTGATCCCGTATTCGGCATAGACCTGATTCTTTTCCGAGTCCGGAACGTTCCGAACGCTTGACGAATAACCGGGAACGCAAATCTTGTCCACAGTTGCATCGGGGAAGATTGCGCCGGGCGTGCAATCGGGATCGGGCAGGGCGTTTTGCGAAACACAGCCGGATGTCTTTGTGCGTTGCCCAAGTCCGCCGGTTGTACTATTCGAAGTCGGCGCTTGAGTCGCCGGTTCGCTGGCGGCGGGGATGGTTGTCCCGCCGCATGCCGCGATGATTACCATGCTGACGATCAACGTGCTGATGAGAAGGGCCTGTTTTTTCATTCTGCATTATCCTTTGACGATTTGGGCTGAGTGGTCGCGGAACATTTCTTCTGCGGCTTGATTCAACTCCGGGGAAATATCCATCACCACAAGGACTTTATTATTCTGCACCGCTTCCTGACATCGTTCTGCTTCTTTTTGCGGGACGCCAGACTGGATCAGCCTTTCGCTTACTTTGCCGGGCGTTGTGCCTTTGAGCGGCCCCAGGTCTTTTGCAACTCGATCCCGCTGGTTGACATCGGCGCAGATGACCGAAACATTTTCCAAATCGAAATCGGCTTCAGCCAGATTGTTTAATAAGGATTCGGCCCTTGACAAGTTATCAAGAATACCCAGCAGCATATCTCCTCGAAATCCCTGTGTTGGCGAATTCTATTCACCCAACAGTTGAATTATATCTGATGCAAGGTTATCAATGTACTGCCCATTTGTCAACAGGACAAATCCTGAGCGGCCATCGCGGGTAAATGAAAGGTAGCTCGAAAAGCCGTTCGTTGCGCCGTCTTTCCAGATGCGGGCGTAGGGGCTATCGGGGCGGTCAAGGTTCCAGCCCAGCCCCGCGCCGGTTCCCGGATTTCTTCCCTGTGCGGCGGACGTTTGAGCGAGCTTCAGTTCAGGACCGAGCAAGGTTGTATCTGGCCGCATGTTTGCAAGGAGAAAGCGCGTCATATCATTGAGCGTCGAATGTAAATAACCCGCCGGGCTCATCGCGCCGCTTTGCGGAAAATAATCCGCAGGCGAGCCGTCAAATTGATAGCCATGCGCCAGCCGGTTTTGTTGATCGGCTGAAAGGCTGACGGTTGTGTCCGTCAACCCCAACGGCTTGCTGACCGAATTGAATTCGAGACTGCCGTAATCTTCTCCTGCCTGGCGCGCAAGAATATCGCCGAGCAATTCATAGCCGTAATTCGAATATGCATACTCGGCCCCCGGCGCATAATCCAGCTTGAGACCGTTCAAATAACTATACAAATCGTTGGGGTCATCTGATTCGGCGTCGCGCGGCAAACCGGAACGGTGAGTGGCGAGGTCCACGATTTTGATCGGAATCCCTTTGAACGACGGAGCCTCGATTCCATCTGGCAGGTAATTTTGAATCGGGTCATCCAGTTTGACCGTCCCGGCTTCGATGGCTTGCGCCAACATGATTCCGGTAAACACTTTCGTGATCGAGCCGATTTCATATTCGGTGTCGGATGTAATCGGCTCGCCGTTTTCCCTGCTCGTCATTCCGTAATTGAGCAGCATCACCTGCAATTGATTCAACTGCGGATTGCGCACCGCCAGCGCGATGGACAAACCCGGGTTGTGTGTCTCATTCATGAATTTTGCGGCGAGACGATCCACCTGCGCTTTGAGTTCATCGTCGTTAAAAAATAAAAGTTGCATGGTGGGAATCGGTGTGATGGCCGGCGTGCGCGAAGCGGCCGGCGCGGGAGAAGGCGTATCGGCGGGCGCGGCGGTTTCGGTCACGGAAGCCGCCGGGGCGGATGGGAGCGGTGTTCGAGTCGTTATGGATGAAGTTGGGCTGCAGGCGGTAAAACAAATCGTCAGCAAAGCCAATAACAGGGTGGAGGGGGTTCGCATTCGGACGATTATAAAACGCAAGCGCGGCGGCAACGTGATGACTGCCGCGCTATCGAAGCCTTTTGCGGCTCGTTTCTATGCGTACGCGCCGTATTATTACCACTTCTCGCGGTGGAGATACTCCGCCGCTGGTTTTCGGCCGCGCTTCAAGGAAGGCGAGGGGACATCCTGCGCGCGGTAACCAATTCCGATCACGCCTACCGGAGTGACTTCGGCGGGAATATCC
>JBHORD010000010.1:0-5321 GCA_042408355.1 Anaerolineales bacterium
TTCAACGCGGCGCATACCTGGACGCGTTACGTACTTGCCGTCCCCGCCAGCATTCTTGCCGCCGTTGGCCTGGTCACCCAACAGCGCGCCTTCCGGCGCGTTGGGCTGGTGCGGTTTGGTCAGGACGCGTTATGGGCCGCGGTGGCATTTGCATGGTATGGAATCTTCGGCCAGTTGTTTACCAACGCCAGCGTTTTGCCGCCGTCCAACTTCATTAACGAGAATCTTTTTCTGCAAATCTTTGGCTTTCCCATTCAACTTTTCCGCGCCGTCATCGCGGTGATCGCTTCCATTTTCGTCATCCGTTTTTTGCGCGCCTTTCAAGTGGAGACCGAACAAAAGATCGCGGCACTGCAAGCCGAACGCCTCAAGGAAGCCCAACAGCGCGAAGCGATGCGCGGCGAACTCTTTCGACGCGTGGTGGCCGCGCAGGAAGCAGAGCGTCAGCGCATCGCACGCGACCTGCATGATGAAACCGGCCAGGCTTTGACGGCGATTGGCATGGGCTTGCGCGGACTCGAAGCGCGCCTGGCGCGTGACCCGAAGCGGGCCGCCGATACACTGCATGAACTTCAAACGCTGGCAGCGGATTCGCTTAAAGAACTTCAGCGTCTGATGACCGATTTGCGCCCATCCCATCTTGACGACCTGGGACTTTCAGCCGCTCTGCGCTGGTACGCGGGGAAGATCGAAGAACGGTATCCGCTCAAAGTCCGCGTGGAGATTTCGGGGTATGAACGACCCATCGAGGAAGCCGCAAAAATCGCCACTTTCCGCATCATCCAGGAAGCGTTGAACAACGTCATCAAACATGCCGAAGCGAAGAATGTTGAAATTGAATTGGACTTTGAAGAGAAGGGCATGCGCGTCAACGTGCGCGATGACGGCCGCGGCTTCGATCTCGATCACGTCAAAGCCGTGCAATCGTCCAGCCGCCCGTCGCTTGGGTTGGCCGGAATGCAGGAGCGCGCCGCTTTACTGGGCGGAAAGGTCGCCTTCCAAACGCGGCCCGGGCAGGGAACGTTGATCGAAGCGTTTATTCCGTATCATCACGAAAGCGAGGCTCAAGATGGCAACACGCCTGTTACTGGTGGATGACCACGCCGTGGTCCGTTCGGGACTGCGCATGCTGCTGGGCTCCGAAGCCGATGTGCAAATCGTCGGCGAGGCCAGCACGGCGGCCGAAGCAATCGAAGCCGCGGCAAAAGTGAATCCCGATGTGATTCTGATGGACATCGGCCTGCCTGATCTTTCCGGCATCGACGCGACGCGCGAGATCAAAAAACGATTCCCGGGAATTTTCGTCGTCGCGTTGACAATCCACGAAGACGAAGAATATTTTTTCAAGATGCTTGAAGCGGGCGCGTCCGGTTATGTGCCAAAGCGCGCCGCCCCCGAAGAATTGTTGACCGCCATCCGCGCCGCGGCGACCGGGGAAGTGTATTTATATCCGTCGCTCGCAAAACTTCTGGTAAAGGATTACCTGACGCAGGAACATCCTGCTGAAGAAAAATCCGGTCTCGATGGTCTTACCGAACGCGAGCGCGAAGTGCTGACGTTTCTGGCGGAAGGCGCAAACAACGCGGAAATTGCAGAATCGCTGGTCATCAGCCCGAAGACGGTGGAGCGTCACCGTGAGAACATCATGCGAAAGTTGAATCTGCACTCGCGCGCGGAATTAGTGCGTTATGCGATTCGGAAGGGGATTATCAAGGCGTGAAGCCGATGAGCATTAAATCGTTAAAGGGAATTTGACGCGGAGCCGCTGGGGCCGCGCGGGCATTATTCCTGCGCTCTTTCCCATTCCGCCAGCTTCTCATCCATTTCTTTTTGCACGCGTTCGTATTCTCTTCCAATTACCGCAACTTCGCCCGGGTTCACAAACGGGCTTTCCAACTGCGCGCTCAAATTCGCCAGTTCCGCTTCGAGCGCGGCGATGGCGTTTTCGAGTTCCTGCATCCGCGCTATCTTTCGTCTTTCCTCTTTACTTGAAGAAGATATGCGTTGTTTTGGCGCAGGGGTGGAGCGACGCTCCGCCCCTGCCGCATTACGCGCCGCTTCCTTTTCGCGTTCCTCCTTCAACTGTGAATACGTGCCTTTGAACACCGTCAGACGATTCTCATCGGCATTGACTTCCCAGATTTGCGTGGCCAGCGCGTCCACGAGGTAACGATCGTGCGAGACCAGAAGAATTGTGCCTTGATACGCGTCCAACACGGACTGCAAAACTTCCTGCGATGGAATATCCAAATGATTGGTCGGCTCATCGAGCAGCAGCAAATTCGTATCTTCCAACGCCAGCTTGGCTAAGGCCAGCCGTCCGCGTTCGCCGCCGGAGAGCATGGACACTTTCTTGAACGCGTCATCGCCGGAGAAAAGATATTTGCCGAGATATTCGCGTCCCTGATACGGCAACAGGCCGGGCGAAGCCGCCAGGATTTCATCGAGCAAAGTTTTATCGGGATCCAGCCCCTCGTGCGCCTGGGCGAAATATCCGATGCGCAGACTCGCGCCGAGAATCACCTCGCCCGCCAGCGGTTCGAGCTGACCGAGAATCGTTTTGAGAAACGTTGTCTTGCCCGCGCCGTTCGGTCCGATCAAGGCCGCGCATTCGGTGCGCCGCAGTTCGATATCCGGCGCGCGGAAAAGCAGCCTGCCCGGATAACCAATCTCGAGATCGTGCGTGCGAATCACCAAATCGCCGGAGCGAGCCGTCGAACGCAGATGCAGATGAAGGTCCGGTGTGACGCGCAGCGGCGGGCGCAAGGCGCGCACGCGCCGCTCGGCTTCCTCCACGCTGAACGGGCTGGTGGTTGTGTCCACGTCCAACTGCGACCAATTCGTGCTGACCGCCGCATCCATGCCGGCTTGTTCAATCGCCTGCACCACGCGCGTCAGCCGTTTGAGTCTGCCTTTCGCCTGCTGGACGTTCTGTCCCGAAATATTTTTCTTGATATATTCCACATCCTTCAACAACTTCTCGCGCTCCGATTCAAAAACTTCGAGGCGATGATTCCAGCGATTCTCGCGCTCCTGCAAGTACATGCTGTAATTGCCGCGATAAAGTTCCGATCCGCTCGCAGACATTTCGAGCAGGACGTTGCAGGTGTGATCGAGAAAATAACGATCGTGCGAGACGATAAGCGCCGCGCCGTCCCACTGGCTCAAATAACCTTCGAGCCATTCGACGGCCTTGATATCAAGATGATTGGTCGGCTCATCGAGCAGTAACAAATCGGGATTCGAAAGCAACAGTTTCGCGAGGAAGGCGCGCGTACGCTCGCCGCCCGAAAGATGATCGAGCGACAGATCGAAATCCGATGGATCGAAGCCGAGACCGGTGAGGACTTGTTTGATTCGGACTTGATAAACATAACCGCCGCGCCGCTCGAAGTCTTCCTGCATCGGGCCATACCGGACCAAAGCCTGCTCCCGTTTCATGGGGTCAGACATTTCGGCTTCGAGCTTTTCCAGCTCGCGCTGACGCTGAATCAAATCGCCAAACTCTGACAGGCACGCGTCCCAAACCGTGCCTTCGAGCTGGAAGTCCGCTTCCTGCGGCAGATATCCAATGCGAAGATTCTTCGCGCGCGTCACTTTTCCCGCCGACGGTTCTTCCAATCCGACGAGGATTCGCAGCAAGGTGGTCTTGCCGATTCCATTTGGTCCGACAATCGCAAAGCGCGCGCCCTTGGCAATGGAAAACGAAACCTCGCGGAAGAGGTCTTCCGCGCCGAAAGATTTTGCGAGGGAATGTGCGGTGAGGAGAGACATGATATTTGCATGGCGGAGGCACAGCAGGACAATCAAGCGTCAAGGGATTTTTGATTCTCCGCTGTGCCTTTACGAAAGATTTTCTTTATCCTCCGCCAACGAGACGGATTGGATTCAATATGCCGCTGGATTCTATCCCATTCTTTTTCGTTTCGAATCACGCGTTCGTAATAATTGCGCCGCCGCAATTCGCCGGTGAATGATCTCCAATTCAATTCTTTCACGCCGCGAATATATTGATTGGCTGTCATGGTTTTGAACCATTGGATCGTTTGCGATAGCGGCGCGCCCGGCGCGGAATAATCAAATCCCTTCAATCGAATCGAGCGGCGATGAAATTCCATCAGGCTTCATTATCCTCATGCGCCTCGGGAATATGGACCGGCTTTTCCTTTCCCAAGTCCAACGACCGTTGATACGCGGCCCACACGGCGCGCGAAATCGCCGTGCGGAAACCGGCCTTCTCCAAATAATACAACGCCTCGGCAGAGGTTCCGCCCGGCGACGTGACCTGATTCCGCAGCGCGGCCGGGTGTTTCCCGGCTTGCTCATAAAAATCCGCCGAACCTTTGATGGTCTGCAAAACCAATTGCTCGGCGATGCGGCGCGGAAATCCCATGTGCACGCCCGCGTCGATTAATGCTTCGGTAAACAAAAACACATACGCGGGGCCGGTGCCGGATAACGCCGTCGCCATGTCAAGATAGCCCTCGTCTTCGACAAAAATTTCATGGCCCAACGCGCCCAAAATTTTCCTCGCCGTCTCGCGCTGTTCCTCCGACGTTTCGTGCGAGGCCGTCCAAACCGTAACGCCTTCGCCGATTTGCCCCGGCGTGTTCGGCATCGAGCGGACAATGGCTTTGTGTTTCAACCCCGCGCCAAGTTTTTTGATCGAAGCGCCCGCCACAATCGAAAGCACCAAAGCATCCGCACGGATGCTTTTGATCCCCTTCATCACGTCGCTCAATCTTTGCGGTTTGACAGATAAAACAACGACATCCGCCTCGTGAACTGCGGCGGCATTATCTGTCGTTGCTTGAATGCCGTATTTCTTATGCAATTCCTCGCCGCGTTCCGCGCGCGGACCCGAGGCGGTCAGGTTCGCGGGTTTTGCCAATTTCTGACGGAGCAATCCGGCAATCATTGCTTCGGCCATAACTCCCGGGCCAACAAAAACGACTCGTTTATTAAGCATCTCTGCCTCCTTGCACAGATTATAAAGGCAGGCCGCCGGGAAACTAACTTCAATTTTATGGAAATTTCATATGAAATTTACTCACGTAATGTATGATGGCGTCACATTGCAGACAAAGCCCGCGTCGAAAGTTGGCACGGGCTTTAATGATGTCGAAAGGAATCTTTCATGGCGCGATTACAATCTCTTGCATCTTACGGCGGAAGGCAAAAACAACATCATTCAAAAAGCGGCTGGAAGATCGTCTTATTGTCTGGAATGCTGACGATTTTTATCCTGCTTTTGTTTTTGCTGGCAGTGGTTCCGGTCATTTCACCGTCCACAGGCGCGGAGGTTGCGGACTTATTGCGCG
>JBHORD010000011.1:0-24087 GCA_042408355.1 Anaerolineales bacterium
CGCGCAAAATGGCTTGTACGTCTGCCGCATGCATGTAGCCGACTTCAAGCGCCAGTTCGCTGTTGGTTGGCTCGCGGCCCAATTCCTGAGTCAACTCACGCTGGGCGCGCAAGATGCGCGAAATGGATTCGAACAAATGCACCGGAATGCGAATCGTGCGTGCCTGTTCCGCAATCGAACGATTGATGGACTGTCGAATCCACCATGTGGCGTACGTGCTGAATTTATAGCCGCGCCGCGGGTCGAACTTGCCCACGGCGCGCAGTAAGCCGAGATTGCCCTCCTGAATCAAATCAAGGAGCGAAATGCCGCGTCCAAGATATTTTTTGGCGACGCTCACCACCAACCGCAGATTGGCGCGGATGATGGCATGGTTCGCCTCTTCGGCGCGCAGGTGCGCAGAATCCAATTCCCGGCTAAGAATCTTTTCCTTTGGCAGATTCCGATACAGGGTCCGCAAGACCGGAAGCTTCCTGCAATTCTGTATATAGTTCGACAGCCAATTAGCATAATCTGCCGGCAAAAGATAAAGGCAAAGGAAAACGCTGTATGCCTTGCGCACCATACTGTCCCACAATGGATCGCGTCCCCAGCGGTCATTTGCGAGGAAGGCGCGCAGATATGACGGCTTATCGAACTCCCAGCCGCTGTGAAGCGATTGCGCTTCTTCAAGGATCGAACACAGATCGGGCAATTCTGTATTGAGACGTTTGGCGTCCTCCCCAAACCGCTTCCATGCCGTGACCAATTCGGAAAGCAGGCCATGATACACTGCCGTTGCGGGCTGGAGACCTTTGCGCACAGGACGACGGCGAAACGTATCAATCCATCGGCCGGCTTCGATGAGAGTCGCCAGACGGAATTCACTGTCGGCATCTAACAATTTGACCTGACCGATCTCGCGCAGATACAGCCGCACCGGATCTTCGGACAATTCCGTCGCGATCTCGGGGCGGCTTTCATCATACAGATCGTCTTCTTCGATAAATTCTTCTTCCGCCTGCGCCAAATCCGGTTCGGGAATCTCAGCGGCAGTTTCCTCCATATCCAATTCTTCGAGTCCCGATTCCTTGAGCGCCTCCTCCGGCACGGCGGAAGCCGGCTCGCGCGGGATTTTCGGCGCCGTCTTATTTTTACGCGACCCGCTGATTCGCGTCCCTGCCTTACGATTGGATGCTTTCTTTGTGGTCATTTTCCCTTCACCCTTCGGTCTAACTATAATCCTTATTCCAGCCGCTTCAATGACAATTTACGATTTGCCTGATCCAGGTCTCGTAAAAGCCGCGTATGTTGCAACACCAGGCCCTGGTAAGAAGCCGCGCGTAAATCGCCGCTTTGCTGAGCTTCCTCCTGCAAAAAACGCAGTTGATTCAAATGTTCGCCCGCCGCCGCCCGCCGCAGTTTGATCACGGCGCGGAACAACTCCTCCAGCAACTTTTCCTCCACCGGATCAAGCTTTTCCGTCTGCGCCAGCAATTCACGCGAAAGCCCGCGCAGCGATTCAGGCAGGGCTTCGACGACAAACTCGTGATGTTCGGTTTGATCCTGCTCCACAGCCGCGCGGATCAACCCAAACAATATCTGGTAGTCAGTATACTCGAAATCCTGGGCGGACAGAGTGGTAAGTCCGTACTGTCCCAGCAAGCGGTCGAGCCGATAGAGTAATTCGGGCTTGCGGAACAAAACGCCAATAAGATAAGCCTCGACTTTTTGACTCGACGCTACCGCCACTACGACTGGCGCGGAGCCTTGAACCGTTTCCCGTTTCGCCGGTCTTTGCCGCCTCACCCGCGGACCCTGAGTCTGCGCGCCGATCAACGCGTTTTCGCTTACCCTCAACATACGCGCCAACTGCTGGCGGTATGTGTCGCGCTCCATCGGGTTCGGCAAATCTTCAATCAACGGCAGGACTTGCGCGGCAATTTGATTCTTGGTTTTTGGATCTTTCAAGTCGCGGCCCGCCGCAAGCGTTTCCATCACATGTGTGACAATCGGCTTTGCGTTTTCAATCAAACGCGGCCATTCGTCTTTATCGCGCGCAACGATTTCGTCCGGGTCGAGGTCGTCCGGCATCGCCGCCACGCGCAGATCGGCTTGCAGACGCGCTTCATTGCGCAACAAGCCGCGCGCGTCGAAGCCAAATTCGCCTTCGCGGTCCATCGCGGCGCGCGCTGCCTCCAGGCCGCGCAGGACAGCTTTTTGTCCCGCCGTATCGGGATCGAGCGCCAGCACAATACGACGCGTGAATCGCTTGAGCAAACGCAGCTGGTCTTCGGTCAGCGCCGTGCCCATCGGCGAGACGACATTTTCAAAGCCGGCCTGATGCAAAGCGACGACATCCAGATAACCTTCGACAATGACTGCCTGATCCGCCGTGCGGATGGGTTTACGGGCGCGATCCAATCCGTAAAGCAATCGGCCTTTGGAAAAGATCGGCGTTTCGGGTGAATTCAAAAACTTGGGAATATCGTTCGGGTCCACGATGCGCGCGCCAAAACCGGCCATTCTTCCGTTCTCATCGCGAATCGGGATCATGATGCGGTGGCGGAAACGGTCGAATCGTCTGCCGCCTTCATTTTCAGAAAGCAAACCGGCGTCGAACAAATCCTGTTCAGAGTAGCCGCGTTGTGTAAAATGTTTCAGGGCGTTGTCGAAGCTCTGGGGCGCGTACCCCAGCCCAAATGTCTCGATGGTTGCGTCGGTCAGGTTGCGCTTCTCGCGGAGATAATTCAAAACGTCTGCATTGTTGAGAAGATGATTGCGATAAAAAATCAACGCGTCTTCGAGCAGTTTTCGCAGATGCTCGTATGCTTCTTTTTGTTCAGGCTTCTCAGACCGGTATGTCGGAACTTCCACGCCCGCGCGCGCCGCCAGTTTTTCGAGCGCTTCCCTGAAATCAATCCCCTCTTTCTTCATCACGAACTTGAAGATGTCGCCGCCTTCGTTGCATTCGCCGAAACAACGCCATGTGCCCGTCTCGGGCCAGACGACAAAAGCCGGCGTATGCTTATTGACATGGAACGGGCAAAAGCCGGTGTAGTTCTTCCCCGATTTACGCAGTTTGACGCCGGCCTCGGAGACGAGGTCAATGATGTCAATACGTGATTTGATCTCATCGGTGACGGACATAGCGACAGAAGAATTATACTGCCCAACGATAAGAGCAACCGCCCCTCGAGGACGGCCAAATTGCGGTAACGTTCGAATGTTGGCGCCGCACGGCAGACACGCTCGAACGGAACCGCAAATCTTGAAGCGATTGGCAGGGTTCTGTAAAATGAATTTGATTATTTTTTGACTCTTCCGTGATTAACGGAAAAGAGACTGACCACGAAGGCGCAAAGGGAAAACACTTGAATTTTATGGCGGTTTTCCTCCGCGACCGTCGCGCCGCTTCGACGCGGTTTCGCCAGTCAGCGCAAGCCTTTGTGGTTGAAAACAGTTTTCCCGTTAAAAACGGCGGAACTTTTTGGAGGCGTATATGTTCAATCGTTTTGGCAGTATATCCATCCCTAAAGTGAGCAGCACATCACTGCTGGTCTTCTGGCTGATCGTTGTGAACCTGGCTTTCAACGTTTTATCCAACGCCGCCTTTCGTGTGTCAGCCATGAGCGACACGTGGCGCGGATTGATCATCTGGCAGATTGTCGGCAATCTCGCCGGTTTTATCACAGTCATCACATTGACCTGGTTGTTGAAGTACATGCCGCTGAGCATCGCCTTTCCCCTGACGACCGGCTTGACGGTGCTTGGCGTCCAAATGATCGCGGCCAGTTGGATTTTCCATGAGCCGATTTCGGAGAAGCAGTGGCTGGGAACATTGGCGGTCGTGATCGGCATCTGGTTGATCCAGCGATAAAACGCAACGCCGCGGCTCCGGCCATTTCGGACTCCATCTTAAACATGAATCCTCTTCGCATCATCATCCGCCGCTTCGATAATTGGCTCAGCCGCATGGAAGGCGTCGAGCCATTCACCGACGACCCACAATGTATTTTGCGAATTCAAGCAGGCCGTATCAAGCATCAGATCGCTTTCCCTGAAAAGACAATCCCTTCAAACTCACCAGCGCTCTTCCTCCATTTTTGGAACGAACGCATGCCGCTTATCCCCGCTAAAGGGCCGGACCTCGCCTACGGATTGAAGTTTCAGCGATTGATCCTTCATTCCATGAGGCTGATTGCAAAGCACATTCAAGATCATCCCGCTTTGAACGATATTCAAGCCGTTGGCGGCGTTACAACATTCATCTCGCGCCAGCAAGCCGACGGCGGGCGCGCCGCTTTTCAGCATCTTGGCTTTACAATCTTTCCATATCACCGTCCGCTGGGAGCGTTCGGCGAATTCTGGGAAAATTTCTATGGCTGGTGGCTGATGTGGACGTACAACCCCGTCAGCGCGCGCTATCGAAAGATGCTCGAAATGCAACATACTGAATTCTGGATGACAAAAGAAAAATTTATGGAACGATTTGGAAAAAAGTAGAGACGGCCCAAGAGCCGTCTCTGCCTGTAAGAGAAGCGCGGGATATTTACTGGCCCAGCCCAAGATTCAGGTTGAGGCCCGATTGCCCGTTGAGGGATAAATTCAAGGGCAGTCCGCCCGAAGCATTCGCCGAACTCTGGGCATTCACGGCATTCCCGCTGGATGTCTGGCTCTGACCGCCGAACAGGCCAGTTAGCGCCGAGGTCAAACCGAGTCCGCCGTTTACATTGCCGGAGGCGGAAGCAGAGCCGTTTGCGTCTGCAGAAGCATTTGTGCCGGCAGAAACCTGAAGATTGACGCCGGCATTGGCGCGCGAAGCCGCTTGCGCCGTGATGTTTGCCGTTTGTGTAACAGCGGCTTCCGCGCCCTGCAAAGCCTGTTGCACATCGGCTTGAACCGTCGGATTGAAGCCTGCGGCCACTGCAAGACTCAAAGCGACAGAGAGAATGATTTGAACCAGCGTATTCATGATACAACCTCCGAGTTGAGTTTTGACCTTTGTTGCGGTCATTCATTATTCATAACGAACGGCCGCCAGAAATATTACGGAAGCAAATCTGGAATCTTGACCGTTGGAATGATCTTCGGCAGAACAGTCGGCGCAAGATTTGGAAGGATGGGCGCGGGCGTGTTTGAAGGATTCGCCGGATTGGGAACCGGGTTGATTTGCGAAATATAGCTGTTTAATTGAGGGACGGAAATACCCGCCGCGGATAATTTCGCCTGATGGGATTTCAACGCCTGCAAAATCATCACGCTGTTTTGCGCGTCGCTCTCGGACATGAGGCGGGTCAGCGCTTCGAGATAGCCAGCCAACGCCTGAGATTCGCGCGCGGAATTTCCAGCGACGGCGACCATCTCATCCACGCGGCGATTGGCGAGCGTCAGATCAACGGCCATCGGATTCGGCGCCACCGCGCGCCAGACTCTTTCGCTCGATAATTTCCACGCATATAAAAACTGCCCCGGCAATGCGCTTTGTGCGAAGGCCGTACCCGTCATCAGAAACACGAGGGCCAGAACCGCCAGGCCGACCGCCACGCGCCAGAACGGCATGACTGGCGATGAGCGGCGGCGCGGATGAGCCTGCATGGAATCCGTCAATTGGGCGCGGGCGCGCGCCTTGAAAGCGGGAGAAGGTTGGAGGCTCCGCGCCGCCTCGAATTGCGCGGCGGTTTGCAGAAGCGGCTTCAACTGCGCGGCATGTTCGGGATGACGCGCTAAAATTTCGTCGAGGGAAGACGCGCCGCTGACAAGCTGGGCCAGGCATTCATCCAAAATTAATTCGAAGTCGCTCATGCCAAATCCTTCACTTTCAAGTATTTGGATAAAGTCTGCAATGCGCGCATCTGCAATGCGCGGATGGCGCCTTCGGCTTTGCCCATTTGTTTTGAAATCTCACTGGTGCTCAAACCGGCAATGAATTTTAGGATCAAGACTTGTCGTTGTTCCTCGGTTAAAAATTGAAGCGCGTCGCGCATCGCCTGCAAATCGAATCGAGCTTCGACCTGCTCATCCACCGCGTCCTCTTTGGCGGGCAATGCGGCGACTTCATCAATGGAAACGGATGCTTTGCGGGTACGGTAATGGTCAATCACTTGATGTCTCGCAATCGTATAAAGCCATGCCAAAAACGGCGAACCGCCGGGTTGATAACGATCAAGATTTTCCCAGGCTTTCAAAAACACTTGCGAAGTGATGTCTTCGGCGGCTTGATCGTCGGAGACGTGAAAATACACATAACGATATACGCGTTCAAGATAGGCGTCGTACAATTGCGTGAACGCCTGCGAGTCGCCGGCCTTGGCGCTTTGCACCAGTTGACGTTCCTCCGGCAGAGAAACAGAGTTGGAATCAGCGAAGTCGGTTTTCACTGCAATTCATTGATATAAACGATGGAGCGCCGAAAATGTTACGGAAAAATCTCCTCCCGCATAAGCGGGAGGAGATTTTAGAAGCCTTCCAGTTTGGAGAGATCAACCACGCCGCGCGCCAGCGCTGATATGCGCTGTAACAAGCCGAGACGGTTTCTCCTCAGGGCCTTATCGTCAGCCATGACCAAAACCTTGTCGAAGAATTCATTGACGGCGGGAATCATCGGGACGAAAGCGTTCAGGAATTCATCCACGCTTCCTTCCCCACGTGAAGCGGACTCGGCCCGCTCCAAGGCTTTGAACAACGCTTCTTCCGCTTTTTCGGCAAAGTTCTCTGGATTCGTCTCGAAGGTTTGCTTTTGGTCACGCGTAATTCGCACGCAACGCGCAAAGGCGGCAAGAATCTCGCGCCAATCCTCGCGTTCGATCCATGCCTGCAATTGTCTGACTGCCTGCGCGGATGCGGCGGGATTTGAGCTTTGCTCTGCCAGCACCGCATCAACAACATCATAGCGGTAGCCCATCTCTTTCAACGCCACGGAGAGACGACCGGCGATGAAGTCCAGAATTTGTTTTTGCGTTTCCCCGCTCACTTCAAGGGGCTGCGTCGCGGCGGATTGTTTGACCGCCTCGGCGAGGTCGAAGTCTATGTCATGTTCGATCAACGGTTGGACAACGCCAATGGCGGCGCGGCGCAAACCAAACGGATCTTTGGCGCCAGTGGGAGCCAGGCCCGCCGCGAAGAGGCCGACCAGCGAATCGATGCGGTCTGCCAACGCAAGCGCCACGCCAATTTTTGTTTTGGGAACGGGTTGATACTGTTCGCCGATGGCATCCGCCACTTCCTGCTTTTCGCCGGAGCGCAGCGCATACTCGCGTCCAATGACGCCTTGAAGCGAGGTCATCTCGGTGACCATTTGAGTCGTGAGGTCCGCCTTGGCAAGATAGGTTGCACGTTCCAGGCTGGCAAGTTCCAGGCCGTTCAAGTTAAGCATCTTGCCGATTTCGGCAGAGAGTTTCACCATGCGTTCGGATTTATCCAGCATCGAGCCAAGTTTGGTCTGGAAGATCAAGCCGGAAAGCTTCGGGCGGAACTCTTCGAGTTTGTGTTTCAAATCTTCGCGGAAAAAGAAATTCGCGTCCGCGAAGCGCGCCCCGAGGACGTGTTCATTTCCCTGGCGGACGATGTCGGCGTGTAAGCCGTCGCCGTTGCGGATGGAGATGAAGTGAGGGAGTAAGTGGTAATTGGTTGGTTGGTAAATGGTTGATTGGTAATTGGGTGATTGGTAATTGGGTGATTGGTAGTTGGGTGATTGGTAATTGGGTGATTGGTGATTGGTGACCGGAAAATATCGTTGATGCTTCTTCATCACCGAGATCAAAACTTCACGCGGCAACTGCAGGAAATCGGGATTGAATTCGCCCATGACAGCCGTCGGCATTTCGACCAGATTCGCAACTTCATTCAATAAATCATCGTCAATGACGGCTTCGCCGCTGACCAGCGCCGCGGCTTGTTTGACCTGTTCCACGATGGAGGCTTTGCGTTCTTCTTTATCAAGGAGAATGCCTGCTGAGCGCATCGCATCGAAGTATTTATCGGCGGAGGGAATTTTGATTTCAGGCGAATCATACGGACGCAGTCCGCGGGTTATATTGCTTGAAACAACGCCCGCATATTCAAACGGAATCACTGAGTCGCCAAGCAAAGCCACGAACCAGCGAATCGGGCGCGAGAACGCCACGCCCGACTCATTCCAGCGCATGGACTTTTCGAACTTGATGCTCTCAACCAATTTCGGTAAAGATTCCGCCAGCACTGCGGGGGTCGAACGGCCTGTTTGTTTGACAATGGCATAAACATATTTGCCGCCGTTTTCTTCGCGGACTTGCAAGTCTTTGGCGTCCACGCCGTTCTTCTTGGCAAAGCCCTGCGCGGCGGGGGTCGGATTGCCGTTGTTGTCAAAGGCTTTATCGGCGGGCGGACCTTTGACGAGGTCTTCGCGGTCGGGTTGGCGCGGGCTGAGATTCGCTATCGAAACGACGAGCCGCCGCGGGGTAGAAAAGATGCGGATGTCACCATGTTCAAGATGAAGTTCATCGAGCAATGATGGAATCTTTTCATTCAGTTGAGCATGAGCCGAGTCCACATCCGCGGCAGGAAGTTCTTCGACGCCGATTTCCAACAAAAAGATAGAAGGTTGGAGGCTGGAAGGTTTGAACGTTGGAACGTTGGAAGGTTTGAACGTTTGAACGTTGGAAGGTTCCAACGTTTGAACGTTTTTCAGCAGAGGATATTCAAGCTGTTTTCGTTGTTCCACATACGCTTCCGCAACGCGTCTTGCAAGATCTCGCATCCGCCGAAAGAAAGCCTGACGTTCGGTAACGCCGACCGCGCCGCGCGTATCGAGCGTGTTGAAGATGTGCGAGCATTTGAGAACGTAATCGTGCGCGGGGACAACCAATCCTTGCGCGAGACAAGCCTCGGCTTCGCGTTCGAAGCGTTCGAAGACTTCGCGCATGGCTTGCACATCGGCGACTTCAAAATAATATTTGCTGTGCTCGAACTCTTCGCGGCGGCGAATCTCGCCGTAGGTGACGCGCTCGTTCCAGGGTTCGTCCCAGATGGCTTTGGCGTTGTTGAGGGCGATGAGGATACGCTCCAGCCCGTAGGTGATCTCCACCGAAACGGGGTCGAGCGTCACGCCGCCCATTTGCTGGAAGTAGGTGAACTGCGTGATTTCCTGACCGTCGAGCCAGACCTCCCAACCGAGTCCCCAGGCGGAGATGGCAGGCTGTTCCCAGTTATCTTCCACAAAGCGGATGTCGTGCTGGCGCGGGTCAATGCCGATGGCTTTGAGCGAGTCGAGATAGATTTCCTGCGGGTTGCCCGGGTCGGGTTTGAGAATCACCTGGAATTGATAATGCTGTTGAAAGCGATTCGGATTCTCGCCGTAGCGTCCATCGTCGGGACGAATGGACGGCTCGACGTACGCCACATTCCACGGCTCGGGACCGAGCACACGTAAAAAGGTGGCAGGGTTCATCGTCCCTGCGCCGACCTGGGTGTAATAAGGCTGCCAGAGCACACAGCCGCGCTCCGCCCAGAATTGCTGGAGGGTGAGGATGAGGGATTGGAAGGTGGATTTGGTCATTGGTGGTTGGTGATTGGTAAATTGGTGATTGGTAAATTGGTGATTGGTGGAGTGAGGGGATTATAACTGATGGTTAATGGAAGAGGGCGGTTTGCCGCTCAAAATTTCGGGGTTATAAGCCGTATAAGCAAACACAAGTCTTTCTCCCAAATTGCGCTGGCATTCTATGCCTGCGTGTATTCTATGGTAAATTATTGCCATGTCAAAAGACATTTTGATCATCGGCGCGGGCCCCAGCGGGCTTTCCACCGCGCTTCATCTCGTTCAGATCGCTCCGCATCTCACGGATCGAATCTTGATTCTGGAAAAGGCGCATCATCCACGCCCGAAACTTTGCGCCGGCGGCCTCACCGCTGACGCGGAAATTATCCTCCAGCGCCTGGGACTCGACGTGAGCGAGATACCGCACGTGGACGCCCCGTCCGCACATTTTGATTTTGCCGGCAAAGGTCTGACGATTTCATTGTCAAACACACATGCATTGCGAATCATCCGCCGCGACGAGTTCGATGCCTGGCTGGCAAATAAAACAAGGGATAGGGGAATAGAGATTAGAGAAAATGTAACTGTAAAGAATATCCAACGGCGCGAGGAGGGTGTAGTGGTTGAAACTGATGCAGGAACGTTTAGCGCGCAAATTGTCGTCGGCGCAGACGGCTCGAACGGCATCACGCGGCGATGTATATTGCCAAACGAAGCCGTCCACACCGCGCGCGTGCTGGAAGTGATCACCCCCTGCCAGCCTCCCCCAAATTCAAAGCATTTTGTCGAGGCGCCCGAAGGGCGGTGGGGACATGCATATTTTGATTTCTTCCCCGTGCCGGAGGGCATCGCGGGTTACACATGGGACTTTCCCACTCAAATCAACGGCGAGCCGATGAGGTGTTGGGGAATCTACGACACGAATGTTTTATCTTACAAAGAACGACCCGCCCTCAAAGAACCATTGGCCGAAGAGATGTCGCGTCACGGCTTCGACCTGAGCCAATGCGAAATCAAGGGTCATCCGATTCGCTGGTTCAGTCCGTTCAACCAATTTGCCGTGCCGCGTGTGATTCTCGTCGGCGACGCGGCCGGCGCGGACGCAATCTTCGGCGAAGGAATCAGCATCGCATTGGGATACGGTTTGATCGCGGCCAAGGCTATTCGAGATGCGGTTGCTAAAAACGATTTTTCATTCCGCGATTATCGCAGGCGAATCCTGTTCAGTCCGCTTGGGCAGGCGCTGACCATCCGCACGGGCATCACACTCATCCTTTATCATTTACATTGGGCATGGTTTCAGAAATTTTTCTGGCGCGTCTTCAAGCCGGTGGTAGCTGTCACTGCGTGGATTTTGGTTTTGAATTGGGGAAAGAGAATAAGGTAAACTATTCCGATATTTAGATTTTGAATGGAGAATCAATGATTGCTGGGTTAGATGGGTTACGAGCGCTCGCTTTTTTGGGCGTCTTCTCTTATCACATGGGAGATATCCGATTCGGATGGGTCGGCGTGGATCTGTTTTTCGTACTTTCCGGATTTCTCATTACCGATATATTATTGAGGATGAAAGACTCTCTTCCGGCTAAAGAATTCTTTGTAAAATTCTACGGGAGAAGAGCCCTCCGAATATTACCGTTGTATTACCTGTATATTTTCATTCTTGCTGTAATGGTCGTAGCCCTGCCGAACTTCAATTTTGGGCCATTGGCGTCAAACTTCAGGCGAGATTTTTTTCACAGTGTCTGGTATGCTTTTTTCTACATTTATGATTTCTTTTCTGCCAGTGTCGCCTATGTAAAAAGCTGGGCATTCAGCCATTTGTGGTCTCTTTCAGTAGAGGAACAATTTTATTTGATATGGCCCTTGCTAATCTTTATGACTCCCAAGAAAAACCTGAAAAAGCTTTTTATCGCATTTATTGCACTTGGGCCCATTTTCCGTTTAATAACGACCCTTATCTTTCGAAATCATGTTTTCCCATTTCTACTCAAAGACCCCCAACAAGCAACTTATGTGCTTCCACTATCACACATCGACGCATTTGCATTAGGCGCTTATATATCGAGATTTGAAATTCCACATCCGCGCCTGCAACTTCTCGGCCTTGTGATTATTGTTCCGATCCTCGGAATGCTTTCAGATTATCTTGTAAGAGGGTATTACGTTTTAGCCACCCTTGGATACGAACTCCCTTTAACGGGCGCTTTCAAGGAAGTATGGGGGTACAGTCTGTTGAATTATCTGTTTGCCATCTTGATATATTGCGTTGTCAAGACAAAACTTTTCCAAAGCGATTTGAGCGGCAGCATATTGGGTTATCTGGGAAAAATTTCCTACGGATTATACGTTTATCACTTTTTCACAATCGCAGTTGTCGTTGCGCTCCTAAAACAATACGGCCAACCTTATACCCTTGGCTCTCCATGGGTATTTTGGATCGCCTTAATAACGACAATTGTCGTTGCAAGTTTAAGCTATTTTCTTTTGGAGAAGCCCATTCTCAACTTGAAGTCGCGCTTTTTCACTATTTCGTCTTCGACACCCACGCCGAAAGATAGCCCCACATAAGCATTAATTAGAAAGAAGCTTAAGACTTGACTCGCTTGATGAACCCCGGCGTGTTCAGCCCACGCTCCAGCAGGTATGTGAAATAACCCTGCATGAGGCTCTCCGCCTCCTTCTGGACTTCGGGTTCGGGGCGGGCGCGGGAGGCGTCGGCGTAGCTGGAGCGCTGGAAATGACGCAGATATTTGAGCGTCTCCATTGAGATCGGCATAAGATTCGGCAGGCCTTTTCCACAGGTCGGGCAAATCACCCCGCCTGCTGAAAACGAAAAGAATTGATCTTCGGGTTGGATCACGCGTCCGCAGTTGGCGCACTCGAAAAGTTTGGGGCGGTATCCCAAATTGTCGAGCAGGCGAATCTCATAATAGCGGAGGACCAGCCACGGGTCCGAATGAGAGGCGAGGCGCGATAGCGTCTCCGTCAGCAAGCGGAAGAGAGTTGGATTCTCCGTTTCGTCTTCGTAAGTAAACCGATCCAACAATTCAACCGCGTACGAGGCGTGTCCGGTCAGCATCAGATCCTCGCGCAGAGGCAGATAGGATTCGACGGTATCGGCCTGTGTGACGATGAACAGATCGCGTCCTTTTGCAAGTTGAAGTTTGACGTGCGTGAACGGTTCCAGATGCCCGGCTTTGCGCGAGGTAATCTTGCGCGCCCCTTTGGCAATGGCACGCGCTTTGCCAAGCTGGCGCGTATAAAGCGTCAACAACCGGTCCGCCTCGCCCCAATCATGGTGACGAAGGACAACCGCTTCGACGCGTAAAGAATGCTCACTCCGCGGCATACCGTTCACAGCAGATAACCGAATATCGAACGCCAATCATCGAACAGCGGTTTATCGTTCCAGATCCTTCGGCGTGAACGCGCCGGGGAGAAGTTCGCCGACGCTGGTTTTTTGAATCAGCTTTCCATTTGCATCGGCAATCAAAACAATCGTGTCCAGGCCAAATTCGGCCAGCACCTGACGGCACGATCCGCAGGGCGAGCCGCCATTATCTGTGACGAGGGCGAGCACTTCAAATTCGCGTTCGCCGTCGGAAACGGCTTTGAAGACCGCCACACGTTCGGCGCACACCGTGACGGGATACGCGGCGTTCTCAATGTTGACTCCCGAATAGACACGGCCGGTTTTTGTACGCAATACCGCGCCGACCGCATAATGAGAATATGGAGCATACGCGCGCCGCCGCGCTTCGTTGGCAAGTTCGATCAATTGTCTATAATCTTCGCTGAGTCTGACCATGCGCAAGCCCTTTGATGAAAATGTACGACAGGCGATCAATGCTTTTTGGCTTTTCTTTCGACCTTCTTGATGGCGCGCGCCGGCATCCCGACGACCAGCGTTTCCGGCGGAACATTTTTGGTGACCACCGCGCCCGCGCCGGTCTTTGCGCCGTCGCCAATCTTCAACGGCGCGACCAGCATGGTGTCTGATCCGATAAAAACATCCTCGCCAATCTCGGTAGGATTCTTTTTCTCGCCGTCGTAATTGCAGGTGATCGTCCCCGCGCCGATGTTCGTGTTGGCGCCGATGGTGGCATTGCCAATATAAGAGAAGTGTCCCATCTTGACGCCTTCGGCGAGAAACGAATCTTTAACTTCGCCGAAATTGCCCATGTGGACGCGCTTTCCCAAATGCGCGCCGCTCCGCAGGCGCGCAAACGGTCCCATGTCCACTTCATCTTCCAGCACCGCGCCTTCCATCACGGACATGAATACTTTGCACCCATTCCCAATTTGCGAATCGCGGATATGCGAACCGGGCCCGATCGAACAATGTCCGCCGATCACAGTTTGGCCCTGAATGTACGTGTTGGGGAAAATGACCGTATCTTTTCCAATCGTTACGCCGACTTCGATATACGTCGAGGACGGGTCCGTAATCGTCACGCCGTTCAACATGTGCCGGCGATTGATCCGCCGGCGCATGGCGGCTTCCGCTTCCGCCAGATGAACGCGCGTATTGATGCCGATCGTCTCGATCAAATCGTCATGGACAACGGACTGCACCGGACGGTTTTCCTTCACGGCAAGCCCAACAATGTCTGTCAGATAATATTCGCCCTTTTGCGGATTCTTTTCGATGCGATGCAAAGCGTCCCACAGCCAATCGGAATTGAAACAATACGCGCCGACGTTCAATTCCTTGATGGCAAGCTGGTCCGGCGTGGCGACGTATTCCTCGACGATGGCTTCCACCGTTCCGCGCGCGTTGCGGACGATTCGCCCAAACCCGCGCGGATCGTCTGCGATCACAGTCACCAGAGACAGAGGTCCGGGGTTGACGCGCTGGGTTTCGATCAGCCGTTGAAAAACATCGGAGGGCAAAAGCGGCATGTCTGCATAGGTGACAATCACATAATCCGTCTTGCCTTTGACCATTGGCTCAGCCTGCAAGGCGGCATGTGCGGTTCCGAGCTGTGGTTCCTGTTCGACGCAGACTGCAGAATCCGCGACGTAATCCCTCACTTGTTCGGCGCCGTGCCCCACGACGACAACCGGTTTTTCGGTGGAAACTTTCTTCAACGCCTCCAATACGTGCCAGATCATCGGCCTGCCGCATAATGGATGAAGCACTTTGGGCAAATCGGATTTCATGCGCGTGCCCTGACCCGCGGCGAGTACGACAGCAGTAACCTTCATACATCATTCTCCTAAACAAAACAGGCTTGCCCGCGCAAGCCTGCCTGCACTTATTTTCAGTGCTGAGAGAAAAATTCCCGCTTGCGCGGGTTCTTGATGATATGGCTGGGGCGCCTGGATTCGAACCAAGATCCACAGCTCCAAAGGCTGGTGTGCTGCCCTTGCACCACGCCCCAGTGCGGGCGAAATTGTATCACAATATTTTTTATTTTTTATCGGGTGTGAGGCCCATCTTGCGAGCCTCTTCATAAGAGATCACTTCGGGATTGTTGGTTTTATTGGCGTGCTGTTCCGCGGCCTGATTCCAGAAGGCATCCACTTCTTCCGGTTTGATTTTTTTCTTCGAGGCATCTTTGAGCAGCGCCTCGATTTCCGGCGAGGGAGACGCGGCGGGCAACTCCCCGGTTTTGCCTTTCTTCCCCGGCGCGGCCGCAGGCTGGGCGGGCGGCTCCTTAAGTTCGGCGGTCACGCCCATCGAACGAAGCGTGCGCCCGACTTCATTGCGAACCGCCAATAATGCGTCCACAGTATCGAGAATACTCTCGCGTCTGGCAAGCCCCGCGCCGGCCAGCAAAAGATAATAAGACGGGTCAACGGGAATGAGCAGTAAATCTTGATCTCCGCCGCTGAAGACAAAATATTGTTCCAGCGAATCCTGGCGATTGAATTTCGCAATCTTCAAACCCGCGCTGAATACAGCCGTCAACGCCGAGAGCAGGGAAACTTCCATACTGCCGTCGTGAAAATCTCCGGCGCGCGCCATTACCAGTCCGCGGTCGTTCAAAAGAAATACGGCATTCGCCTTAATGTCCTGCCTGAAATTGGCGAGCAAATCTGAAATTCGGGAACGTTTCGCCTGCGTCCGCGCATCTGATTCGGGAGGAAAAATGGTGCGGACGAGTCCGAGACTGCGTTCAACCACATCCAAAAAATCTGCCAGCGGAATCGGCTTATCGAAGATCGCCACCGCGCCGGCATTCAACATTTCATCGCGCGCCTTGCGGTCGGTCATGCCGCTGATCAAAATCACTTTTACATTCGGGTGTTTGGCGCGCACCTTATGCATCAATTCGATACCGGTCATGCCCGGCAAAAGATAATCCGCCACCAGCAAATCAATCTGATGGCGGCCCATTTCGAGCATCGCTTCTTCGCCCGAGGGAGACTCGATAATATCGAGCTCCTGGCTTTTCAACGTGTCGAGCGTTGAATGCAAAAGACGAAGAATATCGCGCTGATCGTCAACGAGAAGAATGCCGTGCTTCATGTTTATCAAATCTATTGCGCCATCCAGCAAGCCACCCAGTGGCCCGGTTTCTTTTCAATGAATTCCGGCTCCTGCTCCGAACAAATCTTGTCGGCGATCGGACAGCGCGGATGAAAACGGCACCCGGTCGGCGGATGCAAAGGACTGGGTACATCGCCCTTCAAAATCAAACGTTTGCGTTTCAACCTCGGATCGGGAACGGGGATGGCGGACATGAGCGCTTGCGTGTACGGATGTTTTGGATCGCGATAAAGTTCATCACGGTCCGCCAGCTCAACCATCTTGCCCAAATACATCACCGCCACGCGGTCAGAGATATGTTCGACCACGCTCAGGTTGTGGGCAATAAAAAGATACGTCAGGCCGAATTCTTTTTGCAGGTCTTTCAGAATATTCAACACCTGCGATTGAATGGAAACATCCAGGGCGGAAACCGGCTCGTCGCAGACAATGAATTTGGGCCGCAGGGCCAGCGCACGCGCAATGCCGATGCGCTGACGCTGACCGCCCGAAAACTCATGCGGATAACGGCGCGCATGATAGGTTTCCAATCCCACTTTTTTCAAGGTGTCGAACATGATCTCGGTGCGTTCCTGCCGCGTGCCGACTTTGTGAATCTCCAACCCTTCCATCACCGATTGACCAATGGGTACGCGCGGGTCCAGCGAAGCATAAGGGTCTTGAAAAATGATTTGCAGATCGCGGCGGACGGCCTTCAACTCATTCTGCTTCAATTTGAAAACATCGGCGCCGTTATAGATAACCGAACCGGCAGTCGGTTCGATCAGGCGCAGCATGGTGCGGCCGACCGTCGTCTTGCCGCAGCCCGATTCGCCCACCATCCCAAGCGTCTCGCCTTTTTTGATGGCAAAGCTCACATTGTCCACCGCCTGAACTTGCGCCACCACGCGCTGCATCACGCCTGCACGCACCGGAAAATATTTCTTCAGATTCTGGACGCGGATCAATTCGTCGGATGGATGTGCGGAATTATCGCTCATAAAATGGCTCCCAAATAAAGACTAACGCGCTTTCAGCGGCGCCGAATGCCCTTCCGCATTTTCATACAGCCAACAGCGGACCAAATGACCGGGCTCAATGTCAATCAGATCGGGGCTTTGCTCGCCGCAAATCCGAAGACCGTATTTGACGCGCGCCATGCATCGAGGCGCAAAACGACAACCGGGCGGCGGGTCAATCAAATTGGGAACCGAGCCGGGGATCACATCCAACCGTTCTTTGACCTGACCAAGAATTGGAATGGAACCGATCAAACCTTGTGTGTACGGATGAAGCGGATTATCGAAAAGTTCATTAACCTCAGCCTGCTCGACAATCTCCCCCGCGTACATCACAGCCACGCGTTCGGCCATTTCCGCGATCACACCCAGATCGTGTGTGATCAGAATGACCGACGTGCCCATCTTCTCGCGCATCTCCAGCATCAAGTCCAGGATTTGCGCCTGAATGGTCACATCGAGGGCGGTCGTCGGCTCATCTGCAATCAGGAGTTCAGGGACGCAGGCCAGCGCCATCGCAATCATCACACGCTGAGCCATGCCGCCGGAAAGCTCATGCGGAAACGCTTCTGCACGGCGCTCGGCATCGGGAATGCCGACCATTCTCAACAACTCGACCGCGCGTTTTTTGCCGGCCTCCTTGCCAAAATCCTGGTGGATGCTCAGCACCTCGGCAATTTGATCGCCCACGCGAAACACCGGGTTGAGCGCAGTCTGCGGCTGTTGAAAAATCATCGAGATGCGGTTGCCGCGCACTTTCATCATTTCATCCTCGGACAACTCAAGCAGATTGGTGCCATCGAGGAGCACCTCGCCTTCCAAAATCCTCCCCGGAAGCGAAACCAGACGCATCACCGACAGCGACGTCACGCTTTTTCCGCAACCCGACTCGCCCACAAGGCCGAGAATCTCGCCCGGATAAACGACAAAATCCACGCCATCTACCGCGTGGACTACGCCGTCTTCAGTGAAGAAGTAAGTCTTCAAATTTTTTACTTCCAATAATGGTTTCTGGTCCGTCTTGGCCACAGCCGACTCCTCAATTGAGTTGTCCGAATTTTGAATTGCCTGATTATAGCAAAGAATTCCTATTGCGGCGCGGGAATCGCCAGAGACGGCGCGCCGTAAATTCCGCTCAACCCGCCCAACACTTGGTCGAACGGATAGAAAATATTTCGATAGGCGTCATACGTTATGCCCGAATACAACGGAATAAATGGAAGATCTTGAGCAAGGATGGATTGAATCTCGTAGACATCCTTCTGCGCCGCAGACAAATCGCCGGTGGAATTCAACGCCTCGCACGCGGACCGGAGGCGGTCGCTCTGGTACCCGAACGGATTTCCGGCCTCAAACCAATCGCACAAATAACCCGGCGATTCGCTCACGCGCCAGCCGAGGATTGCCACATCAAATTGACGACTGCTGAAGACGGCATAGTTGATTTGATCCGGCGCCGCCGGCGTTACAGTTAATGGAAGCCCAAGCAAATGCGCGCGTTGTTCCACATAAGATGCGGCGCTCATTTCCGAACTGTCGGAGGAAGATACCATTAAACCAATCGCAGGAAAAGCGTTTCCATTCGGCAGCGCCAACCCCTGACCAGCCGACCGATCGGGTGGTTCCTGCTTCCATGTATATCCAGCCGATTTGAGAATCGCCACGGCCTGTTCCAACTGTGACGAACCGGCCTGGCCCGCACATGCGCCCAGCGCCTGGGAGTTGTACCATATCCCCGCCCCCGGTTGAACAAACGATTCCAACGGAACAGCCATGATGGCCTGGGCAATAGTTGCCCGATCAAGAACGCAATCCATTGCGCGGCGAAGGGCAGGATCGGCCAGGGGTTGACGGGTTTGATTGATTACCAGGAAACGCACACTGCGATCTGCATTGAATACAATCTGGAAGGAATTATCTTTTTGCAGATCCGGCACAATTTTTGCAGATATGCCATTCTGGTTCAAAACGCCATCAACCTGTCCGCTTTGTAACGCCCTCACCGCGTCCTCCTCGCTCGAATAAGTTTTATAAATAGCGTTATCAAACTTTGGCGCATTGAACGGGTGATCGGGATTCGCTTTATTGACCCATTCTCCATTTTCCTCTCCGGCGGGAATCCAATCGCCGAGCGTCGGTTCGTTTTTATCCTCCAATGCATACAACGAATCGCGGGCGGCGTTCATCGCCGTATCGTAATTGGATTGCGCTTTGGCAAGATCGGCATTTGCCTGATTCAAATCGCTCAACCGCCGGTTGAGGTTCAACTGCATTTGCTGAATCTGATTCGGAGGGATCGGAGTCGCAAGCAGTGCATCGTATTGCTTTTGAAGGTCATCGGCTTTTGCCTTCAGCGCCTCAATTTGCAGAGCAAGATCGGCCGGCGGCAGTAAAGCCGCAGACGCGGCGACTTTCGACGACCAAAATGCCCTCTGCACAACCGGTCCCTGTAACGCGCCGTACTGCCACACGCCGACGTTCGGTTGTTTCTTGAAATAAAACTTGACCGTGTGCGCGTCCACAGCTTCGGCATGATCGAGATAATCGGAGTTGTAATAATCGCGCCAGTCGAAACCAAGTTGAAAAGATAAAACGGTATTTACCGTGAAAGCGACATCATCCGCTGTGAACAGGGAACCGTCCGTCCATTTTAAATCGGCGCGGAGAGGAACCACGGCTGTATAAAAACTTCCCTCCTGTTGAATGGGCGACGGCGCTCCGCTGGCGGCCATCGGCTCGAATTGACGGTCGGGAATCGAAAGCTGATACAGACGCGGCCAATAGCCGGATCGAACCGCGTAATTGTTGTACGAATATCCCTTCGCGTCGAACAGCGCCCAGACGTTGGCGTTTGTAACAGAGCCGATCAATGCAAAACGAATTTCCTGCGCATGGGGAACCGCCGTAATCGGCGCGGAGGCGGCCGCGATCGGCGTGGAAATCGCTGTCGTAACAGGAGCCGGCCTGCCCTGAGCGAAGTCGAAGGATTGGGGTCCGCATGAAGCGAGCAGGGCCAGCAGAATAAACGCTGGCAGACATTTAAATCGCATCACTGCTGACAGTCCGAGCCTTTGTCGAATGCTTCGATGTTCCACATCGGATTGGCGCTTGGATCAAGGTCGAAGTGGCAGATGTCTGTGCGCGCCGCGGCAACTTTGATTCGATAATAAAGCGGAATGGACGGAAGGGTTGAAGCGAAAATGGCTTGTGCCTGATGGTATGCATCGGTAAAAGCCTGCTCCCCGGGCAGCGCCAACTGCGCCGCATGGCAGGCCGCATCGAAATCCGGATTCTTGTAACCGGTGACATTCGTGCCGACCCAGTGATTGGCGTCGTTCGGAATCTCGACGCTTGTAAACCAATCGCACGGCGGGTTGAGATTATCGGTCGCCATTGCATATTCGATCAAATCGAAACGGCGTCCAAATAACAGGCCGACGGGGCCCGGCGCGTAGAGATCATTTTGCGAATAATATTGAACGTTCACGCCGATGCCGCATTGTTCGAGAGACTGTGAAAGAATATCCGCCACCTGGCGGCGCTGTGCCGCAGGCGTGGAATAATAATTCAATTTGAGCGGCGTCCCATCTTTGACGTTTTTGACTCCCGCCGCAAGGCGCGGCGTAGCCGGATTGCCATCGAGGTCGCGCCAGCCAATTTGATCGAGCAATTGCTCGCCAGCGGCCGGATCAAATTTGTAAGCCGGAACAGCCGCGTCATAGAGCGGGTGATCGGCGGGAACGAATGAGGCCGGGACAGTGGTTTGACCGAAAAGAACGGTGTTTACAACCTTTTGGCGATCGAGACACAAAGCAATCGCCTGGCGCGTGCGCGGATCGCCAAAAAAATCCTGGCGCGCGGCGTTGGCGGAACTGTAACCATTATCAAATGCGGCAGGCGTAATGCCCAGTCCAAGCCATTCAATCGCGTCACTGGGAACAAAATACGCGTGGATTTCTCCGCTCTGCTGCATTTGTTGAAGCAAAGCGACTTGCGCATCAAGATGAATGCTCGGATCGAGAATATCACAGCGGCCAGCGGTCAATTCACTGATGGCCGCATTCGGATCGGAAATGAAACGAAAAACAATCTGATCGAATTTTGGATATCCTTCAGACGCGCGGAAATAATAGGGATTCTTTTCAAGTGTGACGTGATCCCCTTTGACCCATTCCCGAATCGCGTACGGTCCCCAGCTGACAGGCATGCGCGCGGCGACATCAATCGTCGGCAAATTCGCCGCTTTGAATTGACCCCAGACATGCTTGGGTGCGGGAGCCCAGAAGTTAGTCATGAAACTTTGATCCAGGAAACCGGGGATACCCCACCATTGAGTCACAGACGAGCCGGCGGCTTCATAAGATTGGGTGCGATCAATCAAAAACTTCGAGCCGGGCGTGTTTTTATCGGCGGCCAGTTGAAAAGCATAAACCGAATCTTCCGAAGTCAGCGGCGTGCCGTCCGACCAGGTAAGATCGGTGCGCATGCGAAAGGTCACGACCATTTGATCCATCTGCAAAGGGCTGACGCCATCGTAAGTGATGACGCAGCTGTCATCGCGGCAACCAGAGGGGCGGACTTTAACGCCGGCGGCGAGCGCGGTCAGGTTGCCGGCGGCGTCAACAATTTTTGCGCCCGAAGAAACGCTGACGGGCGCGATCTGCGCATCGCCGTTTTCGAGGCTGGGCATCTCCTGAAGGATGACCGGCTGATAACTGTACCCGATGGTATCGAACGGTCCATCGTCAATGGCGTTCAACACGCTGAGCGCCGCCTCATTCGGACCCGAAAACGGATACAACGTATTCGGCTCTTCGCCCAGGCAGACGGTTAACGTGCTCGGCGCCGAAGGCGTTGCCGTGCCCGCGGCCGGCGAAGGAGTCGCTGTTACAGAAGAGGGCGCGGACTGCGTCCCGGAAAACAGGCGCGGGATCGTGCAGGCAGACAGGCCAAAGATCAATGCTGAAAATATGAACAGATATTTTTTATTCGAGAGAATGGGCATGTCGCCTCCGGTATATTTTATCTTTTTTTCCGAATGAGCAGCCAAATAGACAAAATCAGAATCAGCGAAAGCGCCCCCCCCGCAAAAATCATCCAGGAACCGTTATTCGTTTCGCCGTACGGTATTGGCGCAACGTTTGGAGCGGGCGTGGAAGCGGCCGCCTCGGATGAGATGTGGATTCGGGATGCATTGGAGGCGTTGACTTCGGTCCTGCCGTCCCAAAGTCCATTCTGGCGAAGAAGGAAGGCAACGATTTGATAATACTGTTCGCTTGTGAGCGTGCCCGGCGCTTGAAACGGCATCGCACTGCTGATAAAGCCGTACAACTGCGCCGCGTTGGAAAAATTGTTCAACGCGCCATCCCCGATGAGACGCGGAACAACGGTTGGCAAAATGAAACCGTTCGTATAAGGCCGGTTTCCATGACAGCCCGACTTCCAGCAATCCTGATGATCAGGAGGATACAACTGTCGAAATTCATCTGTCAGGCCCTGCCCTCTATCGCCGTGGCAGGGAAGGCAGTACAACCAGAAGACCTGTGCGCCGTAATCCGCCTGCGTTTTGGCGGGGGATAAAGTCGGTTCTGCAAGCCGGTCGGGGGTGGGCGTGAGAACGACCTGTTCAGCATTTAAAGCCGTTCCCCCCTGGAATAAAAACGCTGTCCATAACAACGCAATTCCAAGAGGGAACAGGAAAAAACGTAAAGCTATTGATTTGGAGGACACAAGAATTACGTTTTGCCGCGCATGCGCGGATCGAGAACATCGCGCAGGGCGTCGCCTACCAGATTCCAACCGAGGACAAAGAGAACCAGAGTAAGGCCCGGCCAGACAATAATATACCAGTAGGTGCTCAAGCTCGTAATCCAGTTTCGGGCAAAACTTAACACCTGCCCCCAGTCCGCGTAACCGACACCCACGCCGATTCCGAGGAAGGACAATGCGGCAAAGGAAAGCGTCACATCGCCAATGGCCAAAGACGCCAGTACCAAACTTGGGAATATGGCGTTCGGGATGATGTGGCGAAAGAGAATCCGGCTGTCTTTTACACCGATCACCTTGGCCGCCATAATATAGTCACGTTCTTTGATAGACAGGATATCTCCACGAATTACGCGTGCATACGTCATCCAACTGAAAGCAATCAACGCGATCATGGAGGGCAACACACTCTGGCCGATTTTGGGCACCAGGATCGCCCCAAGGATCAACGCCGCCAGAATGAATGGCAGTGTCAGGAAGACATCCACGATACGCATAATGATGTTATCCACAATACCGCCATAATAGGCCGATATGGAGCCGATGATAACCCCAATCAAAAAGGTTATGATCGTTACGGCAAGGCCCGTCTCAAAGGCAGTCCGCGTGCCCCAAATGACCCCGTAAAAGATATCATACTGACCTTCCGACGTACCCAGGATATGCACCCATTTATCGGTGCCAACCAGGGGCTTCCACCAAAATGGAAGAGGAGGCTGGCGGCTGACCCATACCGTGCCCATGGGTTTCGGCTCGGAACTAAAACCGTCGCGCGGAATCTTAAAAGGGTCGTCCGGATTCATCGGCGGCGCAATCACAGGCGCCGCCAGCGCGATAAGGACGAAGAAGGCGATCAGGATGAACCCCAGAATCGAGGCAGGGGTCTTGAGCAGTCCAGTGACGACGCGATAATTCTCTGGCCCTAGAAAGCGCTCGAACCAGCCGATTTCGCGCAACGGCACAGTCTCGGTCAATAAAGTGTTGTCGCCGGTAGGATTAGCCATGTCTAAGTCTCACTTTCATTTCACGACAAACGAACGCGCGGATCAATGTACGCATAAAGCACATCAACCACCAGATTCGCAACTATCAAAATGAAGCCGTTGAACAGGGCAAAGCCCAACACCGTCACAACATCCAGCTGAGCGGCCGCATTTGCCGCCGCCGATCCAATCCCCGGATAATTGAAGACAGTCTCGGTAATGACCACTCCCCCCAGCAAAGCAATCACTTGAAAACCGGCCAATGTGATAACGGGGATCATGGCGTTGGGCCGAGCATGCTTATTAATCACGACGTTCTCAGGCAGGCCCTTGGAGCGCGCGGTG
>JBHORD010000015.1:0-42074 GCA_042408355.1 Anaerolineales bacterium
CGCGATCGTAACCTTATCACCCCTGTGGGCTCCATTCAATTTCTCTGCCGTCTCAAGGCGCGCGCCGTCAATTTGAAGGATTCCCTTTGCCGGGTCTATAATTTCCGCTGTGGTCATGTTCAATGTTCCCACAAAATTTGCGACATAGGCGGTCTGGGGGAAATTGTAAATCTCGAAGGGAGTGCCCACCTGTTCGATGCGCCCCTGACTCATCACAACAATCCGGTCGGAAATCGAAAGAGCTTCTTCCTGATCGTGTGTAACGTAAATGGCTGTGATTCCCAGTTTCCGCTGAATGGCTCGAATCTCAGCGCGCAAGGAGATACGAATCTTTGCGTCCAAAGCCGAAAGGGGTTCATCCAAAAGAAGCACTTGCGGCTGAATAGCCAAAGCGCGGGCCAGCGCCACGCGCTGTTGTTGTCCGCCGGAAAGCTGGCTCGGATAACTGTTGCCCTTTTGTTCCAGGTGAATCAACGCAAGCATCTCGTTCACGCGTTCCTGAATGGCTGACTCGGATTCCTTTCGAATACGAAGGCCAAAACCGATGTTCTGCGCCACTGTCATGTTCGGGAAGAGGGCGTACGATTGAAAAACCATGCCGACGTTACGTTGATTCGGGGCTTTGTCTGTAATATCCACATTATCAATGGCAACTCTGCCGCTGGTGGGAATTTCAAAGCCCGCGATCATGCGGAGGGTTGTGGTCTTTCCACAGCCGCTTGGGCCAAGAAACGAAACAAATTCCCCGCGCTCCACTTTCAAATTGAAGTCTTCAACGGCGACTGCCTGCCCAAATTGCTTGTGGATATTGGTAAGTTCAAGAAATGCCATCGTGTCTCCCTTTTGATTAATGCACCCCGCCTACTTGTTCCTGGCCGGGACGCCCATGGCTAAGCAGCTGAATCAAACCGATGGCGGCCCAGGTGAGCGCGAGGCTGATGATTGCCAATGCCGCCGGTTCGTAGGCGCGATTATTTCCCATATAAACGAGATAGGGTCCAAAGGCCGGACGATTGAGCAGGCTGGCTAATGTGAATTCGCCGATGACAATTGCGAAAGTCAAGAATGCTCCGCTGAGCAGAGCCGCGCGTATGTTGGGGAAAATGATGCGAAACAGAATTGTGAACCAACCCGCCCCCAGGCTTTGCGCGGCTTCGGTGAGCGTCCGGACATCAATGGCGCGCAGCCCCGTATCCACAGAACGGTAGGTATAAGGCATAGAGATGATCACATATCCGCACATCAAAAGAATATTCGTCAGCTGATCGCTGTTGGTAAGAGCAAGCGGCGGTCCGCTGTAAATTCGAATCAAACCAAAAACAAGGACAATAGCGGGAACCACAAAGGGCATGAGAGTGATGAATTCGATGAGCGGCCGGGCCTGAGGCAGGCGCAGATGCACCCAATAGGCCGTCGGAACAATCAACAGCAAACCGACTACGATGGTGGCCAGCGCCATCAAGACAGAATATGTAAACGAATCCCGGAAACGCGGGTCGGTCAATACATTCTGGTAGGCAAGCAGACTCAAAACCCCGCGTTTTTCGCGCAGGGAAAAATCAAAAGTGCCATACAACGGCAACAAGAAATAGAGGGCGCCCAGAATGATCCAAAACCATGCCCAAAGATTTATCTTCTTTTTCATCGCAACCACCTCGCCGTCCGGCGCTGAAGCCATGTATAAAGCGCTATGGAAATCGCCATAATGACAATCATTCCAAAAGCGAGCGCATACCCCAGATTCGGGTTGAACAACACGTTTCCGCTGATCTGTGCGCCGATTAGAACGGTCACGATGTTAAGTGTACGCGTGAGGGCGTACGCCGTTGCGTAAGCGCCAAATGCATTGCCAAAAAGAAGAATGGTCGAGCCAAGAATGGACGGCCAAAGAATCGGCAAAGCAACATAACGCCAATATTGATAGGAACTTGCGCCCAGGTTTTCAGATGCCTCGCGCCACTCTTTTTTCAAACCATCCAGGGCAGGCGCCATAATCAAGACCATCAAGGGAAATTGGAAATACATGTATGTGATGGCCAATCCCCAAAAGTTATAGAGATCAAAACCCATGCTATAAATATTGACTCCCAGCTTGTTCGCAAGAAAGGCAGTCAGAAAGCCGGTGTGTCCAAGCGTTGCGATAAAAGCAAACGCCAGCGGAACCCCGGCAAAGTTCGATGCAACGCCCGAAAACGTTGTCAGCGCTGTCCGTATCCAGCGAGGCAACCCGCCTTGAATGGCGGCATAGGCAAGCATAAATCCAAAAATGCCGCCGCCAATCGCCGTGACTATGCTGATTTGAATGCTAAGCATGTATGCGTTCAATATGCTTGGCGTGAAGAGATTAATAATATTTTCCAGGGTGAATGCGCCAGATTTGTTCTGAAAACTGCCCGTGATCAGCGAACTCGCTGGCCAGAAAAGAAAAAGAATTACAAAAATAAGAAAAGGAACAATCCCCGCCCAGGCAACAAGATTCCGGATAACAGAAGAACGCCGTGAAGAATTCACCAGTGCTTGTTTCTGAGTTGCTTGTGCCATCTTGGATTTACTCCGGATATTATATTTCTCCTCCCCTTCCAAGAAGAAAGGGGAGGAGACGAACGAACCAAAAAGTTACGGCGCCTTCTGAACATTTGCGCCGACAACGCTGTCCCAGTTCTTGGTAATGACATCTTTGTAGGCGGCTTGTTGATCCAGCGTCGGGAAAACGGCATTGGCATAGTTCTCGGCCGGAGGCAATTTTGCCATTAGATCTGCCGGGAGCTTGTTCGCTTGAGCCATCGCGTTAAAGCGAATGGGATGGCAATAGCCCTTGAGCCAGGTCAATTGACCTTCGTCAGAATACAAATACTCTTCCCACAACTTGGCCGCGTTCGGATGCGGCGCATACGCGCTAATTGCCTGAATATACACACCCGCGACAACGCCGGTTTTGGGAACAACCGTGAGAATCTTCGGGTTGCCAGCGAGCGTGTCGTTATCCGCAAGCGAGAGATAATCCCACGTGATGTTAATGGGCGTTTCGCCTTTGGCAACAGTCCCAGCCAACCCCACGACCGGAACGAAATTCCCGGCTTTGTTAAGTTGTGCAAAGAAGTTAAGTCCGGCCTCACCGGCTTTGCTGATATCGCCTCCATCGGCAGAGAGGCCGGCCGCAAATACGCCCTGGATCGCCTGAGCCGCCTGGCGCGGATCACCGGACAGGGCAACGCTATTCTTGTATTCCGGCTTCAAAAGATCGGGCCAATCCTGCGGCGGATTCTTAACAATATCCGCATTGACTTCAAATGCCATCACGCCGTAGTAATCGCCATACCAATAGCCGTTTGGATCCTTGGCTGAATCTGGAATCTCATCCCAGGTTGACACTTTATACGGGGCAAGCAAGCCTTGTTGAACAGCTTGCGGGCCAAACCCCAAGCCAACATCAATCACATCCGGGGCCTGAGGACCCTTGTTGTCTTTGTTGGCAATGATGGCCTGGATTTCTTCACCCGAGGAACCATTTGGATTTAGGGAATTGATCGGGATTCCATACTTGGCGGTAAATTGCTTCATCATGTCGCCATAATCGCACCAGGTATCTGGCAACGCAATCACGGTGAGCTGGCCTTCAGCCTTGGCGGCAGCCACCAGCGCATCCATAGAACTTGAAGATGAAGTCGCCGCGGGAGCCTGTGTCGCCGGAGCAGTCGTTGCGGCCGGCATCGAAGTGGCCGGCGCTTGCGTGGCGGCTGGCGTCGGCGTGGCCTGCGGTCCGCACGCGGCAAGCAGTGCGCTGACCACAAGCAGAGTAAGAATAACGAGCAGGGTCTTCCTATTCATGATTCTCTTTCTCCTTCTCAAAAAAATTTAGCAAGAGCAAGACGCTCTTCCTATACAAAATTATAAACGCGCCACATCATAATTAATGAGATTTTAAAAAGATGTTAACCGCGTCAAACGGGAACCCGGCAGAAAATTCATGAAGACGGTATCGGCAAACTCATTTGTGATGGAGAGACAGATAGAACATGTTGGATATGCCCAAACGGCCACAACCCCCACATTAACAATGCAATCGAGATGGTGAGAAAAAGTATACTTAAAGCCAATCTCAACTTCTGCATTTAAAGATTATATACTAAAAGCAAAAGGTTGTAAAATGCAGAAAAGGAAGAGAAACAAGATAAAGCCAATTTGCATTTAGAAAGTGTCTAAACGAATGCAAAACATCATTGCGGAGCCGCGAAACGCGCCGGGAACAATGGTCTTTCCCACAGGCGCTCTTCCCGTATGACGGCAAGGCAAACCCGCTCAATTGGAAGCTCCCCTTTTTATAGGGCAATCGCATCTGGATTTTTATGGGTCAACATCTTAAGGATTTTGCCGTTGCGAGGCGGTTTTTGCCAAAGCAATTCCCCCTTCAACGGGAAAATCCTGCTTTCGGAAGATCGCTTCGCTCGTTGAGAGAGGCTCGCCCGCTATGACGCCCATTTTGAGGCAATTATTTTTTTCTAATGCGATTGCCGTCCCCTTTTTATTATCAAGAAAGCGCGCGGCGGCCTTTGTGGTATTATTGCCCGTCACATTGCGACACATCAAGAGGTAATCATGTTTGGACTTTTCAAACACAGGGAAGATGTATTTCATAATTTGATCGCTCAGCAGGCGTCACTGACTGTCGAAGGGCTGGACTTGCTGTGTAAATACGTAGAAGCCCAAAGCCCCGAAGTGGCGGAACAACTTTCCCTTAAAGAAAAAGAGGCGGATGAAGTGCGCCGCATCCTGATTGACGAGTTGAACCGCACCTTCATCACGCCTTACGACCGCGAAGACATCTTCACGCTGTCCCGCACCATTGACGATGTACTCGATTACGCCTACAGCACCGTCAACGAGATGGAAATCCTGAACGTCAAGCCGACAAAATACGTTCAGCGCATCGCCTCGCTGCTGAAGGACGCGGCGTACGAAATCCAACAGGCTGTTCTTCGACTGAAGAATCATCCCGGCGTCGCCACCGATCACGCCCAACGGGCCAAGGCGCTCGAAAACCGCGTTGAGCAGGTTTACCGCGAGGCCATTGCAGATTTATTCAGCGGACCGGAGAACATCGAGCATGTTGTCGAAATGTTAAAGATGCGCGAGGTCTACCGCCACCTGAGCAATGCCGCAGACCGGGGAGACGAGGCCGCGAACGTTGTCGCCGACATCGTCGTAAAACGCACCTGAAACATGTCCCTGCCGCTTATTCTCGTTATCGTCCTTGCGCTGATCTTCGATTTTTTAAATGGCGTGCATGGTTCGAGCAACATCGTAGCGACCATGGTTTCTTCGCGCGCCTTTCGTCCCTGGCTGGCGCTGACCATCGTCGGTCTGGCGGAATTCATCGGGCCATTTTTGTTCGGTGTCGCCGTCGCGCGGACAGTCGGCGCGCAGATCGTGAACACCGATATTGTCACGCTCAAAATCCTGATCGCCTCCCTGGTCAGTTGTGTGCTGTGGAATTTCCTGACATGGTTTTTGGGATTGCCAAGCAGTCCGTCGCACGGCCTGGTCGGCGGCTTGATCGGGGCAACATGGATTGGAGTCGGCTTGAGCGCGTTGCACGTGGCGGGGTTGATCAAAGTCTTGATTGCTTTGTTCGTCACACCGCTCTTGAGTTTCGTCTTTGGTTTTCTCTTTACAAGGTTGGTTTTCTTTTTGGCGCGGGACGCGTCGCCGCGCATTAACGACTTCTTCAAACAAAGCCAGTTACTGACGGCGGTCTTTCTCGCGCTGAGTCAGGCGTCGAACGACGCGCAAAAGGCGATGGGAGTGATTGTCCTCGGTTTAATTATTTCGGACACATTGCCAGGATTCAGCGTTCCGCTTTGGGTCATCGCGGTGAGCGCCGCCGGCATGGCATTGGGAACTGTCCTGGCGGGAGCGCGTCTGATCCGGACTTTGGGCGGCAAGTTCTACAAAATCCGCCCCGTGCACGGATTCTCCACACAGACCTCCTCCTTGTTTCTCATGATCGCCTCTTCGCTGTTCGGTTTGCCGGTCAGCACAACGCAATTGGTCAGTTCATCCATTCTCGGCGTTGGCTCTTCTGAACGGCTCGGCATGATTCGATGGAGCGTGGCGAGCGAGATTCTTGTCTCGTGGATGTTGACCATCCCGGCCACCACCGCCCTCGCCGCTGGAATTTATTGGTTGTTATTAAAGGTTACATTTTAAAATATCAAAGCCCTGCGCCCATGCCCGTGGCTCTTTGAGGGTTCAGGATGGCAGGAGAGCGCAGCGTTCGTTGCGGTCGCAGATCGCCGCGGCGAAAAAACTGCCTCGAAATAACACATGAAGCGAAGAAGGATGAGCCTTCGGCTCATCCTTCTTGTATTATCTACTTGATTCGATCTCTCTCGCGCATCTTTTGACGGACGATCGCCGAACGGAAAATCCGGTCGAAGAATCCGTAATAGCCGTCCTTGTCCCACAAAATCATGTAATCGGCGGGGCCATACTCTTCGGGACGATATAAAATACCGCAATTTGCATTAATTTCCAGAATATAAATTTCGCCCTTCTCGTTCATGCGGACATCGCAACGGCCATAGCCGGTGCCGCCCGAGGCGAAATACATCTGACGGCCCGCCTCCCGAAGCCGGGAAGCAAGCGCTTCATCCTTAACTTGTCGAAATTCAAACGGGACGGAATAATCCCATTTAATATCGGTGTGCCAGAACTCATCGCCGGGAGGAAAGATCAATTCCGCCGGCGGATATACAAACGGATGATCAAGATCGTCGGGATTATCCACCACAAAGACATTGAACTCGCGTCCGACGATAAACTCCTCGACGCGCGCGCTCCCAAATTGCGACGCAATACGTCGGAACTGTGTATGCAATTGCTCCAAGTTGTCCACGCGCGAATCGCGCCTCATCTCAATACTGCTGTAACTGCGCGGATGCTTGACCATCAATGGAAAATGCAAATTTCGAACGAGGCGATTCAACTCGTCCTCGTTCCTGACGTTACCGCCGCGCGCAAATCCGACGCCGTGCGCCTCGGCCGCCGCCTGCATTTCCTCGCGCGATTGATCGTAGAATTTGCTGTCGGCGCCAGTAAACGGCATGTTCAATTCTTCCATCGCCTGGACGACATCCAGCCCCGGATAATCTTCATCCGACGCGCCGTCGCATAAATTGAAGTACACATCGAAGCGGTTTTGCTCTTTGATCGCCTTCAATTTATCAAACACGGGACGACGCAATGTGATCATCTCCCACTCACATGGATAATGCGCCATGAACTCCGCTGGGGAAAAGCCGTAAGTATCGTCATCATAAAGCACACAGACTCGCATCGGTCACCTCATTTCTTGATGCGAACGTTATCATAAAAAGTTTTTCTGCACAACCCTTTTGACAAATTAAGTTGTAGAATAAAAGCGTTATTCGGGCTGGTCGGAATTAACTTGCAAATTTGCGTCTCCGGCGGCGGCCCAAGCAGGATGTGCGGGTCAAGCCATGCAGGTTAATCAGGATAAGAAAATCAAAGGCGAGGCAGGCGTAAAATTCTGTTCACAGCAATTCACAACATCCTTCGATTTTGATGGCGCATGAACCCGATCCTCTCATTTGGCATCTCATTCATCATCGCTTTTCAATCCCTCGGCGCGTGGCTGGAAGCGCCGATGAAATTCTTTTCCTTCCTCGGCTCGGAAGAATTTTTCATCGTCTTTCTGCCGCTTGTGTATTGGAGTATTGACGCGGCGCTGGGTTTGCGCCTTGGCTTCATCCTGCTGTTCGGCACAGGCTTGAATGAATTATTCAAATTGCCCTTTCACGGACCGCGTCCGTATTGGCTAAGCACGAACGTCCGTCCGCTGGCATCGGAGACAAGCTTCGGCGTGCCATCGGGACATTCGCAGATCAGCGCCGGATTTTGGGGAATGCTCGCGGCTCATTTCCGAAAAGCGTGGATTTGGATTATCGCTCTATTGCTGGTTATTTTTATCGGTCTCTCGCGGCTGTATCTCGGCGTCCACTTTCCGCATGACGTGCTGATTGGCTGGACGCTTGGTTTTCTCACGCTGTGGGCTTTCGTAAAATTTTGGGAGCCAATTGCGAAACGCGTCAAGGCAATGACGTTTTGGAATCAAATTGGATTGGCGTTCGCGGTTTCACTGATTTTGATTTTGCCCGGCGCGTTTTTTGTTTACCTCTCGCGCGGCTGGACAATGCCTGCAGAGTGGATTGCGAACGCGGCGCGTGGCGGCGGGCCGTCGCCGAATCCATTTTCATTGAGCGGATTGATCACCGCCTCCGCGACGCTGTTCGGTCTGTGCTTCGGCCTCAGCTGGATGGCGCCTCGAGGCGGCTTCTCCGCTGAGGGTCCGGTGGCGAAGCGAGCCTTGCGATTTATCGTCGGTCTGATCGGAGTCGGAATCCTTTATATCGGCTTAAAACTTATCCTTCCGGATGGCGACGCATTCGTCCCATACCTCTTTCGATACATCCGCTACGCACTGCTTGGCTTCTGGGTAACGGGCGGCGCCATTTGGGTCTTTTCAAAAATAAAATTAGTGTAATTATTGTCGTTGCGAGGCGCCGCTGGTTAAGGAGCGAGCGTATCGAAACCAAGCGGTGACGCGGCAATCTCAACTCATCATCAAGCATGGGATGCCACACGGCGCAAAAGCGCCGTTCGCAATGACATTTTGTGAAACACTTCCGAAGTCTTAATTTCAAAACAAGAAGGAATAAATGCCAATCTATCCTCCCGAACCATTCCGCATCAAAGTCGTTGAACCGATCCGTCTCGTCCCGCCCGAAAAGCGCGAAGCGAAGTTAAAAGAAGCGGGCTACAACCTGTTCGCGGTCAAAGCCGAAGACATTTTTATTGACCTGCTCACCGACTCCGGCACGGGCGCGATGAGTCAGGATCAATGGGCGGCGCTCATGCGCGGCGACGAATCGTACGCGGGGGCGCGCTCGTTCCACCGTCTCAAAGCCGCGGTGGAAGATATTTTCGGTTTCAAATATTTCGTCCCCACGCATCAGGGACGCGCCGCCGAGAACATTTTATCGGCGTGTCTGGTCAAGCCGGGCATGTATGTTCCCAGCAACATGCACTTCGACACCACCGACGCCAACATCCGCGCCCGCGGCGGACGTCCGACGAATCTCGTGATTGACGAAGCCTTCGATCCCGCCAATCCGCATCCGTTCAAAGGCAACATGGACATCGCCAAACTCAAAGCCTTCATCGAAAAAACGGGCGCGGATAAAATTCCTTTTGGAATGATCACGGTCACGAACAACGCCGGAGGCGGTCAGCCCGTCTCGATGGAAAATCTCAAAGCGGTGGCCGCTGTCTACCGCGAATATAAAATCCCCTTCTTCATCGACGCGGCGCGCTACGCCGAAAACTGCTTCTTCATCAAACAGCGCGAGCGCGGCTATGAGTCGAAATCGGTGAAAGAGATCGCGCGCGAAATGTTCTCCCTCGCCGACGGCATGACCATGTCCGCCAAGAAGGACGCCATCGTCAACATCGGCGGATTGCTGTGCATGAACGACGAGTCGCTCTTTCAAAATGTGAAGAATGAATTGATCCTGCGCGAAGGCTTTCCCACCTACGGCGGACTTGCCGGACGCGATCTCGAGGCAATCGCGGTCGGTTTATACGAGGGGCTTGATGAATCGTATCTTTCGTATCGTCTCGCCCAAACCGCTTATCTTTCGGCGCGCATTAACGAGGCGGGCATTCCAACCATTCAACCCGCAGGCGGACACGCGGTGTACCTCGACGCGCACGCCGTGCTTCCGCACATTCCGCAAAGCGAATTTCCCGGTCAGGCGTTGGCTGTTGAACTTTATCGCGAGGGCGCCATCCGCGGCGTGGAAATCGGTTCGGTGATGTTTGCTTATCCCGACCCGGATTCCGGCAGGATGATTTATCCCAAACTTGAATTGTTGCGATTGGCAATCCCGCGGCGAACGTATACGCAAACTCACATGGATTATGTTGCGGACACACTCGCGAAAATCAAATCGCGCGCATCATCCATCCGTGGATTCAAATTTACTTACGCGCCCGAGTTGTTGCGTCATTTCACGGCAAGATTCGAACCGCTCTAGAAAACAAGAAAGAAAACATGATTCCCAATCAATGGTACATCATCCTGGAATCAAACCAGGTTAAAACCGGCACACCGGTTGGCTTCACGCGCATGGGCGAGAAGATGGTCGCATGGCGAAACGAAAAAGGTCAGATGTCCGTGATGAGCGATTTATGTCCGCATCGAGGCGTCGCCCTCAGCACAGGCAAAGTAATCGGTGAATGCATCCAATGTCCATTCCATGGATTTGAATACGATACCAGCGGGAACTGCACGCTGGTTCCAGCCAATGGTCGCAACGCCAAACCGCCCAAAGCCTTGCATGTCAAAACCTATCCGACGCGCGAGGCGCACGGATTCGTTTACATCTGGTGGGGTGAGCCGCAAAAGGAATATCCGCCTCTGCCATGGTTCGAATCGATCAGCGAAGATATGGTTTACGCGACCATCCAAGACCATTGGAAATGTCATTACTCGCGCGCCATCGAAAATCAACTGGACGTTGTGCATCTGCCCTTTGTCCATTACAACACCATCGGGCGCGGCAACCGCACGCTGGTCAATGGTCCGGTCACAACGGAGGAAAGCCAGGGCAAGCGAGATCACTTGCTCAATCTATGGGTCGAAAATGAAACAGATAACGGTCAAAAGCCAAAGAAGCCTTCTGAAATGCCCATACCAAATCGCCATCCATCTCTGCAATTCTATTTCCCCAACCTATGGCAGAACTGGATCGCAGATACTATCCGCATCGTGATTGCGTTTGTACCCATTGATAATGAAAATACGATGATGTACATTCGTTATTATCATACAATGCGCGCGCCTGTTCTCCGGCAATTGGCAGGCTGGATTGGGAGCCTGGCGAATCTGGTCATCGAACGACAGGATCGCCGCGTCGTCATCACCCAGCGCCCCACCCGCTCCGATTTGGATATTGGCGAGATTCTGATTTCAGGCGATCATCCCATCGTGGCTTATCGCAAACGCAGACGAGCTTTGATCGAATCAAAAGAGAGCTAATGGACATCCGAACCTGCAACCGCAAAGCATAGGATCAAGAAGTGAAAAGCGGCAATCTTCGCAGCGGCAGGCGCGAGCCTCACCGTGTTTGATAACTCGCCGCGTCAACTGGACCGCGACCGAGAAGTCGCCGAACGCGAAGGATTGCGAATCAAATTTATTGAAGGCGACATGCGCGTTGAGACCATAATATGACCCGCTGGCTCGATCCTCATCCCGTTGACGTTCCCGCTTCATTCTCGACTTTGAATCTGCCTCCGCTCATTGCGCAGACTCTCGTCCGACGCGGCATCCGCGACATCGAATCGGCGCGGGCATTTCTTCATCCCGATTCGATTCCATCCATTCCATTTCCTGAAATTGAAAAAGCGGTTGAGTATATTATCCTGGCTATGCGCTCCAATGATCCGATTTGCATCTGGGGCGACTTCGATGTGGATGGACAAACCTCCACCGCCCTTTTAGTTCAAACGCTTCAAGCCGTCGGCGCGCATGTTTCTTATTACATCCCCATTCGCGGCAAGGAGAGTCACGGGGTTCATGTCGAAAGTCTTAAATCAATTATTGATAATGGCGCAAAGTTAATTATCACTTGCGATACGGGCATCACCGCGCACGAAGCCATTGATTACGCCAACTCGCGCGGCGTGGACGTCATCGTCACCGATCATCATGATTTGGGCGAGACTCTTCCCAATGCAAAAGCCATCGTCAACCCAAAACTATTGCCGCAAGATCATCCGCTTGCAAACCTGGCAGGTGTCGGCGTTGCCTGCAAACTTGCCGAAGCGCTGCTTGCCCATTACCAGTCGCCCATTACCAATCACCACTTGCTCGACCTGGTGGCATTGGGGTTGATTGCAGATGTTGCCCTGCTCAAAGGCGAGACACGTTCGCTTGCCAAAAAGGGAATTCAGGCATTGCGAAACACGAACCGACTCGGCTTGAAAACGATGGCCGAACTCGCGGGCGCCAATCTCGAAACATTGACTGAAGAGACCATCGGCTTCACGTTCGCTCCGCGTTTGAACGCGCTTGGACGCTTGAGCGACGCCAATCCCGCCGTTGAATTCCTGATTACCAATGATCCAATCCGCGCCCGCGTGCTTGCGGCGCAAATCGAAGGACTCAACGCACAGCGCAGATTGTTGACGCATCAAGTTTACGAAGCCGCCGAAGCGCAATTACGCGATCAGCCGTCCTTGCTGACCGAGCCGGCGATCATTTTGTCGCATCGTGATTGGCCCGGCGGCGTGGTCGGAATTGTCGCCAACAAACTTGTCGAGCGGTATCACAAGCCAGCCATTTTATTAACCGAATCCGACGACGGCATTCTGCGCGGCTCGGCGCGTTCCATCGAAGGACTTCACATCACGGAAGCCATTGCCGCAAAGAAAGAACTGCTGATCAGTTTTGGCGGCCATCCCATGGCGGCGGGACTGTCTTTACGGGCAGATAAATTCGACGATTTCAAGAAAGGTCTGAATAAAGTCGTCGAAAAACAACTCGGCAGGATGGCTGTCGAAGAGCCAACTCTGCAAATCGACGCGTGGCTTGGATTGAATGAAATCAATTTTGAATTGGCCGACTCGCTCGAGTCGCTGGCGCCGTTCGGCGCCGGAAACCCTGAATTGATCTTGGCGACTCGAAACCTGACGATGAAATCTGTTAAAGAAATCGGAAAGACCAGGGAACATCGTCGCATCGTTGTCGCTAATGAAGAAGGCGGCGAGCAGGACCTGCTTTGGTGGAACGGCGCAGGGGAAGAAATTCCCGATGCGGAATCTAAAATTGACGTGGCTTATTCGCTGCGCGCAAGCAGTTATCGCGGACAGAAGCAGATCACTCTGCAGTTCGAGGAATTTCGAGTCGTCGAAGAAAAGCCGATTGAGATTCGGAAAGCGCAGTTAGAGATCAGAGATTGGAGGTCGGAAAGCGGAAAGTTGGAAAGTTTGAATGCTGGAACATTGGTTTGGGCGGAGGGAATGGAGAAAGCAAAAGGCAAATCGCGATTCGATTTATATCCAGCCGATGAATTTGCGATTTACACCGCTCCCCCATCGCCGAAAGAATTGCGTGAGGCGCTCGAAATCGTCAAGCCGAAAACAATTTATCTTTTTGCAGTTTCACCTGTAAACGAAAAGCCGGATGAGTTTTTGTCGCGGCTGGCAGGCATGGCAAAGTTCGCCATCAATCAGCGCGGAGGCAAAGTCAGCGTGCGGGAATTGGCTGTCGCCACCGCACAGCGCGAAGCGACGATCCGTCTGGGGCTGGAATGGCTCGCGGCAGGCGGACATGTCAAAGTCCAGAATGAAGCGGACGAGATCACGCTGTCAGCGGGCGATGGAATCGCTAATCAATATTTACAGCGCGAGTTATATATCGCCGTCAAAGGTCTGCTCGAAGAGACGGCGGCGTACCGCAATTATTTCTCACGCGCCGAGGCAGAATCGCTTTGCAAGTTCTAACTCTAAAAACGATTACAATCAAATCATGAAACAAAAACTTCCTGAACATGGCTGGTGTTTTGTGTGCGGCTCAGAAAACCCGCACAGCATTGGATTGACCTGGTGGATTGACGATGACGGCGTTCTCACTTCGGAATTCACACTGAACGATTCCCAGCAGGGCCCGCCCCATCACGCGCACGGCGGCGCATCGGCGGCGATTCTCGACGAAGCGATGGGACTCTGCGTTTGGGCAACCGGACTCAAAGTGGCGGCGGTTAATTTGGAAGTCAACTATCTCAAACCCTTGCCGCTTCACCAGCCGCTGACCGTCGAAGCGCGCATCACACAAAAAGATGAGCGCAAGATTTTCAGCGCCGGCGAAATCAAATTGTCCGATGGAACCGTCGCCGTAAGCGGACGCGGCATCTACGTGGCCGCGCCGCAATTGTTTGGAGACCTGGGTTTGATTCGTGAAGGATAAAGGCTTCGAGGAAATTCCACACACCGCCGATTGGGCGATGCGCGTTTGGGCAAACGATCTGCCGTCGCTGTTCGAGGAAGCGGCGCGCGGCATGAACGCGCTGGCTGGCGTTAAATTGGCGGAAAAGGACAAGGTCAAAAAACATTTCGAAGCCGAAGCGTCCGATTGGGAAGCGTTGCTCGTCTCGTTTTTGTCGGAACTCATTTATTTTCAGGAACAGGAAAATCTTGGCTTTTCGAGATTCGACGTTCGAATATTTGACGTATCGAACAACGAATATCGAATCTCGGCGGATATGGAAGGCGCGCCCATTCAAGCCGTTGACAAAGCCGTCAAAGCGGTGACATTTCACAACTTGAAAATTTTAAAAACTGCGCGAGGATTGGAAGTGGAGATTGTGCTGGATGTATAAATAATGTGGTCCCGATACGTGGCGCGGGGCGCCACTACTCGACCACCGTCCCAGAATTGAGACTTTATGAATCTCGAAAACCTGATTCGAGTTTCCGATTACGAATGGGAAATCCCGACCTCCATTCGGAGCGACATGCGCGTGCCGGTGCGGTTGTTTGCCACGCGCGAGTTGCTCGAGCAAATCGCGGGCGACAAATCGCTCGATCAGGCAGTCAACGCCGCCACGCTTCCGGGTCTCGTCGGACACGTGATCGTCATGCCCGACATGCATCAGGGCTACGGTTTTCCCGTCGGCGGCGTGGCGGCAACCGAATTTCCGCATGGCGTGGTCTCGCCGGGGGCGATCGGGTATGACATCAATTGTGGGGTGCGTTTGCTCGCCTCAAAAATCGAATTTGCATCGGCGTGCAAAGAGATGGACACGCTGGCAACTTTGCTCAACAAATATTGTCCAAGCGGCGTCGGCAAAGAGGGCGCGGTCAAAGTCGCCGTGAAAGAGTTGGATCATGTTTTACGCGACGGAGCGCGCTGGGCATTGAAAAATAATTTTGCGACCGAAGCGGATCTTTCCCGGACCGAGGAGGGCGGCTGTCTCGACGGAGCGAATCCCGACAAGGTGTCTGACCGCGCCAAAGCGCGCGGCCGCGAACAGCTCGGCTCACTCGGCGCGGGGAATCATTTCATCGAAGTGGATGTGGTTGACGAAATGTTCGATGAACATGCCGCGAACGTGATGGGCATTTATAAAGGTTGTCTGGCGGTTCAAATCCACTGCGGCTCGCGCGGACTCGGCCATCAAGTCTGCACCGATTATGTCCAGCAATTCCAGGCCGCGGTGAAAAAATACGGAATTGATTTGCCCGACCGCGAACTCGTCTGCGCGCCGCTGGATTCACAGGAGGGACAATCGTATCTCGGCGCGATGCGCGCCGCGGCCAACTTCGCTTTTGCAAATCGCCAACTGCTGGCGCACTCTGCGCGGCGGGCGTTTGCAGAAACGTTCAAAAGCCGGGACGCGTATCTGCATCAGGTTTACGACATCTGCCACAACATGGGCAAAATTGAAACGCACCTCGTTGACGGCAAGCGCATGAAAGTCTGCGTGCACCGCAAAGGCGCGACGCGCGCCTTTGGACCGGGAACGCCGGGCCTGCCGCCCGAATATCAAGCCATCGGACAGCCCGTCATCATCCCCGGCTCGATGGGAACCGCCTCGTGGGTTCTTGTTGGAACAGAAGACAGCATGACGCGTTCGTTTGGATCATCGTGTCACGGCGCGGGACGCGTGATGAGTCGATCAAAAGCCAAGCACGAAGTCCGCGGCGAGGCGCTGAGAAAAGAATTGGAAGAAAGCGGAATCCAAATCCGCGCCGGATCGTTGGCGGCCTGGCAGAAGAAGCGCCGTCCGCGTATAAAGATGTGGACATGGTCGTGGAAACGGTCAACGCGGCGGGCATTGCGCGCAAAGTCGCGAGACTAAAGCCCGTGGCAGTTATAAAGGGCTAAACTTCTGGGCGGCTGACATTCGCAAATCGTGCGTTGGTCAATTTTGCCAAATCAGAAACCGGCAATTTGATATTCAATCCCCTCTGCCCGCCTGAAATGTGAATCTCGTCAAATTTCTGCGCCGAGGAATCGATCACCACTTGGAAACCTTTGTTGATCAACGCCAGCGGCGAAATGCCGCCCGCCTGCAGACCGGTCAATTCCTCGGCTTCGCGTTCGGTGGGAAGATGAACCTTCTTCTCGTTCAGCGCGGCGGCAAGCAGTTTCAAATCAACACTTGAATTTCCAGGGACAACTGCCAGCAAAGGCTTCTTCGGTTTATCGCGGGTGACGACGATGGTTTTGAAAACGGCAGCCGCGTCCACGTCGAGGAGACGCGCCGTTTCGCGCGCGCCCAATTTCTCCGCGGGCAATTCATAAGCCGTGTACTTTATCCTGCGCGAGTCCAACATCCGAGTCACATTATTGACAACAGCCATAATTCCCTTTCCCACAAAATTATAATCTTCGGGAGATTGCGGTCAATGCAATTTCAGGATATATTTCGGCGCATGCGCAACCGTCCACTCGCAAGCAAGCATAAAAGCGGCGGCGGGATTGTTCCTTGATTATGAAGTTGTCAACCGGAAACAAAGGATTGTTCCATCCTTTTGTACTGCTTGCACGAAGCGCCGCCGCCAAACTGTTTTTTCTTTTAATAACATCCTTTTTATTTGCCTTCTATCTGTATGGAGCCAATCTAAAGGCGCAATGGTGGATTATTGACGATCACGAGATTGTGCATTTTCTGGGCGGCGCACAAAGACTGTATCCATCCGAAATTTTTGAAAAATTAGTCAACGATACTGAAATAGGCAGATATGGAACGTTCTCCCGTTTTCGTCCGGCCTATTTCTTTTTGAGACTCGTTGAATGTGTTTTATGGGGAGGACAACCGGCGCTTTGGTACGTTTGCAGAATCGCCTTATTTGCCGTCTTTGTGTTCGCCTTTTGGTTTTTTGCAGGAAAGATAACGGATTATATTCTTGGGGGAGCCGTCACCTTGTATATGGCGACATTCAGCTACTGGACAGATATTGTGGCGCGGCTGGGACCGTCCGAAATCTATGCGGCGGCGGGGATCGCGCTGTCGGCATTGGGAATTTACATCATTTACCGTTATCGCAAATATGAAGCTGGCTGGGCAGTATTGTGTCTCGGTTATTTAATATGCTCAGGCTCCAAAGAAAATTTTGTCTTGTTTTTACTGTTGCCTGCGGCGATATTCTGGGATCTTCGCCGCAGACAAAGATTGAACGCCGTGATATGGCTTGGCATGATGGTCTGCATCCTTTGGACTCTGTGGATCGCCGGAGCAATCATGATCTACGTGGTCAGGAACGCACACGATCAATACTATCAAACAACGAATGTGGCCGAGAGATTATCCGTGTTGATTAACGGCCTGGCGCAGTTGCAGGTGTTGATATTGATAGGCGGCGCTTTGTTTTTTGCCTTTGTGCGTTTCAAAACGTCAAAGTCGAACGCTGGAATATCCAAGCCGTCGGGGGTAATAAGCGGAGCGTTTGGAATCGCGCTCGCATTGTATGCAAGCCAGATTATTTTCTATAACGGACATTGGCCCAACGGTCAAAGATACGATTTCCCCGGCATGTTGATCTGGCCGATACTTATCATCCTGCTGGTGTGGTATTGCAAAGAACTTCTGCGGCGCCTCGATTCGCCGGTTCAAAAACTTTTCCTCAGAGCGGTAATGATCGTTGCCGCCTTTGCGCCGGCTCTTTATGCGCCCGGCGGCATAACATACGCACAGTCGGAAAGCGATCATAACGTCGCAAGGTCTTCACGCTTCACCGAAAAGATAAATCAAATCGTCAAAACCTCGAACGAGAATCCGGGAGACTTCATTTTGATCCAGACCGATAAAGCCGACTGGGACTACGAAGCTGTGGAGAGTTATATGGATTTCCTGAGATACGAAGGCGTTGGCAAACCCATCGCTTTCGCGTGGTCGGGAAACCCGCCTTCGAGTTACAAGGGCGCGAAATTAATCATGGCAAGGGATCTTGTAAACCTGTCCCTGCATGGAGCCGCTCTTAATTTGCCGGTCGCCTCGACGGAATTTACGCCTCTGCCCGAAACGGTAAACTATGGAGAAAATTGCATATCCATCGTGATTTCAGGCAGTCCCAAACGGCCTTGCTCGATAATCATCAACGGCAGTTGGCGTTAAGCGCCTTTTGCGCGCACTTTATTTGAAAATCAGTATATAAACAAAAACGCAATGGAAACCGCGCAAGAAACAAATTCGATGATCAACGATAAAAAAACGCTCAGTGCAAGTATAACGGAAGCGGTTATCTTTCTTTATTTTGCCAATATGGCAGTATTGACCGTCGTAACGCTGGCATGTCAAATCGCGGGCGTCCCATTCCAGGCTTATGCAATAACTTGTCTTGTCATATCAGCCATCACGAGCGCGGCCGTAATCATTAACGCTGCAACAGGGATCCGAAATATCTTTCATCAAGACAAGGCTATCCTGATTGGACTCGCTTTGGTCGGCATGGCATGCGGCGCCGTTGCCCTCTCCTATCACAGGGTGGGACGGATCGCCGTAGACGAATTCTATTCCACTGCCAATCCAACCTTTTATGTCAAAAACCCAAGTCAGCCGATGAGCTTCGAAACCAGACCCTTCTATAGCGGAGGCGAGCCTTTTTACAGCGCGGCATATTTTACAGCGGGCGCCTACGAATATATTCTGGCGGTCTTAAGTTTCTTCACCCATATCAGCTATTTGAGAATTTATTATCAATTGGCCGCTGGAACAGCCGCCTTTCTCCTGCCGGCGCCAATCTTTTTGCTGTTGACATATTTCTCGGCCGATTCGTTGACGGCTTTTCTCGGCACGATCGGCGTCATCTGCATCGAAATCGTGACAGCGGAAAGCGCCGCTACACCCGGCGGGTTTGCCCTCATCCGCATTTTCGAGGGCAAATCCATCATGCTGGCTTTGGGGGTTCCATTGTTCTGCGCCTTCACTCTGGATTTTTTGCAATCAAGGAGATTTCTTTCCTGGATCAAATTATTTATTCTAACAACGGCGCTCTGCGGCATGACCACAACGTCATTTATGGTACTGCCGATTCTGGGCGTCATCCTTCTGCTTGCGTATTTGATCGCCTATTATCGAAACAGCCTCTCCATAAAATCCATCCTTAAGACGGCCGCGCCCTATTTCGCCGCCTATGCTTATCTCCTTCCGTACATGGCGTTCGTGGCGTTAAAAGACGGCGTTGGAAACGCGGTCGCTTTGAATTCGGGCTATCCCGCCACCTTTGAAGGATATTTGAGTTTTTTTGGTTCCATCGCCATGCCGACCCCGGCTCTGGCCGTCTTGTTCACGGTAGGCGCGTTGACGCTGGTCAAAGGCGCCAAAAGAACATTTCTCGGCTTATGGGTCATTCTTGCAATATTACTTGCGCTTAATCCGCTGTCTGGAGATTTATTGATAAAAGTATTTCGAGGCATCTTTTACCGGCTGTTTTATATCCTCCCATTTCCAATTTCGGCCGGAATCCTGATATCCCAATTAGCCATGCTGGCCGGCAAAATAAAGCAGAAAATTCCCAAAACACTGGCCTTCGGTGGTCTTGTTCTGATTCCCATGCTAATGACTTTGACGATCCCGTCGTCTATATTTCGCAACCAGATTTATGCGCTCGGAGACTGGTCTCAGCATGAGGAATATATCATGGCAGAAAAGATAATCGCCAGAACGCCCGCCGGACTTATGCTCAGCCCGTATCCGATTTCGGGCGCCATACGGATGCTTTCAGTGGATTATCCGCAAATGATTACAAGAGAAGATATGGTTCAATATTATCTGGATGCGCAGGGCAGACATACCGATGCCGAATTGCGCTTGGAAGCTGACCGGTTTCTTTCAGGCGCCTCACAGGATTCGAGCGCGGTTTTACAGTTGTTGGATCTATATCCGAACATCCAATCGGTTGTTCTTGACCGGGCGGTTTACTCGAAAAACGATTCGGGTCAACTGAACGCCCAATTGACAGCCCGCGGTTTTACAAATAAAGGAAGCACGGGGGAATTCATCATCTTCTGGAAATAGACGCAAGAGACTGACGCGAACCTAAAGCGCCAGTACGCAGTAAAATAGCCGGTGTGAAATCCACCACCACGTCCATTCCCCTCGAAAAACTTCTCGAGCAGCTTCCTGAAACGTACACCCTGGCCGACAAGGAATTGATCCAGCGCGCCTATCGCATGGCGGAAGAAGCGCACCGCGATCAAAAACGAAATTCCGGCGAGCCGTATATCAATCATTGTCTGGCGGTGGCTCAGATTCTCGCCGAACTGCGCGTTCCGCCCGAAGTTCTCGCCGCGGGGCTTTTACACGACACCGTGGAAGATACAACGGTCACGCTCGAAGACATCCGGCGCGACTTCGGCGACGTTGTCGCCAATCTTGTGGACGGCGTGACCAAACTAACCAACCTGCCGCGCGTCTCGCGTGAAGATCAATTTACAGATGAAGCCATACCGCCGGACGGAAACGAAGCCAAAGGCAGGTCCGCGCCCCTGGGCCGCCGGCCCGATCTGGCGTCCGAAACGCTGCGCAAAACATTCCTCGCCATGGGCGATGATGTCCGCGTCGTTTTGATCAAATTGGCGGATCGTCTTCACAACATGCGTACGTTGGGTCATTTGCCGGAAGCAAAACGCAAACGCATTGCCCAGCAAACCCTCGACATTTTTGCGCCGCTGGCGAACCGCCTCGGCATCTGGCAAATCAAATGGGAATTGGAGGACCTCGCCTTTCGTTACGTCAACCCGGCAAAATACAAAGAGATCGCCGAACAGCTGGCGGAACGCCGCCCCGACCGCGAGGCTCAAATCGAGGCGATTATTGAAAGTTTGAAAAAACTTTTTGCGGAGCACGGCATCAAGGCGGAAATCACCGGCCGTCCCAAACACATTTATTCGATCTACAAAAAAATGGAGCAAAAGGGCAAAGCCTTTGAAGCCGTACGCGACGTACGCGCCGTACGGCTCATCGTTCCAGACGTAAGCGCCTGCTACACCGCGCTTGGCTTGATCCACACCCACTGGCGTCCGTTCCCCGGCGAATTCGACGATTACATTGCCGCGCCAAAGGATAATTTTTATCAATCACTGCATACGGCTGTGATCTGGGACGACGGCAAACCGCTCGAGGTGCAAATCCGCACGCCGGAAATGCATCAAAACGCAGAATATGGAATCGCCGCGCACTGGCGCTACAAAGAAGGCGCCAAACGCGACAAATCTTACGAACAGCGCATCAACTGGCTGCGCAACATGATGGAGTGGCGTTCGGACGTAAACGACGCGACGGAATTCGTCGAGTCGATGCGCTCGGATGTGTTTCAGGATCGTGTGTATGTCTTCACCCCGCGCGGCGACATCATTGACATGCCCGCCGGTTCCACGCCGATTGATTTTGCCTATCACGTCCACACCGACATCGGCCATCGCTGCCGCGGCGCAAAAGTGAACGGAAAGCTCGTCCCCTTGTACCATGAACTGAAGACGGGCGATCAGGTCGAAATCCTGACCGCCAAGCGGGGCGGACCCAGCCGCGACTGGCTGAACTCCAACCTCGGACTCGTCAAAACTCAACGCGCAAAATCCAAAATCCGCTTATGGTTCAAAAAGGAAGATTATCAACAAAACCTTTCGCAGGGACGTTTGCTGCTCGAACGCGAATTACAGCGGCTGGGTATTCCCGAAGTCAATTTTGAAAGAATGGCGCGCGAACTGGGCTTCAAAACGCCGGATGAAATGTTCGTCAATCTTGGCACGGGCGATCTTTCGGTAAGCAAGATCATCCATCAAATCTCCGAAACCGGCGCAACAGCCGAGATTCTAAAAGCAAGCGCGCCGGCCATCGAGCAACCGGTCTCCGGCGAAGTCAATGTGGTTGGATTGAAAGGCCTGTTGACCACGATGGCCCGCTGTTGCAATCCGGCGCCGGGCGATCAAATCGTTGGATACATCACGCGCGGCCGCGGCGCGACGATTCATCGTCAGGACTGTCCGAACATTTTGCGCCTCGGACTCAAAGACCGTGAACGACTCGTGCGCGTGGATTGGGGTACGCAGGTGCGGACCTATCCGGTTCCGATTCGCATTCAAGCCTACGATCGTCAGGGCCTGATGAGCGACATCACAAATTTACTGAACGATGAAGGCGTCAATATCAATGATGTAAAAGTAAACGTCAACCGAAGCCTGGCAGAGCTGCGCCTGACGGTTGAAGTGGAGGACATCTCTCAACTCAGCAAGGTTCTCACCAAACTTGAAAATGTGCCGAACGTTATAGAAGCGCACCGAGTGAGCGGATAACTGTTCGCCCCTGCCCCTCCCAAAAACGGGAGAGGAGTTCTGTTAGTGGTATAATGCGCCCGCTTAAATAAAGATGTCATTGCTCAGTGTGCAGGCGGCGCAGGAACGCATCCTTTCCCACTTCAAACCCGTGGAGACAGAGACATTGCCTCTGGATCGTTGCGCGGGACGCGTGCTGGCCGCTGACATTATCTCGACCGACTTCCCTCTTTTCGATAATTCATCGGTGGACGGCTTTGCCGTAATCGCCGCGGATGTTGCTGACGCCAACGCCTCATCCCCGCGGACGTTGAGCGTGGCCGCCGATATACCGGCCGGTTCCCCGCCCGGCGTTTCGCTCGTACGCGGACAGGCGGCGCGCATCATGACCGGCGCTCCGCTTCCCCAAGGCGCGGACGCGGTGGTCATGATCGAAGATACGAACTTCGATTATCAAACCGCAGGCGCAAACGCGCCGGATGAAATCGAAATTTTTAAAGCCGTCAAGCCGGGTGAAAACATCCGCACGCGCGGCATGGACATCAAAAGCGGACAAAAAGTTCTGTCGGCGGGTCATTTCCTGCGCGCCCAGGACCTCGGCCTGCTGGCCATGTTAGGCCTATCAAAAGTCAACGTATATCGAAAACCGCGCGCGGCTTTGCTTTCCAGCGGCGACGAACTCATCCCTGTTGACCAGCCGCTCAAACCCGGAAAAATTCACGACACAAATTCATACACCCTCGCCGCGCTGATCGAAGACTCGGGCTGTGAAGTGTTGCGGCTGGGGATTGCGCCGGATCAACGTGATGAAATTCAGGCCTTATTCGACAAAGCGGCGGGCATGAACGTGGATGTAATCATTTCGTCGGCGGGCGTCAGTGTGGGAGCGTTTGATTTTATCAAAGAGGTCATCGAGTCGAACGGCAGGCTCGATTTCTGGAAAGTCAACATGCGCCCCGGAAAGCCGCTTGCGTTCGGACAATACCGCGGCGCGCCGTTCATCGGCTTGCCGGGAAATCCGGTTTCGGCATTCGTCGGCTTCGAAGTCTTTGTGCGTCCCGTTTTGGGGCGGCTGGCCGGCTTGAAATCGGTTGCCCGCCCCAAAGTCCGGGTAAGACTCGCCGAGTCAATCGAGTCAGATGGACGCGAAAGTTATCTGCGCGCCGTGGTCGAAGAACGAGACGGCGTCCTGTCCGCCAAATTGACCGGTCATCAAGGCTCGGGAAATTTGTTGTCGCTTGTACAGGCCAATGCTTTACTTATCGTTCCCGCTGGGGTAAAATCGCTTGCCGTTGGCGCCGAAGTAGATGCCTGGTGGTTATGAGGTAACATGGATAAATGGCTTTATCGAGTCTCAATTGCATTAACGATCATCGGACTGGCTGTTTCGATTTATATGACAATCTACAAGCTGACCGATAACCAGAGCATGTGCATTGGAAACGGCGGTTGTTCAAAGGTCAATTCGAGCGTGTACGCGGAAGTTTACGGAATCCCGGTCGCTGTGCTGGGCATTATAGGCTACGCCGCATTGATGGTCATGCTGCTCGTCGAAAATCGAAATTCCTTCCTGCGCTCCAACGCTACGATGATCATCTTCGGCATGGCGTTGATCGGCTTTCTGTTCACGCTTTATTTGATCTACGTTGAAGCGGCGCTGATTCACGCCTTGTGTCCGTTCTGTCTCACCTCGCAGATCGCAATGACTTTAATTTTCATACTTTCGGTAATCCGGCTGGCGCGCCAGCCAATTAACTAAAAGGAGCTTTATATGCCCCGCATTCGCTGCCATTATGTAGATTGCATTTTCCTCGACGACGGCTATTGTTCAGCCGCCGCCGTGGAAATAGACCCCGACACGGGATGCGCAACCTATTCGCCCAATGATGAAACCAAAGCCGAGGACGAGTGGGATGACGAGGAAGAACTCGACGAATGGGAAGATGAAGAATTGGAAGACGAGGAAGAGGAGTCCTGGGACGAAGACGAAGACGAATTCTGATTGGTTTGCCAGATACAACAATCCAGCTTAACGAAAAGAGCCGAAATATCAATTCGGCTCTTTTATTTTTGCGGCTGTGCGCAAATTTATTTGATCGCCTGCATAAGCCTGCCCGGCCAGCTTTGAAACAAACCGTCGGGCGGTTCGTTATTTTGCAGGTTGGGGCTGTACAAGTTGATACAACAATACGCCTGCCGCGACGGCGAGATTGAGCGAGCTTGCCCGGCCGCGCATGGGCAGGGATATGGCGGCGTCGCAGGCTTTGAGCTGGTCAGGCGACAATCCTTTTTGCTCGCTGCCCAGCACAAGGACAAATTTCTGTGCAGGCGTGAAGGCGCGATAATCATCCTTTGCATAGGCAGATGTGCCCACCCGTTGAATCTTTTCGCGCCGGGTCCAGTTCACGAATTCATCAAACGAACACTGGATCAATGATTTCCAAAAAATCGCGCCCATGCTAGCCCGGATCGAGGTGGGATGATAAGGGTCCACGCCGCCATCAAGTAAAAACAGCGCATCCGCGCCGACCGCATCGAGCGTGCGCAGAATCGTTCCGACGTTGCCGGGATCTTGCGGGGAAACAACCGCCGCGCCACAGCGAATGGATTCGATCTCTTCAAGCCGCTTTCGTTTTTGATGAACGACAGCAAGAATGCCCTGCGGGTTTTCCTTGTCGGCCAACGACTCCATCACCGAAACGGAAACCGGCTGAGCCGTCGAATCGAAGCGTGAGACCAGATTGCGGGCGAAATCGCTCACCAGCAAATCTGGAGCATACAGAATCGAAGCGATCTCCCATCCGGCTTCGACAGCTTCGCCAACGTGATGGATTCCTTCGACCAGAAACAAGCCGGATTCGGCGCGCGCTTTATGTCCGCGCAATGTGCGCGCCTGCTTGACAAGCGGATTGGAGAGACTCGTAATGAGCGGTCTAACCATTCCTCTATTGTACACAAGAATAGATGGGGCCGCGCCGGCGATGCGATGGAAGGGCAAGCGCGCCCGCTTGCTCTGCGCCGCCTGCTGTTACTACTTACCGCTCACAACGATCAACTTGGCGACCATGCCGGCTTCCAGGTGGCCAGGCTCGCCGCAGACAATTTGATACGTGCCGGGGTCGCTCGGCGCGGTGAACGTATCGCTCACAGTCTGCCCCGGATTGATCGGCTGTTTTCCCCAATAGACATTTTGCTTATCGGCATCCGTGAAATGACCGCTGACGTCATCGCCCTTTTTCATGATAAGGAAACTATGCACATCGGCGCCGTTATTGACCGCCGTGAATGAAATTTGCGCGCCCGCCGGAACCGTAAAGGTCGCCGGTGAAAACGCAAAATCGGTAAGCGTCACATTAATGGATGTGGAGGGCGCATTTGCGCTCGATCCGCTGCAGGATGTCAAGATCAACGCGAGACTTACGAACAATGCACCCGCCAAGAGAGCCTTTCTCATTTTATCTGCCTCCATGATTTGGTTTATGGCGTTAGCATAGCAGAGAAGCAAGCGCCGCGCAACCCTTTCAGGCTCATTTCTCATTTATATCTTATCACGATATATTTCAAGAGGGGAGCGGCCGCAAGATTTTGACCGGGACGGCGCGAAGCAACGCTTCAAAAATGTTGTACACTTGGGAAAATTCCACAAGGAGTCGCCTATGAACGTTCCCACCTTCTCCGACCTGAACCCGCCGGCACGCATCCTGCTCGGACCGGGACCGGGCATGACTCACCCGCGCGTTATCCGCGCTTTGAGCGCGCCCACACTTGGACATCTCGATCCCGAATTGCTGAAAATTTACGGCGAAGAACAGGAACTGCTTCGCTACGTCTTCCAAACCAGGAACGAATGGACGTTTGCCCTGTCCGGCACAGGCACATCCGGCATGGAAGCCGCGTTGACCAATTTGATCGAGCCGGGCGATGCGGCGCTTGCCTGCATTCACGGATACTTTGGCGCGCGTCTGGCAGAAATTGCCGAACGACTCGGCGCGAGCGTGGATCGAATTGAAAAGCCGCTTGGGCAAATCTTCGGCGTCGAAGAAATCGAAACTGCATTGAAGAAAAAGAAATACAAACTGATGACTCTCGTTCATGCAGAAACGTCCACAGGGGCGGAACAATTGCACATCAAAGAAATCGCCGCCGCCGCGCACAAGAACGGCGCGTTGATCGTGCTGGATACCGTCACCTCGCTGGGCGGAATCCCGGTCAAGATTGACGAATGGGATATCGACGCGGCGTATTCGGCCAGCCAGAAGAATCTCGGCGCGCCGTCAGGGCTTGCGCCCATCACCATCGGGCCGCGCGCAAAAGAAATCATCGAGAAACGCACAAGACCGGCCTTGTCTTTTTATCTCGACCTGAAGCAATACGCAAATTACTGGGACGGCGCACACGGATACCATCACACCGCATCGGCCAGTCTGCATTTTGCTTTACGCGAAGGACTGCGCGTCCTCGCCGAGGAGGGACTCGATCGCACGTTTGCCCGTCTGCGTTCCAATGCAGAAATGTTATGGAACGGCCTGGAAGACATGGACATTCCGCCGTTCATTCCGCTTGAGTATCGCCTTCCGCCGCTGACCACCGCCAAAGTCCCGGCCGGATGCGACCCGCACCAGGTCCGCGCCCGTCTGCTCGAGGAATACAACATCGAGATCGCGGCCGGCTTCGGCGCGCTGAAGGACCAAGTCTGGCGCATTGGGCTGATGGGCTATTCGAGCCGCAGAGAAAACATCACGTTGCTCCTCGCCGCATTGAGAGAATTGTTGAAGTAATATCGCCAGTCGAACAGCGCTGACCGGCGAAACCGTGTCGAATATGGAGATTTGAATCCAACCCGCCGATTTCGATACACCCAGAACACGGACTGCTCAACCAGCGCTCGCTGTTTTAGAGGTAAAGATGGCCGCGCTCACTCAATTATTTACCAGACGTTATTTCAATTACGCGCTATGTCTGGCAATCTTCACGATTGGTTACAACCTGCTGGAGGGACTCGTCTCGGTTTATTTCGGCGCGCAGGACGAAGCGCTGACGCTCTTCGGCTTCGGCGTGGACAGTTTCATCGAAGTCATGTCGGGCATCGGGATTCTGGCAATGGTAATCCGCATGCGCCAGAACCCCGATGCGCCGCGCGGTCCCTTCGAGCGCACTGCTCTGCAAATCACCGGCTGGAGTTTCTACCTGCTTGCCATCGGCCTGCTCGTGACCGCCATTTACAATTTATCCACTGGGCATAAACCGACCGCCACTTCGGCGGGCCTCGTTATCTCGCTGGTTTCCATTGCAAGCATGGGCGCGTTGGTGATGGGAAAGCGCAAAGTTGGACGCGCCCTCCACTCCGCGCCGATTCTCGCCGATGCGAACTGCACGATGGTCTGCATTTCCATGTCGCTGGTTTTGCTGGCCGCCAGTTTGATTTATCAACTCACCGGCTTTGGTTTTGTCGATTCCATCGGCGCGGTTGGACTGATCTATTTCTCGTACAACGAGGGCAAAGAGTCGTTCGAGAAGGCGGAAGGAATTGACGATGGCTGTAACGGCGGGGAGAACAGGCTTTAAGAACGTTTTGCTTTTATTCTGCCCTGCGCTTGAAAAAATTTCGCACGTTATAATTGCGGCCATGAAGAATCTTCGTTGGCCGGCTCCGCTCATTCTGCTTTTCCTGCTCGCGTGCCAGCCGCAACATCCAGCCCTCATAACCATCCTCGACAACCGTCAAGTTCATACGATTGCAACCGGCGGATGGATTCCGGCAAAGATTCTCGCCCAGGCGGGCGTCACGCTTGCGCCGGCAGACCGCGTTTTGTTGAACGGGCAGTCCATTTCATCCGATCAGCCGCTTCCCCCGGCAAAGACTTATACGTTACAAATCAAACATGCGGCGGCTGTGACAATTAACGGCAAGACGCTTCAAACCACAGCCGATACCGTTGGCGAAGCGCTGAAAGACTTGGGAATGCAACTTTTCGCCGCAGATCAAATCAACCCGCCTGCAGATACGCCGATTACAAACGGAATGGCAATCACGTATACGCCCTCGCGCCAATTGATTGTGACCGTTGACGGAAAGCGGATTCAAATCCGCTCCTCGGCGCAGACTGTTGGCGGCGCGCTGGCCGAGGCCGGGATTCCGCTCATTGGGCTGGACTACAGCCAGCCGTCCGAGAATGAGGCGCTTCCACAAGACGGACAAATCCGCATCGTACGCGTGTCCGAATCCATCGTATTGGCCGAGACGCCCATCGCATTCAAAACGGATTATCAATCGTCTGCTGAGCTTGCAGTGGATCAACAAAAAACATTGCAGGCAGGCGCGCCGGGGCTGGCTGTCAGCCGCACGCGCATCCGTTATGAAGACGGCAAAGAAGTCTTGCGGCAGACCGAACCTGAAGCCGTTGTCCAGCCGCCGCTCGACCGTATCGTTGCCTACGGAACAAAAGTGCAAATACAGACCACGATCATCGGCGGCGTACAAATCCAGTACTGGCGCGTGCTTCAAATGTATGCCACTGCGTATTCGCCCTGCAATTCCGGCGCGGGCAAATGCTATTCAGGCACGGCCAGCGGACTGCCGGCCGGCAAAGGGGTGGTCGCCGTGGATCCGTCCATTTATTACGCGCTTGCCGGACAGCGTTTATATATTCCCGGTTACGGATTTGCCGTCATCGGCGATCTCGGCGGCGGGTACCTCATCGAACAGCAGTTGGGCATTTCGCGCAAGCGCTGGATTGATCTGGGATTCAGCGACGCCGAGTACGCACAAATCGCGGAGCAATGGGGTCGCTACGTGACGGTTTATTTTTTGGCGCCGATCCCGCCCAACGCGGACGCGTTGAATTGATTCTCTCTCATGCAGACAACAAAAGAAATTCCTCCGTTGAATGCCGCCGCTCTGCTCAAGCGCTACGGTTTGCGCGCCGATAAACGCCTCGGTCAGAATTTTCTCCAGGACCCGATTGCGCTGGAAAAGATCGCCTCGGCAAGCGGGATCAAGCCGACAGACAGCGTTTTGGAAATCGGCGCGGGGATGGGAAGTTTGACGCGCTATCTTGCGGCTTCGGCGCGCGAAGTCGTTGCGGTCGAACTGGACGATAAGCTGGCTCCCGTTTTACGCGGCGTGATCAAACCTTATGTCAATGTCCGCTTCATTCATGGCGACATTCTGAATCTGCAGCCGAAAGAGCTTGGACTTCCCTCCGGCTACCTCGTTGCCGCGAATATCCCCTATCACATTACATCGGCGATCATCCGCCATTTGCTCGAGTCCAAACCACAGCCTCGGCGCATCGTTTTGACCGTGCAGAAAGAAGTGGCGGAACGCATTTGTTCCAATCCGCCCGATATGAGCCTGCTGGCTTTAAGCGTTCAAGTGTATGGAAAGCCAAATATCGAAGCGCGTATTCCGGCGGGCGCGTTCTTCCCCGCGCCGAAGGTGGATTCGGCGGTTGTAAAAATTGAAATTTATCCCGAACCCCTGATCCCTCATTCCCTGCTTCCCGTTTTTTTCAAACTTGTCAAAGCCGGTTTCTCGCAAAAAAGAAAAACCCTGCGGAATGCGCTTTCATCCGGGTTAAACCTGCCCGCCATTGAAACAGAGAATTTATTGTCAAAAGCGGGGATTGATTCCAGGCGGCGTGCAGAAACGCTGAGTCTGGATGAATGGAAGATTCTGGGAGTGCAAAGTCTGCAGGCTTTGCCGGCGAAAATAATAATGCAGAAGGAACCTTGATTTATGCCGAAAGTCGCGCGCGCTTGCCGGCGCGGCGCAAGTCGCGGTAATTCCACCAAACCTGCCAGACGCGGAGGGCGGCTTCCGCCTGAATTGCAAACGACATTTTTGATTTTCCGGCGCGTCGATCTGAAAAATAAATCGGCACTTCGGCAATTTCGTATTCGAGACAATGAGCGATATAAGCCATCTCCACTTGAAAGACATAGCCGCTGGCGCGCACGCGCTGAAGCGGCATTCCCAATAAGGCCTCGCGGCGCCACAGACGAAAACCGGAAGTCACATCGTGTTGAGGGATTCGCAGAATGGCGCGGGCATAAATGTTGCCAAACGCGGAAAGACTTCTACGCCACAGCGGCCATTGCCGATCCACGCATCCGCCGGGGATATAGCGCGAACCGATCACCAGATCGCTTGATTGCAGCGCCTCAATCATTTCCGGGATTTTGGCAGGGTCGTGCGAAAAATCGGAATCCATCTGAATAACGGCCTCCGCTCCATCGTCCAAAGCGAGGCGAAAGCCATCAAGGTATGCAGATCGCAACCCGCCTTTCCCGGCGCGATGCAGGACGCGGACGCGGTGATCGTGCCTGGCAATTTCGTCTGCAATGGGACCGGTGCCGTCGGGGCTGTTATCATCCACAATTAACCCGCGCAAATCGCACGGAAGCGAAAATAAAGCGGAGACCAGTTTGGGCAGGTTCTCCGCTTCGTTATATGTGGGAATGACCACCGTCACTTTCAATCAAACACCTGTTTGGAGCAAGGGCCGCAAAAGTAAGCGAGGCGCTTCGTTGAGCGGGATAATAACCGGCGCCATGTCACTCGCTTTTATGCCGCCTACTTTTTACGCTGTGCCAAATCCGCCTTCAACTGCTTTGCATCTGTAAAGCGGCCGCTCAAAGATGGAGCCTCGGCCATTGTCACTGCAAGGCGGTTTTTGCTTTTGGAGGCCTGTTCACGATCTCTAATCGGATAAAAATAATCAATGGCTTGCTCAAGGCGGGATTGCAATCGCTCACGCAGCGCCGCCAAATTGGAAGACGGGATTACAAGTATAAAATCCGAGGGGCCGGCATGTCCCAGAAAATCATCGGGGCCGCTGGTCTCGCGCATGGTATTGAGGATCATCAAGCTGATCGCGCGGAGAACATCGTCGGAGGCAACAAAACCGTATGTCTCGCGGAAAACCTCCATATTTTCGATCGAGACCAGCAACACTGCAGATCCGTCTTTTTGGATGGCTTCATTGAGCCGTTCATCAACAAGCGCCCCCTCCGGCAATCCGCTGACGGGATTGGTGAGCGAACCCTGAGACATGCGCTTGAGTGCGTTGCGGACGCGCAGGCGCAGTTCCTGAACATCGAACGGTTTCGTAATGTAATCGTCTGCGCCGAGTTCGAGGCCCTGAAGTTTATCGGCGCGCTCGCGTTTTTCGGTCAGGAAAATGATCGGCACATCCTGTGTGCGGCGGTCGCTGCGCAAGCGGCGCGCGACTTCATAGCCGTCAATATCCGGCAGGCGAATATCCAAAATCACCAAATCGGGATGATCGGCCTGGCAGGCGCGCACGCCGTCTTCGCCCCAATTGACGGTAAAGACCTCGTAGCCCTGAACGCGAAAATAAGCGTTCAACATCTCGGCTACATCGAGGTCGTCTTCGACGATCAGGATTTTGGATTTGACGTCTGCCACACCGCCCCCGATCAGGAAATGGGTTCCTTCTGAATGACGAATTCACACACGTCATCGCCGACGGCCACGCATTTGGATTCGTTGACGCGGAATTCGTTTCCGCCCGAGACCCATTTGAGACCTTCCTGCAAAAGGCCGGTTGCAATAAAGCAGACCGGTTTATCAGCGTCGTGCCGTCCCCAGCAAACCGGGCATTTATGAATGGTGTAAATATACTCGTTATCTTTTTCTTCAACCGTGCTCAATTGGTCGCTCAATTGGCTGAAAATTTTCGCCATTGCCGGCACACCGATACGAAGTTTGGCGTGAAGCGGAAGGACGACGAATGCCAGATCTGCAACGCCGGCCAGGGCGCCGAAATTTTTCAGGGCGTCGGAGAACGTTGCGCGTCCGGCGCGAAGCGCCAGACCGCGTCCGCCGCGCGGGCCGTACATATCTTCCAGCGCAGTTCCAATCGCCGAGAGTTCGGCAAAATCAAAACCCTTTTCCAAATTATCGGGCGGATAATTGTCAATGTAGTTATTTAATCCCGCCAGGTTGAGAATGGCATTCAAACCGTTCTTACCCATCACCTCTTCGAGGGATTTGATGATAATCAGTCCAAATTTGTTGGGATAATACAAACCGCTCTTTTGAATGGGGCTCATACTTTCTCCACTAAATCAGCTTCGCCAGATCTTCGGCGGCGCGGCGCATATCAAGGAAAATCAGGCCAAGCTTCGCCTGCTCACGAGCAAGAGCGGTCAGCACAGCTTCCTGTCCAACGGACATCAAAACGACATATCCTTTTTGCCCTTTGATGTAAACCTGCTCAAGGGAACCGCGGCCGAGTTCCGTTGCGATCCGCTCGCCCAACGAAAGCATGGCGGCGGACATGGCAGAAACGCGATCTTCCTCCACCCCCTGCGGCAACGCGGAAGCAATCGTTAAACCGTCCACACTCACAACAGCAGAGGCTTCGATATCGGGCGATGAGGCCTGCAATTCGCGCAGGCGATCCACCATTTGTTGCGTGCGGTTCTTAGACAAAACAGCCCTCCACGAAACGGACGAAGTCATCGCGTCAAGATCAACAGCGACCCTCGCCCGTCAAAATAGTGATGCAATTTTAGCACAGGGCAAGGCCATGTCAAGTTGGGTCGTCTGCAGCGTATTTACAAATCGGTAAGCCAAATGGAGATGACGCGCAAGAGTATAATGTTTGCCTATGAAAAAATGGATTTTGATTTTCATCATCTGCATGTTGATGAACACGACATTTACAGTTGAATCGGCTCAGGCACAAGATACAAATCCGCCGCCTGAACCAGACAGCGGAGCGGTAGTCTGCGCGCCCGGCGTCTACCTGATTCAACCTGAGGACTGTCTTCCGCTTGGGCCATCGGTTTATCTTACCGGTATGGCGCGCCTCGGGCTTACATTTCCTCCCACCCCCCTGCCCGCTTTCAAACCCGATCCGTCATTGGTTCAGCTTCAATTCCATTATTTTCACCTCGATAAGGTGAATGTGCCGCTGTTAAGTTCGCCAGACAGCGGCGCCTCCTCGCAAATTTTTTATCCCGGATTCGTTTATGTTTCATATTCGGAACGGCTCGAAACCGACAACGGAATTTTTTACCTGACCGAATCCGGCGGATGGGTTCCTGGAAAGGGCGCACGCGTTGGAGAAATATCGAATTTTCAGGGTTTGCAGTTCAGCTCGACGCCCCGCAATTCTTTTGGGTGGACGTTCGAAGACATTCCAATCCAGACCGCGCCGGGTTACAACGCGCCGCAGACGGGAAAAAGACTTGCTCCTTTTACGGTAGTCCAAATCTATGAAACACAAACTGTGGACGGAGCCGATTGGAACTTGATCGGGCCCGATCAATGGGTGGAAGCCCGCAAAGTCGCGCAAGTCGTTATCAACACCACGCCGCCCGACGGCTCCAACAATACGACGCGCTGGATTGACGTCAATCTGGCGGAACAAACCTTGGCAGTCTACGACAATGACGAATTGGTTTATGCGACTGTAATCGCCAGCGGTCTGGAGCCGTTCTGGACGCGTCCGGGACTCTTTCAGATCTATCAGAAAAAAGCTACAGAGACCATGCGCAACAACGATCCATCCGATTTTTACTATCTTGAAGATGTGCCATGGACAATGTACTTCGATGGGCCGCGCGCCCTGCACGGCGCATACTGGCGTACACGTTTCGGTTATCCACAATCGCACGGATGCGTGAATCTATCCGTCGGCGACGCGCACTGGCTCTTCAACTGGGCACATGAAGGCGATTGGGTTTACGTACATGATCCCACGGGTGAGACGCCCACCGATCCATCGCTGTATAAAGGCGGCGCGTATTGACATGACCATACCCGTATGGTAAACTCTTGCCCGCTTATAAAACTGGTCCCGTGGTGTAGCGGTTTAACATGCGGCCCTGTCAAGGCCGAGATCGCGGGTTCGAATCCCGTCGGGGCCGCCTCCTCATACGCATAAAATCACCTTCTCCGCCCCGCTCGTTCAGCCTCTCATTAATCCTTTCTTCTCCAGCCGCGTCGTCAGCGCCTGCGCGGACGTCCGCAACGCGCTCGCCTCATACGGACGATTCCCGTGTCCACCAAGTTTTTTGGCGAAGACATGGCGGCAGATGTGCGGGGTCAACTCCTCAATACCTTCAGCTCTCCAAACCAGCCCCAGGGCATGTTGTGAACGCCAGCCGCGAGTCAACAGCTACAATCCCAAATATGCGGCGCGCACATGTTCGTTCTTTATCAATTGACGCGCGGGTCCCTCCAGGTTGATCTTTCCCTCGGCGAGGACAAATCCATAGTCGCTGATGGCAAGCGCCATCTGGACGTTTTGCTCAACCAGCAGGATGGTGAGCTTGAGGTCGCGCAATTGCTTTAGATTGCCGAAGAGTTGAAACACAAGCACCGGCGCCAGACCAAGCGACAGCTCATCAATCATCAGCACTTTCGGGTCAGCCATGATCCCGCGCCCCACAGCCAGCATTTGTTGCTCACCTCCGCTCAATGTGCCTGCGCTTTGCCGGTGTCGTTCTTTCAAGCGCGGAAACATTTCATAAACCCTTTCGAGATTGTCTTTCATTTTTTGACGCGCCCGCGGATTGGTCGCTCCCATTTCCAGATTTTCATAAACGGTCATGTCAGTGAAAAGTTGCCGGCCTTCCGGCACCATCACCAGTCCCATATTGGCCTTGGCATACGCGGGCTGGCGGCTGACATCCTGACCCTCGAACCAGATCGAGCCGCTCCACGGACGTATCTGTCCCATCACAGTTTTCAACAAAGTCGTCTTTCCAACGCCATTGCCTCCCACCAGACAAGTCAGTTTCCCTTCCTGCAAACTTAATGAAGAACCCCACAAAATTTGCACCTCGCCATATCCGGAAGTAATGTCTCGGACTTCAAGGATACCCATTTCTAATTCTCCTCGAACAATTGGTCAGCCAGATTCGAATTGCCAAGATAAGCTTCGATCACGCGCGGGGTATGGGCAATTTCTTTCGGCGTTCCGTCCGCGATCTGCTCGCCGTAATCCAGAACGATAATGCGGTCAGAAATATTCATCATGGCTTTCATCAAATGCTCGATCATGATGATCGTAATGCCCTGCTCGCGTATTTTTCGGACCGTCTGAATCATTCCATCAATCTCGGATGGATTCAACCCCGCCAGCACTTCATCCAGCAAAAGCAGATATGGATGGGAGGCCAGCGCCCGCGCCATTTCCAATCGCTTCTTTTCTGCGACGTTGAGACTGCTTGCCATTTGACCGGTGCGTTTGCCCAACCCGACGAATTCCAGCACCTCGTCCGCGATGTTGGCGGCCTCGCCGAGGTTGTGATTTTCGCGTCCGAAGCACGCGCCCACCATGACGTTTTCCCGAACCGTCAATTCCTTTAACGGGCGGACAATCTGATGCGTGCGCGCCATTCCCATGTGGGCCAGCTCATAGGTTCTCAGGTTGGTCACATCCCTGTCCCGGAAAATGATGCGTCCGGCTTCAGGATGATGCACGCCATTGATAACGTTGAACAACGTTGTCTTTCCCGCGCCGTTCGGACCAATCAATCCAAGAATTTGTCCTTGAGGCAGATCAAACGTGACTTGGGTCAAAGCCTGAAGTCCGCCGAATCGTTTGGTGACGCCTTGAACTGAAAGAAGCACCGTCATACCAGCACCTTCCTGAGCATTGGGACGCGCCGCCGCAGCCATCCCACCGCGCCGGCAGGGATGAAGAGAATGATCACCAACAATAACGCGCCTGCCACTGAAAGCTGAATGTTCTTGAAGATCGGACTGGTCAACAGAAAATTCCGCAAACCTTCATAGCCGGCCGCGCCGAGGATTGGGCCGAACACACTGCCTTGTCCGCCGAGCATGACGATGACCAGCATCTCAATCGAATAATCCAGACGGAAGGCATCGCTTGGCTCGATATGTCCATTCTTGAAGAAAAATAAAGTCCCAACGACGCCGGGCAGGATGGCCGAAAGAACGAAGGCCCAGGTTTTGGCATTGGGTGTAACAACGCCCATTACTTCCGCGGCGTCTTCGTCTTCGCGGATTGCCATCAAGCCCAGACCGAATTTGCTATTCTTGACCGTGAAATTGAGAAGCACCGCCAAAAGTGCAAGGCCGCAAACGACATAATAGGCTGTCCATAAGGCATTTGCCGCTCCGCCATAACTGTTATAAACCCTGAAGTTGAGGGTCATCCCAATCGGCCCTCCAAACGGATCAAAATTGTTGATGAAGGCCCGCATTGCTTCATTGATTCCAATGGTTGCAAGCGCGAAGTAAGCGCCGCGTAATCTAAGTATGGCCTTGCCCAGCAAAAAGGCAAGCAGTCCCGAGGTTGCCCCCCCCGCCATGGCGGCGCTCCACAACGGCCAGTTTTGAGCGTTGATCAGATATAGACCAACGTAGCCGCCCAAACCAAAGAAGACAATATGCCCGAAGCTTACATAACCGGTGAAACCCAAAAGAACGTTCAAGCTGGCGGCCAGCACAATGACCTGCATGATGATATAGATTGTTTCGCGCAGGGAGGCGCTGTGATTCACAATCGGGCCGAGGCCCAAAGCCACCACTGCCAGGATGCTGACCCATAATCCAATGCTTTTAAGCCGATTCATTTCTTTGCTCCAAAAAGTCCGGCGGGGCGAACGAGCAGAATAATGACGAATAAAATGAATTCCAAAACGGGAACCCAGCTATTGGGCAGGAAAATTGGGATCAAACCCTCCATGACGCCGAGGATCAGACCGCCTAATAACGATCCAATCGGATTTCCCAGACCGCCCAATACCACGATCACAAAACTTTTGAGTTGATACGCGTCCCCGGCAAGGATAGTGAACGGGAAGAACGTTGCAATTAATCCGCCCGAGATGGCCGCCAGCAATGTGCCAAGTCCAAAGCTGAGGGCCAGCACGCGCGAGGAAGGAATCCCCATCAATTCAGCCGCGGCGCGATTATTGGCAACGGCGCGGATATTCTTTCCGGGACGAGTGCGATACAGAAAAAAATACAAGCCGCCGGTGACGACCGTCGCCAAGACGGCCGCCACGAGCCGCGTACCCTGAATCGTCAGATCGCCGCTCCCAATGCTTCCCAACGTGAAGTTAACATTGCGCGGCGTCGTGCTGAACGCGGCTGTCCCCAGGCCAATCAGGATCATGTTCACGGCGTACGTTGATAACAGCGTGGATAGAGGCGGAGCAGACAGCACGCGATGGATGGCAATGTAATAGATGATATATCCGCCGACAAGCCCAATCACTGCGATTAAAACCAGCGCGGCGTACGGATTTATGTTGAACGAGCTGAACAACAGGTAAACTCCAAACATGCCGAGAGCCATAATCGGTGAGTGCGCCAGATTGATCACGTCCATGACGCCCCAGATCAAACTCAAGCCCATGGCGGCAATGCCATATACGAACCCAATCAACAGGCCATCCACCAGCGAAGCGATAAAAAGATTTCCCATGAAGTTTCTCCTGTGGCGACATAATCTATTAAGCCACTTGCAGAAGTGCGTTCGCCCTGTCCTGAGGCAGGTGCAGGCGGAACGCACACCACAACAACAAAAAATTTGTTTTTTTAGCGCGGCCGACGTTGGAAAACATCGGCCCACAGGATGATGATTGACTGATTACCAATGCCGCGCAGTTTTCCCACAGCGCGTCATTCATGCTTCCTGAAAACAGGAGATAAATCTCGCGCTACTGCGTAAGGTGAATTATTATACAAGCAGTCTGTTATAGAAAAGTCCCTGCAAACCGTTCGGTACGCTTACAGGGACTTTCCAAACGTTGGCGGCTTTATGGGATCGGATAGAGGATTGGCGCTGTAGCGCCGGCTTGAGGCCAGACGATCTGTTTTACGAGATTGCCGCTCGAATCTTTTTGCCACTGCACGTAGACCATTTCATGGCCGATTTGCAGACCATGACTCGCGGCGCTGGTATCAAACTTGATGTGGCCGTAGAAAGTCAGAATGTCCATCTTGTCGAGCGCGGCCGCGACCGCTTTGGTGTCGAGCGAACCGGCATCCTCGATGGCCTTTTGCAGGATCAATCCGGCGGCATAACCACCGGCTGAGTGATAAGTCGGGTCTTCATTGTAAGCGGCCTTGTAGGCGCTGGTGAAATCCGCGCCTGTGGGCCCGTACCACGTCAGATTATTCTTCTGTGCGGTAGCCTGCGTAAAGCTGACTTGCGGCTCCCATTGGCTGGGGCCGACCACGCCCAATGCCGCATCGCCCAACTGCGAGAACTGATCTTCCGGCGGGGCGACTAACAATGCCACAAACTTTGCTCCAACCTTCTTCTCGAAAAGTTGTTTGGCGAACGTGCTGCCATCCTGGAAGTGTCCGCCGCCCATGATGGCATCAGGCGCGGCCGCCTGAATCTTATTGATCAGTGCCGAGAAGTCTGTCGTAGCCGGATCGTATCCTTCGTTGACAACGACATTGTAGCCTTTGCTGGTGGCATACGTGGCCAGGGCCTTAACAACGCTGGTAGAGAAACTATCCGTTGAATACGCGATTGCAATCTTCTTGGCGCTGGGATCCGTCTTTGCCAAAAGGTCTAAAGCGCCGGTCAGGTAATGGCTGGCGGGAGTGTAGGCCTGATAGACCAGTGTGTATCCTTTTTGATAGGTACTGTCGTCGGCCGCGCCGGTTGTGATCATGATCTTGTTATATTGCTGCGCGATGACGGCCGCCGCCGCCGCGAGGCCGCTCGAATATGGACTGATCAAAAAGTCGGCGTTGTCTTCGGTGGCAAGCTTTGTGTACAGTTGTTGGACGCGGTCCGTGTTGGACTCGTCATCGTATGTTTGCGCTTTGAACGTGACGACGGTGCCGTCCGCCAGTTTGATTCCTCCAGCCTGGTTGACCTGATTCATCCAAAGCTCGAGGCCGTGATATTGCCGCGTCGATTCGACGTTGAGCGAGCCGGTCTGCGAGGATGTGAATCCAATTGTGACGGTCTTTGTGGCGGGCTGTGCGGGCGCGGTGGATGCGGGCGGCGCCTGGGTCGCCGGGGCGGGGGCCTGGGTCTGCGGCGCGGCAGTGGGCGTGGCTGTGGAACCACAGGCAGTGACTGCCATGCTTGCCAGAATAATCAGGCTAAGCAATACAAACAGTGAGCGTTTCATCTGAACTCCTCCAATAGGAATGATGGGAATGCAACTCGAACACTTTCCAGAAATTGAGACTGTTGAACAAACCTCCTGGATGCAGCAGGATGGCCGGGCAAATGACTGCATCCTCCGCTCATTCTATTTGCTTTGTGGAAATATTTTCTAAAAAAGGGGCGGGGCTGTGTAAAAAAATTATAAATAACCGCTACCCTTCGAAGCGATAACCGATGCCATGTTCCGTATGCAGATAACGCGGATGCAGGGGATCGTCTTCGATCTTTTGGCGCAGGCGGCCAACATAAACCCGCAGGTACTCAGCCTCATTTCCATATTCCTGTCCCCATACGTTTTGCAGGATGGCGCGATGCGTCAGGACTTTTCCGGCATAACGCATCAAATAAACAAGCAGGTTATATTCCGTTGGCGTAAGCTCGATGGTTTGTCCGCGGAGGGTCACACGATGGCTGGCGAGTTCGACGCAAATATCGCCGCGCACGATGCGCTCCTCGTCCGCGCCTGGAACGGACCAATGCGAACGCCGCAACACCGCTTTGACCCGGCCCAACAATTCGCCGACGCCGAACGGCTTTGTCAAATAATCATCCACGCCCAAATCGAAGGCGCGCACTTTATCGGCTTCTTCTCCCAGCGCGGTCAAAATGATGATCGGCACATTCGAGCTTTGCCGGATGCGCCGCGTGGTTTCCAGCCCATCCTGGTGCGGCATCATAATATCCAGAATAACAAGGTCCACTGCCGATGTATTGAACAATGCCATCGCTTCCAGACCGTTTGCCGCGGTCAGCACATCATAACCGCGCACTTCAAGGTTGCGGCGCACAAAATCCCGCAACGGTTTTTCATCGTCAACCACCAGCACTTTAATCGCATTCATCGTTTGATTCGCGGCGTTCGATATTGTATGATTTTTGCAAATCTGCTCTTCCATTCAGCGGAATGAGAAATGCAATGCAGGCGCCAACTGCCTGCGGCTCCACCCAAATCCTGCCGCCGTGCGCGCGGACAAATCCCTGGCAGATTGCAAGCCCAAGCCCCGCGCCGCTGGCCGTGCGCGCAAGGCTGTTGTCCACACGATAAAAGCTGTCGAAGATGCGTTTGCTTTCTTCAGGGGGAATGCCTGGCCCATCATCCGAGACGCGAAAGACAAGATGATCCTGCTGCCGCGAAACGTCCACGCGAATGGTCGCTTCAGCGCCGCCGTATTTGACGGCGTTCTCGATGAGATTTCGCAGGATGGTTTCCAGCCGGGGCGGATCTCCAAATAACGGAGGCAGATTCGGTTCAATCCGGACCTCGAAGCGGTTGCTCGTTTGAATTTGGGCTTGTTCCGCCGCCCGCCGGATGATCTCTTCGAGGTCGCACATCTGATGCGAAATTTGCAGAGATCCGGCTTCGATCCGGGACAGGTCAAGAAGATTGTTTACAAGGCCCGATAGACGATCCGTTTCGTTCGAGATGACGGAAAGAAATTCGCGCTGCGACGAACGATCCCACTCCACATCGTCGGCCAGGAGAGTTGAGACATAACCCTTGATGCCTGCCAGCGGCGTGCGAAGCTCGTGCGAGACGGTGGAGATCAGGCTCGATTTCATGCGGTCCAGTTCGCGATCCGCGGTGACATCTTGCAGGATCAATCCATGCCCGATGATCGTATCGCTCGAATCGGTCACATCGAATGTTTCCAGCCGCATGGAAACGGTTTGTCCGGATAAGTCGAGGTCAACTTCAACTTTTCGCGCGGCGGGTTTTTCGAAAATGTTCCTGATTACCCACTGCGTTTTTTGAGCATCCTGCGCGTTGACAAGAATGCGCGCCAACACTTTTTTGACAGACGCGCCCGCCAATTCTTCGGGAGGCAATGAAGCCAGTTCTCCCACGCGGCGGTTTGCATATATCACCTTGTTTTCCAGATCGCTGAGAATCAATCCGTCTTCCATGGATTGGATCAACGCCTCCAAACGACGGGTTTGTTCTTGAAGCCGCGCGTCGCTGCGTTCGAACAGAACGGCATTCTCGATTGCCATTGTCGCCTGGTTTGCAAAAGTCGTGAGCAATTGAATTTCGTTGTACGAAAATTGATGCGGGCTGGCGTGGAAGACTAGCAGGGCGGTGGGCGGAGCATGCTGTGTATTCAATGGCACGGCCATGATGGCACGGTAATTTTCAGACCGCGCCAGGCCGCGCCGGTTGACATAACTTGGATCGGTCTCCGTATCGCTGACGTAAATGGCTTCCTTCGCGTGCAGTGCGCGCATTGTCACCGAGTCGGGTTCGCCGGGTTGGATGGCAAGCCGTTCCACATAACTTTTCGAAAGCCCGCGGCTGGCCTGCACGCGGAATTCGCCGCGCTGTTCGTCCAACGCGATGATGGCGCATCGTTCCACTTTGAGCAGGCGCGACATCTGTTCGAGGATGCGGTCGAGGACGGTTTGCAAATCCAGGCTCGAAACGACTGCGGCGCTGGTCTCAAGCAGGGTGGCATGTTCCCTCAAACGGTCGGCGATGGACTCCTCCATGCGGAAGATACTGCGGATCAAATGGCCGATCTGGTCTTCGCGTCGCGCGAGACGTTTGAGCTGATCCCGTTCCTCCGGGC
>JBHORD010000016.1:0-79955 GCA_042408355.1 Anaerolineales bacterium
GACGAAGGCCGGTTGACCTGAGAACACCCGTTACTTTTTTCTTCTCGTCAAAACCCGTTTGCTGAAAAACAAACAAATCGGTCATGGTCACTACATCGCCTTCCATGCCGACCACTTCGGATATATGCGTCAGTTTTCGGGATCCGTCAGGAAAACGGTTTAGGAAAACGACAAGGTTTAATGCCGAAGCTATCTGTTTGCGAATAGCGGTCAAGGGGATTTCGATTCCTGCCATCAGCACCATCGTTTCCAAACGGGCAATGGCATCGCGAGGGGAGTTGGCATGGATGGTTGTCAACGAGCCATCGTGCCCCGTATTCATCGCCTGCAACATATCGAGCGCCTCGCCGCCGCGCACCTCGCCTACAATGATCCGATCGGGACGCATGCGCAGCGCGTTGCGAACCAGATCGCGTATGGTCACCGCCCCTTCGCCGCGATAATCGGGCGGCTGGGCTTCCAGGGAAACTTTGTGGGTCTGAAGCAGATTGAGTTCCGCGGAATCTTCGATCGTAACAATCCGTTCCCAGTCCGGAATTTCACGGGCGAGAATATTCAACAATGTTGTCTTTCCGGAACTGGTGTTGCCGGCCACGATGATGTTGAGTCGTCCTTTGACGCACAGGGACAAAAATTCCGCAACGCGCGGAGAGAGTGAACCAAGTTCAATCAATTGCTCTACGCTGAGGCGGTCTTTGAGAAACCGCCGGATCGTGATGCAAGGCCAGTTGGGGGAAACCGGCATGATCACAGCATTGATGCGAGAACCATCCGGCAAACGCGAATCGATCAATGCATGTTTCCCGTTCACATACCGTCCCATTGGATTGACCATGTGATTGATGGCAAATCGCACCTGTTCCTTGCTGTCGAACTTCACATCGGTCAGGATCATCTCTCCATTTTTTTCAATAAAGATTTGATCCGGGCCATTTACCATAATTTCACTGATTTGGGGATCATCGAAAAACCGCTCGATGGGCCCATAGCTGGCAACATAGGAAAATAAATCATTGACCACTGATTCTTTAAATTCTCTGCTAAACCGCAGGCCGCTCTCGTCAATCGCGCTCGCGATTATGGCCTTAAGCAAAAATTCGTATCTCTCCCCGACCGGAGGATCAATTTCAACTTTGTCATAAATAGCTCTAAGGACAGCCTTGCGATCTTCTTCCCCGAAGATATCTTCGGTTGCCGTCAAAGTTGTTTTTTTAGGCATGATCCCTCCTGCCTCTCATAAAGAGACCTTCGATTTTTATTAAGTATACGATAAAAAGCAGTCCTGCAAGTAACAAAAACATTATTATTTATCTCCTGTTGTAGATTGCCTGACAAATACGAATCAACAAAGTTAAAAAAAACCGAAATGGATACCCCTCCAGACCGGAATCTGCAAACCAGGATGCCCACAAACCGCAGCGGAAAAAAGCCGGAAATTGAATGTTTCTTCCGTGATAAATTTTTCGAACACCACAAGGGACAAAGGCTTCTCAATTGAACTACGAGGCCATCCAGGAGCCCGCCCGATCTTTCTGCAGTCGAATGGTCCCATCGTCCTCAAAAATCAAAACTCCTCTCGGCCCGGCAATTACAAATCCGCGTACATGAATGAAAAACAATACGTTTACATGACGGCTTATGTGCAACATGGTTACGATGCCTGGAAGCCTCCTGAAGCTCTCGACTTGCCTTGGCGGCGCATCGCTTTCTGGTGTGCCTGTTCGGGAAATAGCCTCGTTGGCCGCTGTTGCGCTCCATCTCACGTTGGACGTTGGACGGGTGCACACCCAGCGTCCTGGCTATCTCGGCATTCTTGCGGCCCGTTGGCAAAAGCGCTTTTTCTGTCCCGTTAATTACGGAAGAGTCAAAAACTTTTTCAGCCCAACTCAGTTTGACCTCATTGTCATCTAAAATTCCCAACAATTTTCGAAAATCGCTTGCATCGGCTGAACGAGCGTGCTATAATTCAAACAACTTCCCCCGATAGTTGAAAATTCAACCCCAATATCGCGGTGTTTTTTCCAAATCATCCCTAAATTCATCTTGAGACAATTTCCACTCTTTCAAAGTCCATCTTAAACTGAACCGGGCCCGCACCTACGGGGGCGCTGGCTTTATCCCAACTTTCATTATCCCAAAAGGCATTGACTATGAAAATTCTAGAGCTTGAAAACGAACCGCTGGCAAAATTGCGCAGGCTTGCCAAAGACGCCAATGTGCCAAACTTCAACCGCCTGAAAAAGGAAGCGCTCATTCTCCAAATACGCCAGGCGGAGGCGCAAAAGGAAGGCATCGAATTGCGCGGCGGTATCCTCGAGATCATGAGCGAAGGTATTGGCTTCCTGCGGGCCGCCAACTATCGCATCAGCGATCAGGATGTTTATGTTTCGCAGGCACAGCTTCGCCGCTACGACCTTCGTTCGGGGGACCTGGTTATCGGACATGTTCGCCCTCCCCGTGAATCTGAACGACATTATGGCTTGCTCAAAGTTGAAACTGTCAACGGTCTCGACCCGGAAGAGGCGGCGCGCCGCCCGGTGTTCGAGAATCTCACCCCAATCTTTCCCGATAAACGTTTCGACCTCGAAACGGATCACGATACTTTGGCTCCCCGTTTAATCAACCTCATTGCGCCCATCGGACGCGGTCAGCGCGGATTAATCGTCTCTCCGCCGAAAGCGGGCAAGACGACCATTCTCAAACAAATTGCAAATTCCATCTCGACCAAATATCCTGATGTCCATTTGATGGTCGCCCTGATTGGCGAACGTCCCGAAGAGGTGACGGATATGGATCGCTCGGTGGAAGCCGAGGTCGTGGCTTCGACATTCGACGAACCGGTTACTTCTCATGTGAGAACCGCAGAAATTGCCTTAGACAGAGCTAAGAGAATGGTGGAAATCGGCCGTCATGTGGTAATCTTAATGGACTCAATTACCCGCCTTGCGCGCGCCTATAACCTTGTAGTCAACCCTTCGGGACGCACGCTTTCGGGCGGCATGGATCCTTCGGCATTGTATCCGCCCAAGAAGTTCTTTGGCGCCGCGCGCAATCTTGAAGAAGGCGGCTCGTTGACGATCATTGCCACCTGCCTCGTGGACACGGGCTCACGTCTGGACGATGTCGTCTACGAAGAATTCAAAGGCACAGGCAATATGGAATTGGTGCTCTCGCGCAAATTGCAGGAACGCCGTATCTTTCCCGCGGTGGAAATCGAACGTTCATCCACGCGCCGTGAAGATTTATTGCTCGGCCCCGATATTTTACAGCGCGTCTGGCTGATGCGCCGCATGTATGCTCAAATGACCGCGCCGCCGCCGCAAGGCGCCGGCATGGATCAAGCGGTTGCCACCGAGGCCATCCTTCAGCGCCTGGACCGCGCCAAGAACAATCAACATTTCCTCGAAACATTGACTGAGGAAGCCTGACCATATTAAAAAATGAAACTCAATCCCGGACAACTCCTCCAAAATCTCAAAACCAATCGCTTCAACATCATCTCATGGGGACTCACAGTCATCGTAGTGATTTCACTGCTAGGCACCGCCCTCTGGTGGACTCAATCGGGGGAAGCGGCTGCGGCGACCCGTTCGGATCCGGCCGCCGAATCGAGTCAACCGACGCCCTCGATCAGCCTTCCGGCGCAAAGCCCGAACGCCGCGTCAACCGCCAGCATCAGCCGCGAGCTCGATCTGAAAACCGACGTTTCCCAGCAGGTCAGATATCAAATCACAACCTATCAGGTTGGGCGCGGCGACTCGCTTTTTGCCATCGCCAAACAATTCAATATCAAGCCGGAATCAATCCTGTACAGCAACAAAGACACCTTGCATGACAATCCGTCAAACCTGACGCCGGGCATGACACTGCTGATCCCGCCGGTGGATGGGTTGATCTATACGTGGCAAAAAGGCGATACTATTGATTCGGTCGCCGCCGAATTTAAAGCAAAGCCAACGGATATTTTGGACTGGCCCGGCAACGATATTGATCTTACCAATCCGCAAATCAAACCCGGTTCAGTCGTCATGATCCCCGGCGGACAACGCGAACTAATATCGTGGCTTAATTTCGTTCCAACCTATCAGCGCGGCAGTGGAACGGCAACCTCGGAACTGGGCAGCGGCAGTTGCCCGCAAATCGGCAATGGCTCGCCGCCCTATCTTTGGCCGACCAATGGACCGCACACAATTTCGGGCAACGATTTCAGCCCGACCCATTTGGGTATTGATATCACGGCGTTTGAGGGAACACCCGTGCTCGCCTCGGGAGCGGGCGTGGTGGTGTATGCAGGCTGGAGCGATTATGGCTACGGCAACGTGATCGAAATTGATCACGGCGGCGGCTGGGCGACGATCTACGCTCACTTGAGCCAGATCAATGTGAAAGTATGCGATTACGTCAATGCCGGACAGGTTATCGCTCTTTCCGGTTCGACTGGAAATTCGACCGGGCCGCATCTGCACTTTGAAGTCCGCAGAAACGGAACCGCCGTGGACCCGTGGCAAATCGTTTCATAAAGTGAATTCATCTGATTTGCAGGCCGCTCTTGGTGGCGCCTCTGGCGCCATCTCTTTGGGCGGCTTTCGTTTTTTCAAAAGCATCGGCTCGACCAACGACGAAGCGCGCGCCTGGTTGGACGAAGGAGCATCGGATTTATCGTTGGTGATCGCAGATGAGCAGACGGCGGGCCGCGGCAGATCGGGACGAAAATGGTTTACACCGCCGGGAACCGCTCTGGCGTTCAGTTTGATCCTGCGCCCCAACGCGGACGAGCAAATGCATCCAGCGCGGATAACGGGACTGGGCGCGGTGGCCTTGACCGAATCTTTACAGAGGCGCGGACTTGCCGCAAAAATCAAATGGCCAAATGATGTTTTGATCAATCGCCGCAAGGCCGCCGGGATCCTGGTCGAATCGATTTGGAATGGGGATCAACTCGAAGCGTTCATTTTGGGCATTGGCGTGAACGTTTTAGCCGCGTCCGTTCCGCCCGCAGATCAACTATTTTTTCCGGCCACCAGCCTCGAGTCCGAATTGAATCGAAGAGTGGATCGAATTGAGTTGCTGAAAGAAATTTTGTCGGCGCTCATCCAATGGCGTTCAAAAATTGGCACGGCTGAATTCATCAAAACATGGGAACATCATCTCGCATTTCGCGGCGAATCCGTCCAGGTCCGAAAAGACAACGAACCGCCGCTTACCGGCACATTGCTGGGCCTCGAATCAGACGGCGGCCTGCGGCTGGCGAGCAATGACAAAATCCTTGCAATCCAGTTGGGCGAGATTCATCTTCGTCCCGCCGATGATAAAATTAAATAAAGTCAGAGGTTGCCATGTTTGATAATTTACGCGAGCAGGCCGGCTCAGGCACATTCTATGAAGACGAAGCCCCTTTGGAAACGGCAGTCGAAACGTCCGCGCCGCAGCCCTCTCCGGTTCGCCGTTCGGGGCGCTTCCTGGGAATGACAGCGATACAACGTTTCATACTAAGCGTGATGCTGATGATGATCGTCTGCATTTTAGGGTCCATGTTCTTGCTGGTTGCCGGTAAAATCGTTTTCTAAGCGACAGTTGTATTCAAAGGCAGACGCGCAAAACAAAAAACTTTGATTCAGGCTCCCTGCACGCCAGTATATAAGCTGAATTTTCGATTCGTATAAAAACCAACCGGGGCTCTGCTACGCAGGCATAATACTTTTTTCGTCTTCGACAGCCGCCCCGGCGCGCTTTAAATCTTCCGCGGCAATGCGCGCCACCGAGGCGACGTAATCGCCTTCCTGAGGCTTGATCAAATGCACACCCTTCGTGGCGCGCCCCGACTGCTTGACCTCTTTGACCTTCAATCGTAACGCCACGCCGTTTGCGGTGATGATGGTAAGATCATCATCTTTGTGCACTACACGCGCGGCCGCAATCTTTCCAATTTCATCCAGCGCTTTTTGATCTATCGTCGCAATGCCGCGCGTGGCGCGGCCCTTCGACGCGTATTCTTTCAACGGCGTTTGCTTTCCGAAGCCGCCGGTCGTTATGACAAGCAGTGAGCCGTCTTTGTCCACAACATCCATACTCGTAACGGCATCGCCTTCCGCGAGGCGAATCCCTTGAACGCCTGCCGCCTGGCGTCCCATTGCGCGCACTTTTTCCTCGCTGAATCTCAAAGCCTGTCCGCGTTCAGTTACAAAAATGATCTCGTCTTTGCCAGAGGTCGGGCGCGCCCAGCCGAGGGTGTCGCCCTCTTCCAAATTCATGGCGATCAAACCCGAGGGGCGGACCGAGGCGAATTCCTCCATATCCACGCGCTTGACTTTGCCGCGCACCGTTGCCAACATGCAATAGCCGTGCGCGGAAAAATCCGAAACGGCAATGGCGGCGGTGATGCGTTCGTCCGGTTCGAGAGATAAAACATTTACCAGCGGGATGCCCTTAGCCGTCCGGTCGGCATCGGGAATTTGATACACCTTTTCGCTGTAAACTTTGCCGCGGTCGGAGAAGAACAGCATCGTATCCAGACTGCGGGCGGGGATGAGCATCATGACCTCATCTTCTTCTTTCATCGTGTGACCCATCACTCCGCGTCCGCCGCGATTCTGCAATCGGAAAGCAGTGGCGGCCACGCGCTTGACATAGCCGCGTTCGGTGATGCTGATCAGCACCGCTTCATCCTGAACCAGATCTTCTTCGGTCAATTCTTCCTTCACATCTGCGGCGATGCGCGTACGACGATCGTCGCCGTATTTCTCAGCAATCTCCTTCATGTCGGTCTGAATCAAGGCGAGGATTTTCCTGGGATTCGCCAGCAAATCTTCGAGATATGCAATTTGCTCGGCGACCTGCTTGTGCTCCTCTTCGATCTTTTGACGCTCCAACGCGGCGAGGCGGCGCAATTGCAAATCAAGGATGGCTTGTGCCTGCAATTCGCTGAGTTTGAAACGCTTCATCAAATTGGCCTTCGCCACATCTGCGTCTTGTGATTCGCGGATGGTTCGGATCACTGCATCAAGATTGGCAAGCGCGATCAAATAGCCATCGAGGATGTGCTGGCGGGCGCGCGCTTTGGCGAGGTCAAAATTCGAACGGCGGACGATCACCGTCTGGCGATGTTCGATAAAAATCTGCAAAGCGCGCTTGAGCGGAAGCGTGCGCGGCTCGCCATCCACCAGGGCAAGCATCTGTACGCCAAACGTGGATTGCAATGCGGTGTATTTGTAAAGCTGGTTGAGGACCTTCTTCGGCTGGGCGCCGCGCTTGAGCTCGACAACAATGCTCATCCCGCGTTGATCCGATTCGTCGCGCAGATCCGCGATTTGATCAATCTTGTCCTCGCGCACCAATTCCGCGATGCGTTCGATCAGCGTTGCCTTGTTGACCTGATACGGAATTTCGGTGATGATAATTTCATACTTGCCGCCTTTGCCTTCTTCAATATGCGCCGCGCCGCGCACCACAAGGCGCCCATGCCCGGTGGCAAACGCAGACTCGATACCCTCGCGCCCAACGATAATGCCTCCCGTCGGAAAATCCGGCCCCGGGATAAACTTCATCAACTCATCAACGGTGACCTCTTCGATCTCATCGTATTTATCAATCAAAAAGTTGATCGCGTTCGCCAGCTCACGCAAATTGTGCGGCGGGATATTCGTTGCCATGCCGACCGCGATGCCCGACGCGCCGTTCATCAAAAGATTCGGAATGCGCGCCGGCAGGACCAGCGGTTCCTCAAGCGAATCATCGAAGTTCGGACCGAAATCCACCGTGTCTTTATCAATATCGGCGAGCAGTTCCTCGGCCAGCCGGTGCAGACGCGCCTCGGTGTAGCGCATCGCCGCAGGCGCGTCGCCGTCAATCGAGCCAAAGTTGCCCTGTCCATCCACCAGCAGATAGCGCATGGAAAAATTCTGTGCCATGCGCGCCATGCTGTCATAAACCGCCGCGTCGCCGTGCGGATGGTATTTGCCAAGCACTTCCCCAACGATGCGGGCGGACTTTTTGTAGGCGGAATTGGAACGAATGCCCATGTCCTGCATGGCGTACAGGATGCGGCGATGAACAGGCTTGAGTCCATCGCGGGCATCCGGCAAAGCACGCGCCACGATCTCGCTCATGGCGTAATCGAGGTAAGCCGTGCGCATTTGAGCGTCAATATCTACTTGCTGAACTGTGCCAATGTCCATATAAATCCTAATTCAGGCATAAAAAGGACACGAAGACGATGGAATTTTGACTTCGTGTCGCATTAGATGAAGCACATGCTCCGAATAAGCCAATTATACCCTATATAACGTCTATCCGCATCTTTCCTGACGACGAAGCGGCTTGCAAAACCTGGAATTTTCTCAATCTTTTGCTTTTTCCACCTACTTCTCTGCGCTTTTAGCCTTCTTCAGCGCCGATTCAAAAGCACGTTCGTAGGCGTCCACCGTCCGCATCAAATCAAATTTGTGCGAAAGCTTCAAACTTGAGCGCTTGGCCGCCAACAAAGCGGAGCGGTCAGTCAGAAAGCAGCGCAAACTTGCGGAAAAGCCTGCAGTGTCATGCGGCTCAAGCAGGAAACCGTTCTCCCCGTCCAGGACCAACTCTGTCAGTCCGCCAACCCGGCTGGCAACAATTGCCAGGCCATTTGAAAGCGCTTGCAACGCCACCATGGGAATGCCCTCGGAAAGAGACGGCATCAACAAAATATCGCTTTGCCGAAAAGCTTCTCCGATGCGATCAACGGAAAGCCAGCCGGTAAGAAGAATCCTACGCTCAAGCCCCAGACGATGAATTTCGGCGCGCACGTTTTCAAACAAGGCCCCATCCCCGATCAATTGCGCTTGCCAAGCCAAATCGCGGACTTCGTGCAAAATCCGCACAATGTGAACCGGGTTCTTCTGCTCGACAAAACGCCCTGCAAAAACGATTTTTGGCGGGGTCCCTACAATCAAATTGTCAGGTTGAATCACATCATCAATATGAATTCCATTGGGAATCACCTGTATCGGCACCGGATAATGGAGCAGGGCCAGTTGCCGCGTAAACTCACTGATGGCAGTCACCGCGGCCGCGTCCCGCCAGATACGAGGCGTGAACGGATATATCCAGTGGAACCATGCATCCGTTTTTTCAGGAACACCGCCGGGGATATCGCCGAGATGAGTTGTCAGTACATAGGGGATCCCTGTCAACCTGGAGAGAAGCCAGGCCAGCGCCCCGGCTGGAACCGCAAAATGAACGTGAATCAAATCGGGACGGAATTTCTTGATCTCGCACAGCGCGGCGACGGAACCCGATAATAGATACCCCGCCATTGCAAACAAATCAGCCTCATAAAGTCGTCGGCGGAAGGATGGAATCCGTATCACATGGATATTATCAATCTGATCTCGAAAGGCCAGCCCCTTGACATGAGGGGCAATCACATGGACAGCATGACCGCGCTTCGCCAATTCGCGCGCCGCTTCCTGGGCAATTCTTCCGCCGCCGCCGCCAACGGGAGGAAATTCATGAACAAGAACGAGGATCTTCATGAACCTTCCACACTACCCTGCGTCCTGCAAAACCTGTGATCCTCCCGCATTTGGATTCGAGCGAAGGAGGCGGCAATTCGAAGTCCGGAGGCAGAATTTGAATATCAAATATTGATGTCTTTGGATTCTCTGCTATTTCGATTTCGGCGGTGATTTTCTTGGCGGCAAAATCAAAAACAAGGAGTTTATTATCCGCTCCCATCAACAATTCGCGGCCGGGAAGGATGGCCAGACCTCGCAAAAAGCGTTCCGTGACCTTCGTCTTCGAAAGAATGTTGCCGTTCAAGTCGAAGTGAATCATTTCGCCGCTGGAAGTAGCAAGATACAGCGCGGTTCCATCGTCCAATATCCTGAGTGAATGGCTTGGGTTATGTGTCACCGGAATAACCAAATGTATTTTCCATTCGCCGTGAGGACTCACGCTGACAACGGCGGACTTGCCGGTTACCGGCTGTAACACCAAATCGCTGAACATTTTCCGTTTTAAACCCAACGAACGGCCAATCCAACGATTGAAAGCCAGAAACGCTTTCCACAAGCCAAGCTTCATCATCGCCGTTTTCAGATTCATAAACAGGGAGAATATATCTCCCACGATGAGGCCCATGGACAGGAATAAACTACCGTCACACGTTTGTATAACGCCATTAAGATGAGTATGATCGTAAACGTCGGACACGAAGTAAGTGCGCCGGCGAAAATCCATTTTGCTTCCGGCCGCATCGCCCGGTTTTAGCAATTGGCGCAAAGGGCCGCCTAATTGAATCATCAGGTCCCGCTGAGAGCGGAGATATTCGAGGCGCTGCAAATTTCCCACAAGATCAAATTTAGCCAGCAAATCATTTGCTGTGGAGGTGACCCACAGCCCATCATTTGCATACAGGACTTCGTGTATGGCAGAAATTAATGGATGGCTAAATACTCTGAGGAGATTCCAATTACGGTCAAAAAAGAAAATTGCAGAGTAATTAGCCACAGCCAATTCACCTCGATTAAAACTCAATCCACGCATACCGCGCATCCCGCCGCGAGGGTTATGGTCGCTTAGACGGTACGGGGGCTCGATTCCTTCACTTCGCTGCAATATCTTGCGATTTTCGAAATCAACAACGCATAAACCGCCGGAAGATGCCGGATATGGCGATTCACGATGAGCGGTAGAAAGGATAAGTCTGGTCATATCTGCGGCATAGGCCGATAAATTTGCACATGATCTTTCAAAGAACGTTTAACTCATCAGTAGAAGCGATCAGGCCGCCCAAAACCTGCGTCTCAGCTGCAGGCGCTCCCTTCCTGCCGTGATGGCGATCATAATGTTTCCGCACGGAGGTCCGCTCTTCCCATGCCTGCAAACATTTCTGAAACGTATCACATCCGGTTGCAGGAATGATAATAATAGAGATTGTTGGGCTGTGGGATATCAAGAAGTATCAGCACCCGCGTCAGGTTATTTGGCTCGGAACACGTCTTAAAATGGAAATCAGCTCTATTGCGCCGCCCAGGATGCCCAGTACAGCGGAGCGGGCATATAACAAAATGGAAAATGCCGCCGCAAGTTCCGCGCTGACGCCAAATGCAGAAAGCACCAAAACCACGCTCACCTCGCGAAGTCCCATCCCGCCCGCCAGGGTGAAAGGCGCCAGTGAGACAAGAAAGAAGATTGCCTTCATCCAGCCTAAATTGATAAACGACACCGGAAGATTCAACGCTGAAGCAAGGCTAACATAGGCAAGCAGGCTAATCAACTCACCGAAAATGCCGGCGCCAAATAGAAAAACCAGCTCGCGCAGCGAGAAAAAAGAATATGTGCGCAGGGAGGCGGAAAGATTTTTAATAAACACACCGCTTTTTTTCGACCATCTATTTGGCGCATCAACCAATTTTGAGGCGCCTCGGTTCATGAAGTCTGGAGCGTAATGGGTTAGAACGAACCACGCCAAAACCATGCTGAACAAATAGACAAGAAACAAGCCCGGCTGGACAAAAGACCGGCCATTAACGCCGTTAAATATCCAGAAGAGACCAAAGGTGATTGAGATAAAGATATCGAATAACCGATTGACCGTAATCGCCGTCAACACTTCTGCAGATTTCCCCTCCCCTGAAAGTTTATACCAGCGCATGAAACTCCCAACTGTCGAGACCGGAGAAAAAAAAGAATAAAACTTTACCGAGAATTCAATTTTAAGCAGATCCAGTACACTTATGGAAATTAACTGCCGGGCAAGTAACATATGCAACCGCAACACAGATAAATAAGCCACCGGGAGGCCCAGCAAACAAGCCATCCAAAAATAGATGGGCGAAGCCCCCCGAATTGCGGACACAATCTTCTGAAGCGGAACAAAGAAAAGAAAACCGCCGGCAAAGGCAAAAAATAAAACCATTTCCAATAAACGAAGGATGCTGGATTTCACTTCAAAGACCGCCGATTAATAAAAGAACCCGCCTTCCAGCGGGTTTGTGCCGAAGGTGGGACTTGAACCCACATGACCTTTCGATCACTACGCCCTGAACGTAGCGCGTCTGCCAATTCCGCCACTTCGGCCTGAATGCATGCCAATTTTATCTCAAACAATCCTATTGTCAACCTGAGCAGAGGCCGGTTGCATGGCTTTCTCAAAGCCGGGAGCGTCCGCATGATATAGAAAACTTCAGCCCAATGAGAATGCCAACAAATGCCATGGTGAATTATAGCGGTGATTGCCCACAATTCCTATCGCAGGATTGAATCCGCCTGCTCAGGACGCAGAATTCCGCTCACACTGAAAGCCGCTTCGCGAAAGCGAACCCGGAGTCGGCTTTCAGCCGACTTGAACGGCCTGAGGCGGGACTTGCGTCCCCGCCGAATCAGACTCAACCAAGATATAGGCAATCACCAGTTAAAGATGGCCTTGCATTTTCATTCAATTTTCCAAACTGTTAATGGAAGGGATGTATGATTACATTACAATAACTGCAAGTTGAGGAGAACACCATGACAGAAGAACAAATTCCATTACCGCCGCCAAATCCTCCCAAGCCATCCAATCGAAAATGGATTGCCCTCGCAATCGGCGGCGGATGCGCACTGATCGCATGTGTTGTTGCCGCGGCGGCAATCGCCATTGCCGTATTGGCGCCCGTCACCGGAAAAACGTTCAGCAGCATTACCGTGATCGCTACGCCCACTTTGCAGGCATCGAATCCTTCAACCACTCCGCAAATTTCAATTCCCTCGAATGTGGTCGTTCCCCAACCAAGGCAACATCCACAAGCAAACGCCAACGCAATGGGCGATCCGAATGCGCCGGTCAAGATCATCGAATACGCCGATTTTCAATGTCCCTACTGTCTTCGCTACTGGCAACAGACCGAACCGCAAATCATTCAAGCGTATATCGCCACTGGAAAGGTGTATTACGAATATCGTTCCGTCGGCGCATTCATCGGGCCCGATTCAGCGAGCGCGGCCGAGGCCGCATACTGTGCGGGCGATCAAAACCAATTCTGGAATTATCACGACGTGCTCTACGCCAATTGGACGGGCGAAAACGCCGGCGATTTTTCAGCCGACAGGTTAAAGCAATACGCCTCGCTCATCGGTTTGAATCTGGATCAATTTGAAAGCTGTCTCGCCAACGGCAATCACGCCGATCAAGTCAACCAGGATGTAGCCGATGCCAAAGCCGACGGCATCCGCGCCACGCCGTCATTCCTCATCAATGGGCAGTTACTCGAAGGCGCGCAGCCCTTCTCCGTCTTTCAACAAATGATTGACGCCGCCCTGCAGGGGCATTGATATTCGCGATGAAACACAAATGGATCTCCCTCGCGCTGGACCTCCTCACACTGCTGACCATTTCATCTTGCGCGTCCGTTACTGTTCCGCTTCCAACTTCGACGTTTAGTCCGGCTCCCGTTTCACCGACATTCACTCCACCGCCGACGCCCGCCCCGCCAACCTCCACGCCGCCGCCTCCGACCGGGACCGCGGCGCCATCCATCACGCCGACGTTTGCAATCCTGCGCGGCACGGTGCTTGAATTGTCAAGCTGTCGTTACGGTCCCGGCGCGCCGTATTTGTATTTCACCGGTCTGGTTCCGGGAAGCAATCTCGAAGTCATTGGCCGCCGCGAAGATTCGCAATGGATTTACGTCGAAGCCATCGGCGGCCATTCTCCTTGCTGGGTCAAGGCTTCGCTGATGAGCGTGCAAGGCGACATTAACCGCGTGGAAGTTTATTATCCCGATAAAGCCCCGTTGCCAAAATCTCCTTATTACCCGCCAACGACGGTGACGAAAGCGACGCGCAACGGGAATCAAATCACCGTCATGTGGCTCGATATTCCACTGCGCGCCGGCGATGAAGAAGATGCGAACATGTTGCATTACATCGTCGAAGTTTGGCATTGCGTGGGCGGACAAATCGTCTTCGATCCGTTGGCGACCAACGATACTTCGATCACGTTTGTGGACGAGCCGGCTTGCAATCAGCCCTCGCACGGGCGAATCTTCGTGCAGGAGAAACACGGCTTCGCAGGTCCCGCCGAGATTCCCTGGCCCCCCTTTTCGGAATCCACGCCCTCGAGCCCATAACAGTCTTTCACAACCCGACAGTCATCTCGATTGATTTTTCCATGTTTGAAAAATCCGTTATCGCAAACGCCTCAAGGTGGAAATTCCATGCAGACTAAAGATCAGTTCGCTGTTGAAGTCGAGCACATCCATAAAGTCTTTTATTCCATTCAGGGTTTCTGGAGGCAGAAACGCCGCCCGGTTACGGCTGTGGAGGATATTTCATTTTCCATACACAAAGGAGAATTGTTTGGCGTGGTCGGCCCAAACGGCGCGGGAAAAACAACAACGGTCAAGATGCTTTCAACACTCCTGCTCCCCACCAGCGGCACCGCCAGAATTTTTGGGCTGGACATTCTCAAAGATACGCACCGAATCCGTCCCCTCATTGGATTTACTTTCGGCGGCAACAAGGGACTCTACAGCCGCCTCAGCGGCCTGGAGAACTTAAAATATTTTGCCGAATTATACAAACTCGAACCGGATATCATTTCGAAGCGGATCAAGGAACTGCTCGAACTTGTCGGCCTGACGGGGCGCGAGAACGACCGCGTCGAAACGTATTCCAGCGGAATGCAGCAGCGCCTGCATTTGGCGCGCGCCATGCTTCATAATCCGCAATTGATTTTTTTGGACGAGCCTACCGTCGGCATTGACCCGGTGGGGGCACGCGAGATCCACCAGCTTGTCAAAGAACTGGTGAAACGCGGGACGACCATCCTGCTTACCAGTCACTACATGTACGAGGTCGAAGAATTATGCGACCGCATTGCGGTGGTCAATCATGGAAGGATCGTTGCGCTCGACACGCCCATCGGATTGAAAAGCCGTTCATCCGGTGACAGTGTGGTGGCCATCCAAACTCGAGGCGATCGCTTCGCCCTCGAGCAGGAATTGCGGATGATGAATCTGGCCGCGGCCAGCATTCACAACTCAGACGAAATCATTTCTATCCATACGAAAAATCCGTCCCGCGTCCTGAACGCGCTGGCGCCGTTGTTGGAGCGCAACCTCATCACGAACATCGAAGTCCGCAACGCCACGCTGGAGGATGTCTATGTCCAGATCATCAAAGAAAACGATGCGTAATCCGCTTCCGTTCATCTGGCGGCAAATGAATGTCCAGTTCCGGATGCGGGCGTTATCCGTCTTTTCGTTCATTCTGTTGGTCTTTCAACCCGCAGTCTTTAGCGCAGTTGGATATTTGCTGGCGCGCATGGCCGGCAAATCCCAGCCCGATTTGGTCTATGTCGTCATCGGCGGCGGAATTATGGGGTTGTGGAGCCGGCTGGTATTCACTTCGTTCTACGACATTAGCGATGACCGCCGCGAGGGAATGTTGGAGCTGATCGTTGGCAGCCCCACTTCATTCACCGCCGTGCTGGCGGTCAAAACGATGACCAATGTTCTGACGGGTTCCATCTCCATGGCGCTTTCATTCCTTGCCGCGTTCGTGTTTTTCCATTTTTCGATTCCGCTCCACAACCTTCCCTACATCGTTATTTCGCTCCTGGTTTTGATGTTTGGGTTTTGGAGCATCGGATTCTTTCTGGCGCATTTCCGCGTCTGGTCGCGCCTCACGGGGATGTTCGTCAACTACCTCGAATTACCGGTCGCGATTCTGGCGGCATTCATGTTCCCCATCGAATATCTGCCGCAATCCATTATGTGGCTGTCAGACAGCATCCCGGTGCGTTGGGGCATTACGGGGTTGGATTTGTCTTTTCAGAATCAATTGCAAGCCGCGGCCATCTGGCCCAACTGGGCCGCGGCTCTCGCCATATCATTGGTATATCTGTTCGTCACCTATTTCTTATCGAAAAAAGTTCACGACATGATCCGCGTGAACGGAGAGTTGAGTTCGGTATGATCAGGAAACTATACAGCAGTCTCCGCCTGTATCTGGTCAGCGCCTGGTATTCGTACCGCGCTTTGTATGCGTGGCAAAGCCTGATCCCTTATATTTCCGCCAAGGCGGTGTTTCCGCTCGCGCAGATGCTGCTCTTTCTTTTTATGGGACGACTGGCAGGATTAACCGATCCGCTGTATATCGTGATTGGGAATATTTTATTACTGCCAGCCACGAACGGCATTTCGGGTGTGTCCATGACAATCAGCGGCGAGCGCGATTTCCGAACTCTGCCTTATCTGATCGCCAGCCCCGCCGCGCGCGGCCCGCTCTTTCTCGGGCGTTCGCTCGTCCACATCATTGACGGATTGTTATCCACCATCGCGGCCTTGTTTCTCGGCGCGTTCTTCTTCCATGTGAATCTGGGTCGAGCGAATCTTCCTTTGGTCGCTCTCTGCATTCTTCTGCTTTCCTTTACCTCCTGCGGCATGGGCCTCATTCTGGGAAGCCTTTCTTTGCGCACGCGCGAAGCCTGGGCAATTACCTCCATGGTGACGATTGCATTATATATTTTCAGCGGCGTGAATTTTCCCGTGGAGGTTCTCCCTCAGCCGCTTCAGATAATTTCAAACAGCCTGCCGCTCACGCATGGAATCCAGGCCGCACGCCTCGCCATGAACGGCGCGGACTGGTCAGCAGTACAATTTTTGTTTATCAGTGAACTGCTGATCGGGCTTGTTTATATTGGCGCCGGCTATTTCTTATTCACCCGCTTTGAAAAACTAAGTCTGGTAGATGGACAAATCGAAGCAATGTAATCAATTCCGGTTCAGACTGACGCTTACTTTCAAAAAAAATCCGTCCATTGTTTCAAATGAAATTTCCCGCCGCTCTGTAAACCCTTGCAATCAAATCTGCGGTCGTTACGTATATAATCTGACAGGACCTCTTCAAGGGTGCATCCAAAGCATGTGAGCGGACCGCAGCATCTGCCGGTGTGATTTGAAGCCGGGGGACCTTCGACCGGCTCGGATGCGGCGCTTCGGGGTCCGCAATTGCCAAACTCTTCGCGCATCCCTTTCCCTGCCTGGTATAATTAGAACAAATGTACTAAAACATACACCCAACTCGAAAAGGCGATTATGTTCCCAAACTTCAAAAGAATTTATTATCAATTCCCTGTTCGCTTCTGGATCGTCGTCCTGGCTTCCTTCATCAGCGGTGTGGGCGGGACTTTGCTCTTCCCGTTTTTTGCACTGTACATCACACAGAAATTCGGCGTGGGCATGACCGAAGCAGGAATTATCCTCGGCCTTTTCTCCGTTTTCAATCTGGTCGGCGGGATGATCGGCGGCGCGCTGGCTGATAAATTTGGACGCCGCGTCTTGATCATCTCCGGTTTGATTTTTGGCTCGATCAGTACGATCGCGCTGGGGCTGGTAGATCGCCTCATCGTGTTGTACCCATTAGCCGTCGTGATTGGAATCCTCGACAGCATTGGAGGCCCGGCGCAAAACGCCATGGTTGCCGATCTCCTGCCGGAAGAGGAACGGCAGGAAGGCTTTGGAATCTTGCGCGTGGTTGGCAATCTGGCATGGATCATCGGCCCAACCATTGGCGGCTTTGTTGCAAGCCGTTCCTATTTTTTGCTCTTCGTAACGAACGCCATCCTCAGTTGCGTTGTCGCCGCCATTTTCTTCCGCTTCATGCCTGAGACCAAACCGGAAGAAGATGCGGAAACAAAAAGTCAGTCCATACTGCAAACGATTGCGGGCTACAAGACGGCATTGCGCGATTATGCATTCGTGGCATTTCTGATCGCATCCATCCTGATGATGCTCGTTTACCAGCAAGCCTACAACACACTTTCGGTATATCTGCGCAACTATCACGGCATTGATCCACAAGGTTATGGCTTCCTCCTGACTTCCAGCGCCATCACGGTCGTCCTGCTTCAATTCTGGGTCACGCGCCGCATCAAGAATCTTCCGCCGTTTGCCTTAATGGCGGCCGGGACAATTCTCTACGCAATCGGCTTCGGCATGTTTGGCTTTGTCTCCACTTACGCCCTTTTTGTGACAGCGATCGTTGTCATTACTTTCGGCGAAATGATCATCGTCCCCACCAGCCAGGCGCTCACGGCGCACTTCGCGCCGGAAGAAATGCGCGGCAGGTACATGGCCGTCTATGGTTTCTCGTGGTCCATTCCGTCGGCAATCGGTCCCGGCGCAGCAGGGTACATCCTAGACCATTACAACCCGAATCTGATCTGGTACATCGGCGGGATTTTGTGTCTGGCCGCCGCGCTCGGATTCTATTTTCTGCATTTACGATTGGGACATCAACAGCGCTTTATCGCCTCGGCGTCAGAAGAAGAGGCGGCTCCCGCTTAATCGCCTTCGCTTTGGCTCATAGCCAGGTGCGTTAAAAATGCAGTTCGCGCTCATGAAACGCGGCCCGCATTTTTATTCACCGTCAGAATATTTCCAGCGTGCCGCGTCGCTTGGCCTCGACCTCGAAGGCGGTGAACAAGAGATAACCGAGGAAGCCATAGATCAATCCGATGCCAAGTTCGCCCCACAGCAAAGGCGCGACGCTTGCGAGGCTTGCGCCGCTGACCAGCAAACGTCCCGCGGCGATACCGCGTGTAAGCGGCAACGCATACGAGATGGCCTGCATCCAGGCCGGCAGTTGATTGATCGGCACGTTTGCGCCGGAGAAAATCAACAAAAGAAAATAAACAAAATTATTTACAAACATCACATTGACAGTAATGAGCGATAAACTGCCCAACAATAAGCCAAGCCCGCAGGTGCTGATCGTTGTGATAAGAACGGTCGCTGCGAGGCCGCCGAGGTTGGTATGTGACAGGTTGAGTCCGAGCAAAACGACTCCCCAAATAAAAGCGATCACCACGCCGAGCGCGCCGTCAAGAATATTCATAAAAGCGCGTCCCAGGAAAATCATCAATCGGTTGGCAGGCGTGCCAAAAAGATAAGGCAATGTGCCTTCGTTTCTCTCGCCTCCGATGGACATCGTCACACCGAAGATTCCGCTGACCGCCGTGATTTGGATGGCATTGCCGATGATATAAAAACTGGCATTGCCCGCGCCGGTAGCGTATGTTCCCAAATAAACAAAGAAGAACATCTGCGCCAGCGGCATGATGATCTTGGACGCAGCGTATTGGGTTGGCCGCAGCCAGTGGAACAAAGCCACATAAGCCAGGACAGCGCCCTGCCAAAAGAGACGGAAATTATTCGCAATCCTCTTCATAAAGTTCCTCAATCTCTCCGTTACGATAAGACCGCGTAATCATCTCAAGTCACTCCATTCCAAGCGTCGCGTCGGCGCGAGCTTTGTAAAGCATCAACTTGAACAGGCGTCCGCCAACCAAAATGTCCACGAGGGAGAAGAACAGGATCATGCCCCAAGCAAAGAGAGTTTGATTTAACGAGGCGCCGCCTGTCGAGGTCCCGTGCAGAGCGACCGCGGCCCAATAAGGCGGAAGCAGATACGAGATCGGAGTCGTCCATCCGGGCAGGAGCGCAATCGGAAACATGAATCCGCATAAAACATAAACTGGAAATTCCAACCCGTTCTGCCAGGCCTGCACGCCCGGATTCATCACGAAGACCGGCGCAATGACAAGGCCAAAGCTGATGAATCCGATAACGGTCAGGAAGATCGAGGCGGCAAACAAAAGCGGCTGCTGTATGTTCAGTGAATATCCGAAGAACAAGACGGCCACAAGGTAACCAAGCAGCATGGACAACAGGGATTGAATAACGTTGGCAAGATTCTTTCCAAACACGACCACTTCAAAAGGCGTAGGAATTGCGACCAGCGACTCGAGCGTCCCCACCCAGCGCTCAACGTTGATGCTGTTACCCGATATAAAGAGCAGGCTGGACCATAAACCCGTCAGGCCGCTTCCAACGACAACGAACAGAGCCGCGTCGGCGCCCTTGCCTTTTAGCATCCACAATCCCAACAAAGCGATGATGATCGGCTGGAACAAAATCGTGAAGATGACGAAGCCGTCCATCAACTGCTGGCGAATGGTCATCTCCGCAACGACGAGGATGGTGCGCCAATATTTGATCAGCACGCGGAAATTCATGATTTATCTCCGTCTTCGACAAGGCGAACGTAAGCGTCTTCCAGCGTAGGTTCGCGGACGATCACGCGGCCGACCTTCAGGCCTTCGAGTGCGGCCATCACATCGGGCACGGCTTCGGCTCCGCGGCTGGTCTGTATCATCAACATCTGCCGCTGTTCGTATTCTTCAACTGAAAGCGCATCCACGAATGGCAAAGCGCGCAGATTGTTAAGCGTATTGACAGGCAAGCCGAAGGTCTCCACTTCGACTACATTCAAATCTTGCACTCGGGATTTCAATCCGCCTGGAGTGTCAAGGGCGACAATGCGGCCGTGATTTATCACCGCGATGCGGTCGCACAACGCGTCAGCTTCGAACATGTAGTGAGTCGTGAGCAGGATCGTTTTCTTTTGCGACTGCAGGTCGAGAATCACCTGCCGAAACTCGCGCGCCCCAACCGGGTCGAGGCCGATCGTCGGCTCGTCCAGAAACAACACTTCAGGATCATGCAAAAGTGTGCGAGCTACATGAAGCCGCTGTTTCATGCCGCGCGAATATCCGCCGACCTTCTCATCGCCGCGATCCTTCAAGCCAACCAGATCAAGCAGGTATGGAATGCGCTTCTTTGAAACGTCGGGGTCAACGCCATACAGGCTGGCGAAATAGCGCAGGTTGTCAATGCCCGAAAGACGCCAATAAAGCCCGCGCTCGCCGCCGAAGATAAAGCCGATCCGTTTGCGAACTTCTTCTGCGCGCTTGACAACATCGAAGCCGCGGATGGTGGCTGTGCCAGCGGTTGGGATCAGCAGCGTCGTGAGCATTTTGACCGTGGTCGTTTTTCCAGCCCCATTCGGGCCGAGCAAGCCGAAAAGCTCGCCGTCTTCAATAGAAAAGGAGACGTCGTTCACAGCAACAACTTCCCTAGCTGTGCGCTTGATGACGCCAATATAAGATTTGAACACACGCCGAAGATGTGAAATTTCGATAGCGTTCATATTTTCCTTGAGAAAGTAAGATAGAACAATTGTACACTATTCAAGGCAGAAGTGTATCCGCCAGAATCTGCGGCAAAAGCAACGCACGCGGCGCCCGAAAATCGCACTCAGAATATCGAAGCGAGAATCAATCTGCTTATGGAAGTTCTTTGATTTGAGGAATTTTTCGCAGTACGATCAGAGTCAAAATCAAGCTGATTGCCGCAAAGATCGCAATCGTGTAGCTCAAGCCGAAGCTTTCCGAAAGCGCGCCGATAGCCAGATTGCCAAACGGCGTGAAGCCGAAAAACGTCAGCGTGTATAACGCCATGACGCGGCCGCGCAGGTGATCTTCCACGCGGGTTTGCAGAAGCGTGTTGATCATCGTAAATTGCACCATAAAGCCGATGCCCAATCCGAACGCAAGAATCAAACTCGGAAGGAAATAGGGCGTGAAGGAAAAAACGGCAAGCACGATTGGAAAACCGATTCCCGCCGCGGCCAGCCATTGCCCGCGCCACTTCGTTCCATGATTGCTCGCGACCAAAAAGGCTCCGGTTACCGCGCCGGCGCCGATTGCGGCATTGACCCAGCCGTACGCCGCCGCGCCCTGCTTCAAAACCTGCTCCACAAACGCGGGGAGGACAGTCGCATAAGAAATTCCGAAGATGCTGAAAATGAGGGATAAAAGCAGAAGCCCGCCCAAATCAATTTGCTTCGACACGTATTTAATGCCGCTGGTCAATTGATTCCACGGCGATTCGAGCAAAGGCTTCGGCTGATGCGGAGCGACCTGCATCAGCCACAAACCGGCAATCACCGCAAGATATGAGATACCGTTGATGGTGAAGCACCACGCCGCGCCGACGACGGCCAGCAAAATTCCTCCCAAGGCGGGACCGATGACGCGCGAGCTGTTGAACATCATCGAGTTCAATGCAATGGCGTTGGGTAAATCTTCGCGCCCAACCATTTCAACCACAAATGCCTGACGGCCGGGGCCGTCGAACGCATTGACAAGCCCCAAACCCGCCGCCAGTAAAACGATGTGCCATTCCTGCACCACGCCGGTAAATGTCAGCACGGCAAGGATAAACGCCAGTAACATCGCGCTGGATTGCGTGAGAATCAAAAGCGTCCGCTTGGGGACGCGGTCCACGATCACGCCACCCCACGGAGAGACGATCAACGCCGGAACCGCGGCCGCAAATCCCACAATGCCAAGCGCCAGATCGGAATGCGTAAGTTGATAGACCAGCCAGCCCTGGGCGATGGTCTGCATCCATGTTCCGGCATTGGAAATTAATTGTCCGCCAAAATAAAGTTGAAAATTCCGATGCCGTAACGCCGCGAACGTATTCGGCGCGGCCGCATTGCGCTTTGAACCGTCCAACGATTCGATTGGCGATTCTGTAGTCACCGACTCTTCCAAAAAGATTTACTCCGGAGAAACTAAAAGTGCGTTAGAGAACGCACACTGCACATGAAAAGATGTGCGGCCGGCGTTCTCTAACGTCCGTTTGCAGAATAAGAGTGATTTGTGCCAGAGATTTATTTATTGGCTTATTTTATACTACGACGCGCGGATAAAGAATAGACCCAATTATCACCAGAATGGCCGTTGCAATGGTCAGCACGAGAAAGTCAATGCCGAAGCCGTAGGTCATTTGGCCGCCCGCCAGCATGAGTCCGCGCAGTGCGTCCACCTCGTATGTCAGCGGGTTGATGCGCGAGATCACCTGCAGCCACGCCGGCATGATGTTGATCGGGTAAATCGCGTTGCTGGCGAAGAACAACGGCATAGTCATCACCTGTCCGATGCCCATAAAACGCTCGCGCGTCTTGACGAGGCAGGCAATGATCAGCGAGAATGTGGCGAAGAAAGCCGCGCCTAAAACAGCGATCACAATCACGCCCAGCAATGCCAGCGGATTCCAATTCATGCGCACGGCCAAAAGCAAAGCCAGAATATAAATGATGGCCGCCTGTGCGAGGCTTCGCACGCCCGCCGAAAGCGCCTTGCCCAAAACCAGCGCGGCGCGCGGCGTGGGCGTTGCGAGAAATTTATGCACGATGCCAAGATCGCGTTCCCAGATGATCGCAATGCCGTAAAAAATCGAGACGAAGAGGACGCTTTGCGCCAGAATGCCCGGCGTCATAAATTCGATGTAAGAGACCGAGCCGGTCGGGATCGCGCGGATGCGCGTGAACACTTCACCAAAGACCAACAGCCACAATGCAGGCTGGACGGCGCGCGTCAGCAGTTCGGTCGGGTCGTGGCGCAATTTGCGGATCTCCAATTCGGCGATCACAAATGTTTTGTGAATGAAACTGGCAATCGCAAAGAAGAAATCGAACGGATGTTTTTGAGTCGGTTCAACCCAAGCGGTGAGCCGTGCGTCTTGTTCGAGATGTCTCACGGTAACTACCTCCAGATTCGAGTGTATCGCCTGCGTAATGGATGAAGACATCATCCAGTGTTGTTCCCTTGCCGCCCACCGAAGCCTTGAGTTCGTCCGGCGTGCCGATGGCGGCAATTTTTCCCAAATGCATGATGGCCAGACGATGGCACAGATGATCGGCTTCCTCCATCAGATGCGTGGTGATGATGATCGTTGTGCCGAAATCATCGCGCAAACGCTGGACATGCTCCCAGACGACGCGGCGGGCGGTCGGGTCGAGGCCCGTCGTCGGTTCGTCCAGGAACAGGACGCGGGGCCGGTGCAAAAAAGACTGCGCCACCTCGAGGCGGCGAATCATCCCGCCCGAATAATCGCGCACCAATTTATTGGCAAATTCAGCCAGCCCCATGAATTCCAGCGCCTCATTGACGCGTTTCTCCCGTTCGCCGCGCGGGATATCATAGAGCTTGGCAAAGATATAGAGATTTTCAAAACCGGAAAGCGTTCCGTCTGCAGAGAGCAATTGCGGAACATAACCGATCACGCGGCGGACATCCCGCGCTTGATGGACAATATCGCGTCCTGCGATCTTCGCCTCGCCCGAAGTCGGAGGAAGAAGCGTGGTCAACATTTTGAGCGTGGTCGTCTTTCCAGCGCCGTTCGGACCGAGCAGGCCAAAGATCTCGCCCTCCCCGACAGAGAGCGTGAAACGATCCACGGCGGTCAGCGCGCCGAAGCGGCGCGTCAAAGCATGAGTTTCAAGAATTGGCAGCGACATATTCCTTTTCTTCTTTCGTTCCCTTCGCAAATAACGGATGCAAAAGATTCATGGCGCGCAGAATCGTTGACAGCTCTTCAGACGAAAGTCCGCCCAAAACATCCTTCAGATGATCCTGCGTAGCCTGACTTGCAATGCGTAAAATGTCCGCGCCGCTTTTGGTGAGCGATAACGTCATCCGCCTGCGATCCTTCGTCGATTCGCGGCGCGTGATCAATTTTTGATTCACGAGGCCATCCACCAGTTTCGACACCGACGGCAGGGTTAATCCCAAATGGTCAGCCAGTTCCGATAACGACGTTTCAGGATTGCGATTCACAAACGTCAGCGTGCGGAATTGCGGAACTGAGAGATCGTGGCCCCGGTGACTGCGCATCTCGGCGCGGATCGAACGCATGATGGGCGGCACGGTGTCAAGCAGTTGGCGGGCGCATTGTTCCAGCTTGTCCATAATAATATAACTTTCTAATAGTTTCAATTTCTAACTATATCACAAGTTTAGTATTTTGAAAAGGCGGAGGACGAGTTTCTCAGAATCTTCTCAGCCAAATTGCACAGCAGCGTCGAAACGGGATTCTCGCGCCAGGCCGGGTAGAATGGGGGAAATTTTTTCAGGAGGTTTTATGTATGTCAACAAAACCACGCGCCCGCGATCTGGGCATCCAGTTCGAAGGAACGCCCGGCCCGCTCAATTCCATCACCGATCTGGATGGAATCGAAGTCGGATACGCCACCCTCATTGAAAATCAGGATGTCCGCACGGGCGTGACCGTCATTCATCCGCGCGGCAAGCGCAATCATGACCCTGTTTATGCGGGATATTTTTCGTTTAACGGCAATGGCGAAGTCACCGGCGCGGCATGGATTGAGGAAGGCGGATTTCTCGAAGGACCGATCGGCATCACCAACACGCACAGCGTCGGCATCGTTCGCGACACGATCATCGAGTGGCAGGTCAAACAAGGCGCCATCTTCCAAAAATGGTCGTGCCCTGTGGTCGGCGAGACGGCCGACGGCTGGCTCAATGACATGAACGGATTCCACATCAAAGCCGGGCACGTCTGGCAGGCTTTGGAATCTGCAGCGCCGGGCAGGATTGCCGAGGGCAACGTCGGCGGCGGCACGGGAATGGTTTGTTACGAATTCAAAGGCGGGACGGGAACCGCCTCGCGCAAACTTCCCGACAAATTTGGAGGCTGGACAGTCGGCGCGCTCGTGCAGGCCAACTTTGGACGCCGCCATCAATTGACCGTCAGCGGCGTGCCCGTTGGGAAACATCTCACATCGGACGCGTCCTTCACAAGCGGCGAGAATCCGTTTCGTCAGGATGATGGTTCGCTGATTGTTGTCATCGCCACCGACGCGCCGTTGCTGCCGCATCAACTCAAACGGTTAGCAAAGCGCGCCACGATCGGAATGTCGCGCACCGGCTCGCTCGGCGGAAACGGCAGCGGCGACATCTTCCTCGCCTTTTCAACGGCTAACCGCGGCGCGGCCAATCCGCCATCCGGCGTCGCCGAGATACAGGCGTTATCCAACGAACATATTGATCCGCTGTTATCTGCGTCCGCGTATGCGACCGAGGAGGCGATCCTTAACGCATTGATCGCCGCCGAAACCATGACCGGCCGCGGCGGTCTCACCGTTCAAGCCCTGCCGCAGGACGAATTACAAAGCATAATGAAACAATATGGCCGCTGAGAATTTCGCGCCCATGTCCCTCCTTTACTCTTTGCGAGTGATGTTACGCAGTTTTTCCGCCGCGCGGCATCCCTGTCGCCTAAAAGCGCAGGATATGGCAAATTTACAAATTAATCCAACAATAGCATAGCGCGAAATTTATTTCGCCGTTATGCGCGCTCCAATTGTGAGGTGCGGCATGCCTCCCTTTGGGGACGATGCGCCGCGGCACATAGGCCCATTCCGGATTGTTGGAATAATTCGGAAAAACGCAAAATCCCGCGCGGCCGCGAAGGTGAGTTTGTGAAACAATCACAGCCAGAATCACGGAAGACATAAAACAAAGCAGGAGGCAACTCATAGCCTCCTGCCCGACCAGCCGCTGTTTTTGCGTCCTTACCGGTCATGAATCTCCGCGGCGCGCAATGTGTTCTTCATCAACATCGCAATCGTCATCGGACCGACGCCGCCGGGGACGGGGGTGATCAAGCCCGCCACTTCCTTTGCTTCATTGAAGTTCACATCGCCGACCAAACGATGTCCGCTCTTTTTGGTCGCATCGGGAACGGAATTGATGCCAACGTCAATGACCGCCGCGCCGGGCTTGATCCAATCGCCGCGCACAAATTCGGTTTTGCCGATGGCCGCGATCAGAATATCAGCCTGGCGAACCGCGCCCGCGATATCCCTGGTGCGCGAGTGACAAACCGTGACCGTTGCATTCTTCCCAATCAACAATAATGCCGCCGGCATGCCGACGATATTCGAGCGCCCCAGCACCACGGCATTCGCGCCCTCGATTTTCACGCCGGACTTTTCCAAAAGATAAATGCAACCGTAGGGCGTACATGGAACGAATAAAGGTTCGCGTCCTTTCTGAGCCAATCGTCCGATGTTGATCGGCGAGAAACCGTCCACATCCTTTTCAATGCTGATCAATTGCAGAACACGTTCTTCATTCAAGTGCGACGGCAATGGCAATTGAACCAAAATTCCATGAACCGATTTGTCGTCGTTCAGACTCTTGATTAATTTTTCCAATTCCTCCTGGCTGACATCCGCCGGCAGATGGTGGTTGACGGAACCCATCCCCAGTTCCGCACAAGCCTTTTGCTTGGACGAGACATACGCCGCCGAATCGGGGCGGTCGCCGACCAGCACCGTTGCCAGAGTCGGTTTGGGTTTGCCAGCCGCAATTCGCTGGGCAACCGCCGCCGCCACTTCCTCGCGCACCTGCTGCGCGATCATTTTCCCATCAATCAATTGAGCCGTCATGTTTGCTCCTTTTTGAAATTCTGTGAAAGACTGCGCGCGTATTATACAATCGCCCCCTCTTCTTCAAAAGTGATACTCATCCCGACTTGCAGATTACTCCCTGCAATCCTTCCGCGCTCAGTTCGTTCAATTCAACAGAATTGATTTCATTCCAACGCGGCGACGGCGCAATTGCGCTCACGCGTAAATAATTTCCGGTCAGACCTTCCATTTGCCAGCCGCGTTCATCGTACTGCGACGCCGATTCCCACAAAACGGACAGCGTCCTGCCGAGGAATTTTTGACGATAGGATTTCGCCGACTCTGCAAGCGCCTTCTGCAAAATGTGATTCCGTTCTTTCCGGACCTCGGGCCGGACCTGCTCTTTCATCCGGGCGGCTCCCGTCCCGGGGCGCGGCGAATAGGTGAAGACATGCCCGCCCGCGAAGTTCATCTCGCGGACGAAGTCCAGCGACTCGGCAAACTCGGATTCCGTTTCGCCGGGGAAGCCCGCGATGAGGTCGGTCGTGATGGCGGCATCCGGCATGATTTGACGCGCCGCCGCCGCAAGGTCCCGGAAGGAAGCGGGAGTCGTCTTGCGCGCCATGCGCTTGAGCGTCGCGGCGCATCCGCTTTGCAACGGCAGATGAAGATGCTGACATAAACGCGAATCGTCCCAAAGCGCGAAGAAGTCCGCATCCAAATCCCACGGCTCAAGCGATGACAGCCGCAAACGCTTGACATCTGTATCGCGCAAAATCGCTTGGATAAGATCACGCAGATGTAAATCAAAATCTTGTCCCCACGAGCCGAGATGGACTCCGGTCAAAACGATTTCTTTTGCGCCGCCGTTCAATGCGGATTGAATGTCCAGAGTCACGTCTGCAATCGAACGGCTTCGTCCCGCGCCGCGCGCAATTGTGGTAATGCAAAACGTGCAATGATTGTCACAGCCGTCCTGCACTTTGATAAAGGCGCGCGTGCGGCGACGCAGGCCGGGCAAAGGGATTCGGTTTAAAGGTTCGAGGTTGAAAAGTTCAGGGTTCGAAGTCTGAATGTTTAAAGTTTCGGCAACAAGATTATCTTTGTTATCGTTGGATACAACCCGCGAAACATTCGGAAGGTTTTTTGCCTCGTTCGGTTGGAGCGTGACCCAGCAGCCGGTGGCGACGATTTCATTCACGCCCATGCGCGCAATCTGACGAATCTTGCCGCGCGAATCAGACGCGGCTTCGGCTGTGACCGCGCATGTGTTGACTACGGCCATATCCGCGCTTTCGGCCGCGCCGACAATCTCATGTCCTGCGGCGCGGAATTGCCGCGCCATCATTTCGATTTCGCTTTGATTGAGTCTGCAACCGACGGTCTCCAGATAAATCTTCATGTCGCCAATCACTGCCTTCTACGGCTGTACCACAACAAAATTATCAAAGACAACATCCACGCCGGGCTGGTCGAACGTTCCTGCCAATAACCCAACGTCGCCATGAGTCAAATTTGAGTCGTGAACCTGCGCCAGTTGAAAACCGTTCGCGTAAAACGTCAGCGTATCGCCGCGGCAATCGGCGCGCAGATGATTGATACTTGCGCCGGGCTTGATTTTGTCGCTGTATTGCATTTGCTCCTGACCAAGCAGCGTGGCCTGGCCCCTGGTAAAGAGACCCATGCCGTAATAGCCGTCACTGCTGATGAGAAAGAAATAATAATCCCTGCCATCAGAGCGGCAAATCAAGCCGATGCGATTCTCGTCCGGGCCGCCCAGTTTGCCGGCGTCAACTTCGATGCGAACGTTGCTGAAATCTTTATGCGGCGTGGACCAGAAATTCGTCTGCCGCGCGTTGACCATTATGCGGTAGGCGCCGCCATCGTAGTCCATGATACCTTCGGCGTACTTCGTCCGATCCCAGCCGGAAGTTGGCGACGAAAAATCGTCCTTGAAAAGGACCGCGCCGGATGGCGCGGAAGAAGACGGCGATTGGGTAAACGAGGGAATTGCACAGGCGAAGAAAGCCAGCGACAAAACACAAAACGCAAAGTATAAGCGCCGATGTGATCGCATTATTCGATTTTATCATGGCGTTCCTTATCGGTCAGCACGCAAAAAAGCCGGCATGAGTCCATCTCATTTTTGCTGGCGCCCGGAATCAAAACGTCAAAGAGGGACTAAAATTATCTGTGGATTGAGTCAGATGATGAAACTGCCTTCGATAGCTTCGCGCAGACTGGCCGGTTTGATACTTTTCTGGAGTATCGTCCTTGCCGCAAGCGCGGCGATATTTATCTACACGCGCGGTTTTATCGCCTGCTGGAGCATCACTTCATTGCCGGGCATTCCGCCTTCGATCTGCCGGAACACAGTCCAGACTCTCGGCGAAACACCGATCCCGATTCAAGGCACGGAGGCGGCAAATTTGCCTCCGGCGCCAAACCCCGCCCCCGCGCTGGAAGCTGCTCAATGGGACGGCGCAAGTCGAATCAATATTGTTTTTTTCGGACTGCGTTCCAGCGGCGCGGACATCAGCGGGCCGAATTGCCCCGCCTGTACCGACACAATTATTCTTTTCACGGTGGACCCGGTTTCAAAATCTGCCGCGATGATCTCCATTCCGCGCGACATGTACGTGAACATTCCCGGTTTTGGTTACAGCCGGATCAACACAGCCTGGACAACCGGCGAGGCGGCGAAATTGCCCGGCGGCGGGCCAGGGCTGGCGATGAAAACCGTATCGCAATTTCTCGGAGTGCCGGTTCAATATTATGTGAACGTTGATTTCAATACGTTCGTCTCTGCCATTAATACCATCGGCGGCGTGGACGTATACGTCAATCAAAAATTGATTTTAGACCCGTTGGGCGCCGGTCTCGATCATGTGGTGATTACCTGTTGCGGGATGCGCCATCTAAATGGACAACAGGCGTTAGCCTACGCCCGGACGCGCGACGCCAGTCAGGGCGCAACATACGATGATATTGGCCGCGCCCAGCGTCAACAGCAAATCATCCTGGCGGCGCGCGATAAGATTTTCAGCCCCGGCTATTTCCCCACATTCATCGCCAAGGCTCCGACGTTGTATAAAGAATTCTCCGCCGGCGTCCATACAAACCTGACTTTCGATGAAGCGGTCAAACTGGCTTATCTTGTCAACGAGATTCCCCGCAGTCGAATCACAAGCGCCGTGATTGATTACTCCATGATCACGATTGCAAACGTCACCCTCGCCGGACAGCCCGCCTCGGTGTTTGTCCCGATCCCCGATAAGATTCAAATTCTGATAAATCAAATATTCCTTCAGGGCGGATTGGCCAGCCCGATGGCGCAGGGGGATCCGAAGCAATTGATGCAGGCTGACGACGCCCGGATCCGCGTTTTGAACGGAAGCGGCGCGCCTCAATTGGATGCGCGTTCCGCAAATTTCCTGATTGCGCAGGGCATGCACGTGATTGGGATCGGCAATGCGCCTCAACTCTATTCTCAAACCACAATCGTCGTTTACGCCCCAAAATTGTACGCACTCCGATATTTGATCAGCACATTCGGAATCGCCAACAACAACCAAATCATCATCAAAAACGATCCCTCCTCGGATGCCGACATTACCATCATTCTGGGAAGCAATTGGATCCACAAATTACCAGCCGGTTATTAATAACTCACCTTACGCAGTAGCGCGAGATTTATCCCGCACTTTCAGGCGGCATGAACGCCGCGCTACAGGGAAAACTGCGTAACATCAGTTAATAAAATTTCATTGGGGGGAGAGAACGAAGCCAGAAAAGAACTGCCTGATCTGATTTCATAAACATGGCTCTACCGTTTTTAGCGGGAAAACTATTTTCAACCATGTACGCTTCGACACGGCCTCGCCAGTCAATGCAAGTTTTCGCGGTCAGACTCTTTCGCGTCAATTACGGAAAAGCCATAAAAATTCAACCGCCGCCAACACAATCTGCATACGCTTTTTTCATCTGCCTGAAAGATCGGCGTTGCAAAATCAGGGTTGTATGAGGAACAAAATCGGCCTTGAATTCGTCAATGATTTATCCCTCTCGAAACTGCATAACAAAATCATAACAGTACCAAGGGGGGATGCATCTTTTGACGTTGAGAATCGTTATAACAATTAAAGAAAGGAGGAGCTTATGTTTATGTTCGCCATCATTATCCTGCTCTTGTTCCTCGCCCTCTCCGGCGCGGACCTGCTCGTCGAGAATATCAACCCGGACGAGTTGAGCAACATGGGCGTCGAGAAAAAATCATGATGGACGACATCCACCCCCCCTGGCCCGTTGGATCGGCATCACGCATCCGACGGGCATTTTTATTCCCGAAATTCCCTACCGAACGGTCGGTAGAATTGGCTGATTTGCGATATAATACACAAAATTTTTTGGGAGCCTTGCATGGACTTCGCCCTTTCACCCGAACATCAAATGACCCAAAAGATGGTACGCGACTTTTCACAGAAGGAAGTCGCGCCGGTCATCAAAGAACACGACCGCAAACAGGAACCGATTCCGTGGGTGCTCAAACGCATGGGCGAACTCGGCATCCTGGGATTGCCCTTCCCCGTCCGTTACGGCGGAGGAGGCATGGACTATCTTTCGCTCGGCCTCGCCTGCGAGGAACTCGAAGCCGTAGACACGCACCTGCGCGTGATTATGTCGGTTCATACCGGCCTTTGCGCCATGACGCTGTTTCAATGGGGCTCGGAGTCGCAAAAGCAGAAGTTCCTCGTGCCGCTGGCAAAAGGCGAGAAGATTGGATGCGGCGCTTTTACGGAACCCGGCATGGGGTCCGATGTGGCTGCGATGCGGACATCCGCCAAACGCGACGGCGACTTCTACATCCTGAACGGCGAAAAGATGTGGATCTCGCTGGCGTCCAAAGCGGACCTCGTGATGGTCACCGTTAAAACAAATCCATCTGCCCGAAAAGCATCGGACGGACTCTCAACTTTCATCGTTGACCTTTCCTCGCCCGGCGTGAGGCGCGGCGACATTCATGGCAAACTCGGCGTGCGCGCCGGTGTAACCGGTTGGATTTCATTTCAAGACGTGAAAGTGCCGCTTGAAAATCGAATCGGCGAAGAAGGCGAGGGATTCAAAATTACGATGTCCGCCTTCGATAACGGACGTTACACCGTGGCGTCCGGCGCGGCGGGTATCATTCGCGCCTCGCTCGAAGCCAGCGTGAAATACGCCAAGACGCGCACAACGTTTGGCAAGCCGATTGCCGAACATCAACTCATCCAGGAGAAAATTGCGAAGATGTCGCAGGATTACGAGATTGCGCGGCTTCTTTATTATCAAGTGGGATGGCTGAAGAATCAGGGCAGGCGCTGCACGCGCGAAACTTCCTTTGCAAAGAAGTTTGCCACCGAGGCATCCTTCAGCGCGGCGAGTGATGCGATTCAAATCCACGGCGCGTACGGCTACAGCGACGAATACGAGGTGGAACGTTATCTGCGCAACGCCCGCGGCGCAATGATCTATGAAGGCAGTTCCGAAATCCAAACTTTGATTCAGGCCGGTTACGCGCTTAACGAAAGATCAGACAAACCTTTGCGCTGCGAATTGCCTGCGTATGATGAAACTTATTGGCAAAAATAAAAGATTCACAGCGAAGGGCGCAAAGATTTTAGAAAGTTTTTCTTGGCGTGCTTCACGCTTCAGAAAAGTCAAGGCATATAAATGTTAGATTTTCAGTTGGTTCGGGAAAAGAAAATTACTTTACAAGATTTGGTCAAGGGCCTGACCAGAGATGACCTGCGCCGCGAACTCAATGAAATGTACGATGAAATCCAGCGGCGAATTTCAAACGCCACCGACGCGGATGTTGCGTTTCAACCCGTTGACCCGAATGCACACGATATGTTCGCCAAAGAAGGCGAAGCCGGGCTGGCATGGACTCTCGGCCATGTAATCGTGCATTTGACCGCTTCGATGGAAGAGTCGGCTTCGCTTTCACAGGAACTGGCGCGCGGCGTGGAATTCCACGGACGTTCCCGCTGGGAAGTGCCATTCCGCGAAGTGAAAACAATCGCGTTCTGCCGCGCGCGGATCGAAGAATCGCGCCGCATGTGCCTCGCCGCGCTCGACATGTGGCCTGACGCGCCGCACATGGAAAACACCTACGTTCCTGCGCCGGGCCTCCTGCCACACACGCCTGTTTCGAGATTCGCTTCGGGATTGAAACATGCATCCGATCATCTTGAGCAGATCAGTGAGATTTTGCGGCAGGCAAAGGAAGCAAATCCAAAATTTGAAATCACAAATCAAGGAGTCTCGCATTGAAAATCATCGCCTGCATCAAACAAGTCCCCGACTCGGAAGCGAAAGTCAAAGCCGAGGGCGGGCAGATCACATGGGGAGACGCGCCGCTGGTCATCAACCCGTTCGACGAGTACGCCGTCGAAGGCGCGCTTCAGCAAAAGGAAGCCGTCAACGGCTCTACGGTGACGGCGCTGTGCATCGGGCCTGAGTCCGCGAAGGAGGCGCTCAAGCACGCGCTCGCCATGGGCGCGGATGACGCCATTCTGATCTCGGACGCGGCGCTCGACACGCTCGACACCGCCGGAGCGGCGCGCGTGCTCGCCGCCGCGATTCAAAAGATCGGCGGCGTGGACATGGTCGTGTTTGGCCGCCAGACGCTCGACGATGGCTCCGGCCTCACCGCCGCGCAAACGGCGCGCCTCCTCGGGTGGCCGATGCTCGGGCTGGCCGGGCAGATCAAAGTCCAGGATGGAAGCGTGCAGGTTTCGCGCGTCATCGAAGAAGGCCGGCAAAACGTCAAAGCCAAATTGCCTGCCGTTATCAGCGTCGTGCAAAGCATCGGCGAGCCGCGCTATCCGTCATTCATGGGCATCCGCAAAGCGTCAAAAGCCGCGATCCCAACATGGACATTGAGCGACCTCGGCATCAGCGCGCCCGCGCCAATTGTGAGCCGCACCGAACTCGTCACGCCGCCCAGCCGCGATGTGACCTGCGAAATCATCAGCGGCGAAAGCCCGGAGGAGATCGCCGATAAACTTGCCGATAAAATTCTCGCGGAGAAGGTGCTATGAAAACCTTTGTTTACATTGACCACTTCAAAGGACAGGTTCAGCCCGCTTCGTGGGAAGCGCTCGGCGTGGCCAAAAGTTTTGGAAGCGCGACCGCGCTGATCTTCGGTACCGGACTCGACGCGCTGGTCAAAGCCGCGTTTGAATTTGGCGCGGACGAAGTGCTCGCCGCGGACGATCCCGCGCTGACGGATTACCGCGCTGAATCATTTTCGTCCACATTATCCGCGCTCGCTTCATCCGGGACTCCGGATTTGATTCTGCTGCCGACAACGACGCGCACCCGCGAGATGGCCGCGATGACAGCCATTGATTTGAACACCGGCGTGTTGGTTGATTTGATTGGGTTGTCTCTTGAGGGAGATAAACTTGTCGCCACGCGTCCGATCTACGAAGGTAAATTGAACGAAAAAGTGGTTTGCTCCGGCAAACCGGTCATCGCGACGCTGCGCGCCCGCGCCTTTCCGCGCCCAACGCAAGATACCTCGCGGTCGGGAAGCGCGGCAAAAGTCGAAGCCAAAACCGACTCGCCCACAACCGTTGAAGGCTACGAAATGGCCGAGCAAGCCGTGAGCGTAACCGACGCGGGCGTGGTCGTCTCTGGCGGGCGCGGCGTGTCGAATAACCCCTCGCTGACGCCGCCCGCCGGCATGGATGAAAAGCAAGCCGAAATCTGGCGCGCACAGCAAGGCTTCAAATTGATCGGCGAACTGGCAAATGTTTTGGGCGGCGCGGTCGGCGCTTCGCGCGCCGCGGTGGACGGCGGTTACATTCCATATTCGCATCAAGTCGGTCAGACCGGAAAGGTTGTCGCGCCGGATTTGTATATCGCCTGCGGAATCTCCGGCGCCATCCAGCACATCGTCGGAATCCGTTCGGCAAAACTGGTTGTCGCCATCAACAAAGATCCCGACGCGCCAATCTTCAAAGTCGCGCGTTACGGCGTGGTCGGGGATTTGTTCACGATTGTCCCTGCCCTGACGGAAGCGTTCAAAAAGAAATTGGGAAAATAACGCCCTTCCCTCCCCAAATTCATCTCCGCGAATCTGGGGAGGGCGTCACGCGATGATGGGGCAAATAAAAACAGTGGCGCTTCCCAGCGTCACTGTTCGTTATTCGCAAAATGGCGAGGCGGCGCGCGTCTTACGAAATCACCACCACATTGGCGGCCTGCAACCCCTTCGGACCTTCCTCAATGGAAAACTCCACCTTCTGCTCAGGCTCGAGTTTGCGATAGCCTTCCATCTGCAACGCGGAATAATGGACAAATACATCCTCTCCGCCATCACGGCCAATGAAGCCGTAGCCCTTGGTGGCATTGAACCACTTGACGGTGCCGGTGTAACGTTCTGACATCTTGCTTTTCTCCTGCTAAAAAATTTTTACCCCGGATGATTCCGGGACGTGGCGCAAGATTATCATGCCCGTTTTGCCATGTCAAGATGGAAATTAATTTTCTTGCGGATGGTCGCATAACGCGACGTCAGGTGCACCCAGGGTAATGACCAGCGCGTTTGGAATTTTGCCATGCGGATGACCTTTCGCATCTCATCCGGACCTTCGAACGGCTCCAGCAAAACCAGGCTTCGACCCAGCTCGAAGGGCGCGTGGGCGTCCGAGCCGACGGTTCCCGCGAGATCATGCCTTCTTGCAAACTCTGCCGCGCGCCGATTGAACGCCGGGCGCATACAGCGCGAGTTGTAGACCTCAATCGCATCCACGAACGGGATGATTTCCAGCAAATCCTCTTCCCTCCATCCGCCCTTGCGCCACTCATCGAACGGATGCGAAACACTGATGAACGCACGTTGATCGCGTAAACGCCGAATCGTTTCCTGCGGCGAAAGCATAGGCGGAATCTCCTCCCTCACGAACGCGGCCAGGATTTCGCCGCGCGTCGTCATAATCTCCTCGCCGATGATCACTCGCTCCGGGTCAATCTTCTGCGCCGCCCGCGCCCCGGCAATCGTATTGTGATCGGTCACGATGACGCGGTCAATCCCTTTGCGGCGGCAGGCGTTTATAAGGGCCTGGGGAGAAGTCAAAGAATCTTTGGAAAACGCGGTATGGCAGTGAAATTCGGTCCGGAGCATTTGACAATTCTACTGTAAATACTGTTGCCCGTTTTCCTCTTTTCTTATAAAATCAAACCATGGACGAAGTTCCTTTCTACGAAAAACCATGGTTCACCAGCGTCGTCCTTTTTATTCTTCTGGCGGGAATTTATGGCTATGAAATCTGGCAGGGCGGCGTTTGGAACAATCTGCTCAGCATGGCGTTCGACCTCGGGCTCATGGTCGTTCTGCTCTTCCCGGTATGTGTCTTTTTCTATGCTCAATTTATTCTACCCATTTACAAACGCGAAGACCGCGCCAAAATCGTAAACCGACTCTGGCTGCACTTCAGCAAAGCCCACGGCCCGGCCATTTTTGTCCGAAACGGCCGTCTGGTGGAAAGTCCCAAAGAAAGTGAGAGGAAAGGCCCCGGCGTTTTGTGGCTCGATTCCGCCAGCGCAGTCGTCACCCGCACGCCGACGGCCCTCAAAAATATTCTTGCGCCCGGCGTTCACTTCACAGACAAAGATGAGGAGATTGCCACCGTCATCAGCCTGCATACACAAACACAGCGGATGGGACCGCTGGAAGGCGAAGACCCGTTTGAAAAACTGAAAGAGAATGCAACGGAGGAAGAGAAGAAGAAACACAATGAAGCGCAAGCGCGCCGCCTCGCCGTCAGCGCCATGACGCGGGACGGCATCGAAGTTGTCCCCAGCATCAGTGTCACGTTCAAGATAGACGCAAAGCCCGCAAAATCAAACGAGAAAGGTTCCCGCTTCGGATTCGATAAGGACGCGGTGGCCAAGGCGGCCCGCGGCGAAGGCGTTGACGCCGCATCCAAGCCGGACGAGCTCAAGCGCGTCGCGTGGAATCAACTCCCCGGCCTCATCGCCGCCGATCTATGGAGAGAATATCTTGCAAAGTTCACCTTGAACGAATTATTCTCTCCAACGTTCGAGCCGGCGCCAGATGTACCACAGCCGGAAATTCCACTGCCGCAGCCCGAGCCTGCCAAAGCCGCGCCTTCGACGAAATACGATTTCTTTTCAGGCATATTGAAAAACATAAACGATTCGCTTGAAAGGAGATTGCCCAAGGCGGAACCCGCCAAAGAATCGATCGCTTCGAAAGATCCGGAAACGCCAATCCCCGCCTCAAAATCGGGGGCAAAGCCGCAAACCGCGCTGCAAATCATCAATCAAATGATGAAAGCGCGCATGACTCAGTCCAATGTCGCAAAGCTGGATGACAGCGGGCGTCTCGTCGAAGGCTTTGAAGCAAGCCGCGAATATAATACCCTGAAAGAGCGGGGCGTGAAGGTTCTGGGCGTCAGCGTGAGCGGATTGCGCTTTACGGAGGAAGTTGAAACACAACTGGTCCGGCAATGGAAAACGAGCTGGCTGGCCAATGCCACTGCGGACCGCAAACGCATCGAACGTCTCAAGCTGACAAATACATTGAAAGGACAGCAGAAGGCGCTTCAGGATCACGCGTTGACTTTAAGTCAGGCGATCTTGAAAGACCAGCCGCGCACCATTGCCGCCGCCTTGAAGAGCCTCTTGGAGCGGACTGAATCGGAAGTCAAATTGAACGACCGCCTCCTGCGGAGAACCACGAACGAAGTGGGCGATTTGGACGAGCTTATTAATTGGGTGGAGTCGTAGAGTTATGAACATCGCCGCGGCCAGCGCCGCCCCAACAAAAACCCCGTCTGCATGGGAAACGGAGTGGAAACGATTCAAAGACCTCCGAAATAAGTGGATTGAAAGCCAGTTAAACAAATTTTTCGATCTTTCGATTCGCGGTCCCAAAATCCGAAACTTGTGGGTGGCGATTCTTGGAATCCTTTTCGTCATTTTTGGCTTCACAGTTCATTTATTCCTGTATTACCTTCCCATCGTCGGCGCCCAGCGCCATCACTCCCTCGCCGATTTGTTCGTTTTTGCAGTTCTTACCATCGCTCAACTCATCCTGATTCTTTTTATTCCCGCACAGGCGGCGTTGAACATGGCCGGAAATTATCTGGCCGATATTTTCGAGCTCAAGGATCCGCGCGTGGCGTGGAAGTTCATCCGCGAACTTTCGCTCGGCGGCGCGGCGGAAGTCGTTCATATCCGCGACGGCATGGTGGTGGATAAAGACAAGAATTCGCCCATCATTCTGATCGGCGGACCGGGCCGCGTGGAGGTTGATTTCGATTCAGCCGTTCTGTTCGAGAAACCCGATGGGACTCCGCACGTGATCGGACCGGAGCCGAAAAAGCCCGAGGAAGAACAGGCACAGCGGAGAGCACGGAAAAAGAAATCAGCCGAGGAGAAAGACAATGCGGTGCTGGACGGCTTTGAACGTCTGCGTGAACCAATCATCAATCTACGCGATCAATTCTTTGGAACTCCATCCAGCGAAGCGCTCTCCGTCGAAAGCCGCAGTCTGGACGGCATTAAGATCAGCGCAAAAGATGTGCGGGTGGTGTTCAGCGTCCGCCGCGAAAGCGGAACGGATTCGCAAAAGCCGACCAGCGAACGGCCTTATCTTTACAACAGGCAAAGCATCCAGGATTTGATTTATCAGCAGGCGGTGCAGGTCAAGACAGAGGGACCGCATCCATCCGGCGAACCCGGCCCATGGACAGCCACGTTTCGCGGGCTGGTTCTCGGAGACGTGAGCCGATTCATGAGTCAGAATAAACTCGCGGAATATCTGGCGAGCATCAGCACGCCGGAGATCGAAGAAGCCGAACACCGCGAAGATACCATCCTGTTGGAAACGCTCCAATATTCCAACGAGGCGCCCGCCTCCTCGACAAGCGCAATCCTCAAGCCTCAGTTTCATCCGCGAACCGAGTTGAGCGATCGCTTTATGAAATATGCGGAGGGTTTTTCCAAACAGGCGCGGGAACGCGGCTATGATCTGCACTGGATCGGCGTTGGAACCTGGAAAGTTCCCAATGAAATGTCGAGCCAGGAAATCGCAAAACAACACCTCGACGCCTGGCGGATCAGCCGCGAGAACGCGGCCCTGGGCAGTCAGAGCGCTTTGAACAGCGTGATGGAGGAGGCGGCGCTCGACGAGAGGCTTCGGCTGATCCGGGAGGTCCCTTTCCATGCGCATCAGAGTAATCTTTCGCAATATAATGAAAAAGACAAATTGCTCGAGGCGTTACTTTATGCATACCGGGAACAGCTGGGGAACGCGCTCGAAACTTATTACAAAGCCGGAACTCGCACGGAGGAACTAAAACAAATCGAAGAGGCCGTCCTCGCAATCGAGGATCTTCTTGGCATCCCAGCCATGCACACGGTTGGCGGCGGCAGTTTAAGCAAGGTGAAACGCGCCTCTCCTTCCCCCAGCAATGAAGATACTCCTCCGGCTCCGCAAACGAAAAGAGAAGAGGAACTGTATCGAAGTCTGCTGATCAAACTCGACGGCAATTACAAAGCCGTCGAAACGTTGATTGCGCTTGAGGCGCAACGCTATCCGGCATTGACGCGTCAAGAACGCCTCGAACGCATCGTCAGACGCTTTGAACGACACCAAAAATCACCCCCATGAACGCTCATTCATTCACTTTGATTTCACCCGAGGTCAGCCGCGCCCTGAAGACCGGCGCGCCCATCGTCGCCTTGGAATCAACCGTCATCACACACGGACTTCCCCAGCCGCAAAATATTCAATTGGCGCGGGATATGGAAATGACCGTTAGACGCGAAGGCGCGGCGGCCGCCACAATTGCACTGCTAGACGGAAACATCCGCGTCGGTCTTTCGGATGAGGAGCTGGCGCGGCTCGCCGAAGCCAAATCTCCGCTGAAAGTGAGTCACCGCGACTTCGCCACAGCCATCCTCAAGAAAGCCAGCGGCGGAACGACCGTCGCAGGCACGATGTTGGCGGCAAATAGCGTCGGCATCAAAGTTTTCGCAACCGGCGGCATTGGCGGCGTCCATCAAGAAAGCCCATTCGATATTTCAACCGATTTGCGCGCCCTGGCAGAGACGCCCATGATCGTGGTGTGCGCGGGAGCCAAAGCCATTTTGGATTTGCCCGCCACGCTGGAATATTTGGAAACAATGGGCGTGCCGGTCGTCGGTTATCAAACCGATACATTTCCTGAATTTTATTCGCGCGATGGAAAACTGGGCGTCAGCGTGCGGTTGGATTCGCCAAAAGAAGTCGCGGACTTCGCGCAAACGCACTGGTCGCTGGGAATGCGCAGCGCGGTGCTCGTGACGAATCCGGTTCCCGAAACGGAGGCCATTCCAAAGTCCGAGATGGAACCGATCATCGCCAGAGCGTCGAAGGAAGCGCGCCAGAAAAACATCCACGGTCAGGCGTTGACGCCGTTCCTGCTAAGCCGCATCAGCCAATTGACAAATGAAAAATCCATGCGCGCCAATCTTGCATTGTTATTGAACAACGCGCAGCTCGCCGCGCAGATTTCAAAGGCGGCGGCGGTGAATCAGAAACGAAGGGATCTTTGAGATCATTTCTTCGCGTTCAGTAATTCCTGCACAAGCGAATCCGGAACCTGCACCGCGACCACTTCGCCGCGCACGGTAATTTCACCGTTTGCAATAATCCATTCCTCGATCACAACTTTGCGGCCCTTGACTTCCCTGACCTTGCCGCGGATCTCAAGCATTGGGCCAAGCGGCGTGGGCTTGAGATAATCCACATGCAGCGAGGCGGTCAGATATCGCAAAGCCGGCTCGGAATCCATCGGACGCGATTCGGCGCGATAGCCCGCCGCCGCGGCTGTGCCCGTGCCGTGACAATCAATCAACGAAGCCAGCAACCCGCCATACACGTAACCGGGAATCGAAATGTGATACGGCTTGGGCTGAAAATGCGCCACCGATTCATCGCCGTCCCAATAGCTTTTGATCTGATAGCCGGATTCGTTTAAATGCCCACAGCCGTAGCAATACGCCATGTGGTCGGGATAAAAATCCTGAAATGCTTTGTCGGTCATGGTTTATAGAGTTCCTGCCTTTTAGGGGGTTTTGGTTGGCGCTGGCGTGCTGGTCGGCGCGGAGGTTTTGGTCGGGCGCGGCGTTTCGGATGGCGTGGGCGTGCTGGTTGATGTTGGCGTAAAAGACGGCGTAGGCGTTGAGGTCGGCGTTCGCGTGATGGTCGGCGTCAATGTTGGCACTGCGGTCGGCGGATTGCCCTGCACAAGAAAACTTCCGACGACCTGCCAGGTTTCGCCGACAAAAATCTGAACCTGATATTCTCCCGCCGCCCATTGATCCGGCGAAGGATTCCAATCGGTAAATCCGAAACCGCCAGTTCCGCCATCCCACGGTTTTGTTTCGTAATGAACGATTTGGCCTTCATGAAGCCACAGTGCCGTCCACTGCGCGCCGGGCGACATTTTATCATAGGAAAAAACGGCGTACATGTGCCCAACCGGATTTTGAAAAACCGTGTTTGGATTCACAGCCTGGAAATTATTCATCTGCGTTGAGAAAAGGATCGGCGAAAAAACCACGCCCGGGTTCGGTGTGACCGAGCTATTAAATAACGCTAAAATCGCCGCGGGGATGAAGGGCGTCGGCGTAATGGTTGGCGTATCGGTTACAAGCGGCGTATCGGTAATCGTCGGCGAAAGCGTGATCGTCGGCGAAAGCGTGATCGTCGGCACGACCGTGATCGTCGGCGTCAGCGACGGCGTCGGACTGGGCGGAAAATATTCATACACCACAGGCTCGCCGTAAAGCGGCAGCGCAATCGCAATCAGAATCATCAAAAGCGAAATGCCGATCCAGCGCCATGCGCCCGCTTCGCGTTGACGCCGCAGACGATAAAACGTCATCTTGCGCGCCGCTTGTAAAGTCTGGATTGCGCCGCGCATCCCGAAGAACGCAAAGGCAAGCAGCAGGATCGTGATAGCGATGATGCCGGAATGAATATCCATACGAGAAATTATAGCATGGCCTCTTTTATTGTCAGACAGGTGTAAAATCAGGGCATGGATGAACTTGTTTTTCTAAAACTTGGCGGGTCACTCATCACAGACAAGACTCAACCCTACACGGTTCGACGCGGCAAATTAGCAGAACTTGCGAAGGAAATCAAATCGGCTCTTAGGCGAACGCCCGGACTACGTCTCGTGATCGGGCACGGCTCCGGCTCCTTCGGACATTACGCCGTCAAAGAACATTACCCAAATTTAGAAATACGCAATAAAAATGACTGGCTTGGATTCAATGAAGTGTGGTATCGCGCCTCGCAATTGAATCGTTATGCGATTGAAGCCCTGCACGATGCAGGCATCCCCGCGATGGCAATTCAGCCTTCGGCCTCGGTCATTTCGAGAAACGGCGCGGTGGAGCATTGGGATTTATCGCCGCTCAAAGCCGCGCTGGAAGCGGGAATTGTACCGGTCATCTTCGGCGACATGACGTTCGATACCGTCAAAGGCGGGACGGTCCTTTCGACGGAAGTATTGATGTTTTACCTCGCGCAACAACTCCGGCCGCGGCGGATTTTGCTCGCCGGCCTCGAAGCCGCGGTCTGGGCTGATTTTCCGGCGCGCCGCCAGCGGGTCGAGAAAGTGACGCCCCAAAATTATGACGCGGTGGCCGGCAAAATCGGCGGCTCGCACGGCACGGATGTCACCGGCGGCATGAAGTCGAAAGTCGAAGAAATGCTGCGGCTGGTCCAGACCATTCCACAAATGACCGTACAAATTTTTTCGGGCGAAGAGTCGGGCAATGTCGAAAGCGCATTGAACGGCATTGCGCTTGGAACATTGATCACGCGTGATTAATTCGTGACGGAAGTCTATTGTCAAAACCGTTAAAATTTTTGATAATAACTGATGTATGCAGTTTTCCCGTAATGAGACCTTCTGTCGTCTGAAAATGGGAGATACATCTCGCGCTACGGCGTGAGATGAGATAATAACACAGAACCCATACAAAGGAGCAAATATGGCCACGAAAGCAAAGCCAAGAGTCAAGCAGACTGCAAAGAAAGCCGCGAAAAAAGCAATCGTTAAGAAAGCCGCCGCAAGGTTCGTACCGACCAAACTCAAACTGCGCCGTCCCGTTCCATCGGATATCGAGATCGCGCAGGAAGCCAAGTTGAAGCCCATTTTGCAGGTGGCGCAGGAACTCGGTATTCGTCCCGATGAACTCGAACTCTATGGGCCGTATAAAGCCAAAATCAAGCTCGAAATTCTCGAACGTTTGAAGAATCGGCCGGATGGAAAATATATTGACGTGACTGCCATCACGCCCACGCCGCTTGGCGAGGGCAAGACCACGACCACGGTTGGACTTTCGCAGGCGCTCGGCGCGCATTTGGGAAAGAAAGTCATCACCTGCATCCGCCAGCCCTCCCAGGGGCCAACGTTTGGAATCAAAGGCGGCGCGGCGGGCGGCGGATATTCGCAAATCATCCCGATGGAAGATTTCAATCTGCATTTGACCGGCGACATACACGCCATTACCGCCGCGCACAACCTGGTAGCGGCCGCGCTCGACGCGCGTATGTTCCATGAAGCCCAGCAGGACGATGCCAAGCTGTTCGACGCGCTGTGCCCGCCCGATAAAGAAGGCAAACGCAGGTTTTCTCCAACGATGCTGCGCCGCTTAAAAAAACTTGGCATTGACAAAACCAATCCCGACGATCTGACGCCCGAAGAGCGCAGCCGCTTCGTCCGCCTCGATATTGACCCGGCCACGATTACCTGGCGGCGCGTAATTGACGTCAACGACCGAATGCTGCGTGAGATCGAAATCGGCCTCGGGCCGGAAGAAAAAGGATTCACGCGCCGCTCCGGTTATGACATCACAGTAGCGAGCGAAATCATGGCCATCCTTGCGCTGACGACGAGTCTCGAAGATATGCGCGAGCGGTTTGGCAAGATGGTGGTCGCCACAAACAAACGCGGCGAGGCTGTGACCGTCGAGGACCTGGGCGTAGCCGGCGCGGTGACTGTGCTGATGAAGGACGCCATCAAACCCAACATGATGCAGACGCTCGAAGGCACGCCCGCTTTCGTCCACGCGGGACCCTTTGCCAACATCGCGCACGGAAACAGCTCGATCCTTGCCGACAAGATCGCGCTCAAACTCGCCGATTACGTTGTAACCGAATCCGGCTTCGGCGCGGACATCGGCATGGAGAAATTCTTCGACATCAAATGCCGTTACAGCGGACTCATCCCGCAGGTTGTGGTGATGGTTGCAACAGTGCGCGCTTTGAAGATGCACGGCGGCGGGCCAAAAGTGGTTGCAGGCAAACCGCTGGCATCGGACTACACAGACGAGAATCTCGATCTGCTCCGCAAAGGTTTGCCAAACCTCGAACGACATATCCAAAACGCGCTCAAGTATGGCGTCAATGTTGTGGTAGCAGTCAATTCATTCGCAACCGATACGCCTGCCGAGGTGGAGTTGATTCGCAAGTCCGCCCTGGAATTCGGTGCGATGGACGCGGTCGTTTCCACGCATTGGGCGGATGGCGGCAAAGGCGCGCTCAAACTGGCAGAAGCCGTGGTCAAAGCCGCAGAAAAACCGAGTAAATTCCAGTTCCTTTATCCGCTCGAAAAAAGCATCAAGGAAAAAATTGAGACCATCGCGAAGGAAATCTATCGCGCAGACGGCGTGGATTACAGCCCCGAGGCTGAAGAGCAAATCGCGCGCTACACGCGGCTTGGCTTCGACAAACTGCCGATCTGCATGGCAAAGACTCACTTGTCCTTCACGGCAGACGCCGCCATCAAGGGCGCGCCGACCGGCTTCCGAATCCTCGTGCGCGAAGTCCGCGCGTCTGTCGGCGCGGGATTCATCTATCCGTTGCTCGGCAAGATGAGCACCATGCCCGGCTTGCCGACGCGTCCGGTGTTCTATGACGTGGATTTGGATTTGAAGACAGGAAAAGTGGTTGGATTGTTCTAAGTTGGTTGAAGAGAGTCGGAAGGCTGAAGGTTGGAAGGCTTCCTTCCAACCTTCTTTTTTCCCAAAACAGCCGCCGTTAAATTTCCAACGCAAATGCCGTACAAATGAGGCGTTTTTTAGCAGACATTGGCGCAATGTGCGTTCGGATATTGGTCACGGCGATTTGGCTTGTACGTAATAAATCTGTCCCGTCTTATCCTGATAGATCAACTTCAAATTCGCAATCGCCGCCACTTCATCCGGCGGGGCGACGAAGTGATATTGATTCGGCGTGAAGAAAATAACGTAACCGCTTTCAGGCGGCCAATGGGGATAATATTTTTGAAGCCCCGCAATACGCTGGCCGCGCGGCAGGCCGGGATCTTCGAACGGCAATTCGGAGGTCGGATGCTGGAAGATAAACCAGACGATGCCTACATAGTTGGTATAGACCCTCGCTGAGGGTTCAGCCGCCAAAATCGGTTCCGCCGCTTTGACCACGCTCATCTCGCGGTAAAGCGACGAATTTGCGACGTTGTAATTGGTCGGCTCGCCCATTGTCACTGCGAGGCGGAGATATTCTTGTATGCTGTAAATTGGATACACAAACCACAATGCAACGGCGGCGATCAATCCAAAAGAAACAAAGCGGCGGCTAAAGTCGAAATGGCTGAAGACAAGTTTATCCAGCGTGAGAAATAAAAACGCCAATACAACCGGAAGAAGGATCACGTAATATCGGTCGGATGTCAAATCGAGATGGTCGGCAGTAACGACCGCAAACGCCACCACGAAATAATAAACCGTTGAAAAAAGAAGGGCGGGCCAAACCAGCGGATCAGCCAACGATTCGAGCCAGTTCGTCCAGTTTGATTTTTTATTGAGCAGAATCAAAGCCAACGCAAACGCGCTGAGCGGAATCCATGGACGCAGGACAACTTCGTCGAGAATGCCGGCGCGCGGAATAAACCACCAGAGAATCTTCGTCAGCGAAAGGCTGATATTCTCAAGCGGCAGCATTGCGCTCGGATCGCGCGGACCGAAAAATGTTCCACTGACGGCGTAATTGTGCAACACCATCCACGCCAGAATCGGCAGAATAGCCGCCAGGATCGGCAAAGCCGCGCGCCAAACCCCGCGCAGTTGTTCTTTGTACAAAACAACCAGCCCGGCCGCGCCGATCAACACCACGCCGAGATAACGCTGGAGCGTCGCCAGCCCGGCCATGAGGAACATCAACCACAAGGCGCGGCGCGAGGCGTTCGTCAGATATTTTGCGGCGGCGAAGAAAAAGATCATCATAAAGGTGACGAACAACGGCTCGGAGGCGACGTTTGCATAAAGGCGCAACGTGGAACGCGAGAGCAAAATCATCAACGCTCCGACGAACGCATAAGCCGGTCTGTCCCTGAAGATCGAGAAAAGAAACCAGCCCATGATCCAGACATTGACTGCATAAAGTAAAATGTTGAGATACCAGCCCGATTGAAAGACCGTCCATTTGGTGAGCAGACTCAAACCGGCCAGCAGGAGCGGGTACAACGGTGGCCAGAGCAGGAACGGCGCGCCGGTCAAATCCACGAAGCCCCTGCCCGCCAGCAGATTTTCCGCAGTTGAAAGATTCCGCACCGCGTCCGACGAAACGCCCGCGCCGTATTTCGATGTGGCGATTGAGACGAATATCATTCCGATGGCGGCAAGAATCGAAAGATAAATTTTAAATTTGGTTTCGATGGATGCGTTTTCCAACACGAGGCGACATTATAATAGAAACCATGCCCACCTCCAACTTTCTATCCATTGAAGAAGCCCATGCCGCGATGCGGGAAGGAAAGCTTTCGCCTCGCGCGTTGACTGAAGCCTGTTACCGTCAAATCGAGCGTCTCAACCCGGCGCTGAACGCCTTCATCACAATTTGCGATAACGTCATTGCGGGCGAAGCGAAGCAATCGTCTCCTCAAGAGGCGATTGCCGCAACGGCGCTTGAAAACATTCCAATTGCAATCAAAGATTTATTCGAAACCAAAGGCCTCAGGACAACCGCCGGATCCATTTTCTTCAAAGATTACATTCCAGACGAAGATGCGGTTGCCGTTCAAAAAGTCAAAGCCGCGGGCGCGGTGGTGATGGGAAAAACCAATACACATGAAATCGCACTCGGCGTGACGACGGTCAATCCGCATTTCGGCGCGTGCCGCAATCCATGGGATACGGCGCGCATCGCTGGCGGCTCATCGGGCGGATCGGCGGCGGCGGTCGCAAGCGGGATGAGCACCGTCGCGCTTGGCACGGACACCGGAGGTTCGATCCGCATCCCGGCTTCGTTGTGCGGAGTTGTCGGTTTGAAGCCGACCTTTGGACGCGTGAGCACGCGCGGCGTTTTTCCGCTTTCGTGGAATCTCGATCATGTGGGTCCGCTGACGCGCAATGTGCGCGACGCCGCGCTTGTTTTGCAAGTCCTTGCGGGCTATGACGCCGACGATCCGGCGTCGGCGAATATGGCAGTGGATGATTATTTGTCAAATATCGAAGATGGAATCAAAGGCTGGCGCGTCGCTCATGCAATCGGCAAGTTTTTTGACGAGGCCGACGCTGAAGTCCTCGACGCGGTTCAAGACGCGGCGGAAGTTTTCGAAAGGCTCGGAGCAAAAATCGAAGATGTTGAAATGTCATTTCTGCGCGAGGCCGCGCTTGCCAACAGCCTGATGACGCAGGCCGACGGGGCCGCGTATCATCGCGAACGGCTGGCAGAGCGCCCGGACGGATTTGGCGCGGATGTGCGTCAAAGGCTGGAGACGGGGCGCAACTATACATCCACAGAATATATTTTGGCGCGGCGTGCCCAGGCGGAAATGATTCGCCGACTCGGCCAATTTTTCGATTCGTATGACATTTTGATCCTGCCGACCACGCCAATTACCGCGCCGTTCATCGAAGGCAATGATGCGGTCGAGCAGGCGCGGCGTCTGACGCGTTTCACCGCGCCGTTCAACCTGACGGGACTGCCTGCCATTACGATCCCATGCGGCTACGACCAACATGGTTTGCCGATGGGCCTGCAAATCGTATCGAAGGCATGGGGAGAATCATTGGTCTTGCGCGCCGCGCGCAGTTACGAGCGTGAAACCGGTTGGGGAACGCGCCGCCCGCCGCTCGTTAAGGAATGAAGCGGCTCTGCATTCGATACCTTCAAAAATAATCCCGCCGTTTTTAACGAGAAAACCTTTCGTGTCCGCTTTTCGGAGTTCAGTTCATCATAGAGGCTGTATCTTTTTTATGGATTGGATTTTATCAGCGAGCAAGTGCTCGTCTGCCTGTCCCAGGTACAGCCGGGCGTTCGAATACAGACCGGCGCCTGAGTGATGCTCTTGCAATAATCAACCGGCTGACTGCACCTCAAGATGTTAATCTGCACCGTCACACAGCCGGGCGCGTTGGCGATCGCCTGAACTTGATTCGGCACGCAGGTGTTTTGTTTTGAATCGAAGGTATAACCGACTGCACAGCCCGGATACGCACCGCCGGTATTTGCCTGACAGCATTGATACGTTGAATCATACGAATAGCCCGGCGCGCATCCCTGGAAGGTTTGAGCCGCCAGCGCGCTGTTATCAATGCCGTACGGCGCGTTCTGCGCACCGGAGGGCGGGACGCAGGCGCCATACTGACTGTCAAAATAAAGTCCGGTCGGGCATTGACCATTTTGATTCATGCCCAGGGCGCAAATCTTTTGATCGCCGCGCTGGACCAGGTTGTAACCTTGCGGACAACCCGATACATCAGGCTGAATCGTAATGGGCCGATACGTGCAGGTCCCGGTCGAAGAATTGAGCGTATATCCCGGATCGCAGGCGGGCGTCGCCCCGGTGGCGCCGGGCGAATTACTGCAGGAGGCATTGCATACAGTAATCTGGCCGCTCGAATCGTTTGGCCCGTTGCAGGTCAGCACACGCTGTCCATTGATGATGCCCTCCGTACAGCTATAACCTTTTGTATTTACTTGATAGGTTGCGCCCTGTGAAATGTTTACAGTTGCATACCCAGAACCTGCCTGGCAAAAATTACCGAGCACATTGGCTGTTGGCGATTGGCACGTCCCTGTGCTGGGCGCGGAACCGAGCGGGATATATGACGCGGTTTGACAATACGGCGCGTACGTTTTCGGCTGACTCACCACACAGCGAAAACTCAAATCATAGTGATGATACGCAGGCGCGCCGAAGTGACGCGTACCAGCCGGCGTTTGCGAAACATCGCTTTCAAAACTCGAGCCGCGGATGACGCGGTTCGTCCCGGAGGAGGGGCCGGTGGGATTCGCGTCGGGCATGCTGGCGTAGTAATTTTGATCGTAAAAATCATTGACCCATTGAAAGACGTTGCCAGCCATATCCAGCAATCCATATGGGCTGGCGCCCGACGCATAACTCGCAACGCTCGTCGCGTGGCCGGTACAGCCGGCGAAATTGAGCAGGCCGCAAGTGGGAGCATCGTTGCCCCACGGATATTTATTTCCCTGCGTCCCGCGGGCGGCTTTTTCCCATTGGGCTTCGGTTGGCAGTTGACCGCCGATCCATTTGCAGTAATTGGCTGCCATGTCCCATGTCACACCCACAACGGGGTAATCTCTATAAGCTGGATTGGTGTAAACGGGTGTGCCAATTTCCTGCGCGGGAGGCGCGCAGTTGCCGGTCTTTACACATTGGGCGTACATCGCATTGGTAACATCGGTTTTGTAAATCCAATAGGCATCCAGCGATACGGTCTTTTGCGGCGCATCCTGCGCACCGGTGCCCATGATGAAATTCCCGGCGGGGATGTAAACGAGTTGACTCGCGTCGATCCAATTAATTGTCGCCCCCGATTGCGGACCGGCAAGCGCGACCGGCACAAGCGTTGGCGTCGTTGTCGGCGGAACGGATGTCGGCGCCGGCACAAGCGTCGCTGTGGGCGGAGCCGCTGTCGGGGTCGGAGTGGAGGCGGGCGCGCACGAAGCCAGGGTCAGCGCGCACGCCAGCAGAATCCAGTTAAGATGTTTCATTTGGTCTCCTGTCGCATAAAATTATACACTCTACACCTTGCCCCCCGGTCACAAGCTCATTTGACGCTCATGTATCGAAACGCCGACGCAAATCGCGCTTCGACGTTAATGGGTTGGACACTTCACGCCAACGGAAATACATGTGCAAAGCGTGGAACAAAAAACCAGATTTCGTTCGCCGCAAATTTGATCGTTCAAATTACAGACGTTTGCGCAAACAGGAGGATTCACACTGACAAGCTGTGTCGGAACGCTCAAGGCGTTTTCGGCCGGCAGGCAGACATAATGCCCTTTGGTATCTTCGGTCATGACTGATCCGACCGGGCAAGAAGGATAATTCGCGCCGCCTCCCGAAACATTGACGCAACAATGATGTACCGGATCATAATATTCGTTGAAGGCGCACTCCAACCCCGTTGTGCGGCCTCCGATCCACTGGCAGATACCGGTGGAAGGATCAAGTTGATAATGAGCAGGACAGGTTGTATTTGCAATACCCGTGTATGTGCAATTCGAGGTCATGATGGCGGTGGAAGGATTCGTACATTTGAATTGCAGGGGATACGAACCCGGCGTGCCCGAAATCAATTAGCACCCGCCGATGCCGCCGAAAGAGGCATTTGGGTCGTTCGGATGATCGTCTTTGAAAGTCACGATTGCGCCGCCGCCCGCCTGGCAAGTTTGCGCGACAGAAGTAATCGAAATGACCGGGCAGTCTGCCGTAACATTGGAAAGCTGTGAAGCGTCTGCTGTGGAAATCAGCTGGCAGAACGGAGCGAAATACGCCGGGTCTTTGACGACGCATCGGAAGCCGAGATCGCGCCGATGATCCCCGGGCGAGGCAAAGGAACGAGTGAAGGCAAAGACCTGCCCCGGGCTACTGCGATAACTCGAAGAACGTATCACGCGCATCCCGCCGGTATCAGGTCCGGTTGGATTCTCAGTCGGACTGCTTTTGTAATACAACGCGTCATACCAATCGGCCACCCATTCGAACACATTGCCTTCCATATCGAGCGCGCCGTAATAGCTTTTGCCTTTTGGATATTTGGTCACATCGGTGGATTGTCCGATGCAATTGTTGAAATTCAAAAGGTCGCAGGACGGATCATCATTGCCCCACGGATATTGATTTCCATTCGGGCCGCGCGCGGCTTTTTCCCATTGTGCTTCCGTCGGCAAACTGCCGTTGACAAAATTGCAATAGGCGGCAGCCTGGTCATACGTGACGCCGACCACCGGCTTGTTTTTGGACGCAAAATCGTTGTAGCCCAAATTATCAATTTGATTCGGCGGCGTGCATTGTCCCTGCGCAACACAGAACGAGTATTGCTGGTTTGTAACCTTGTTGGCATAAATCCAATAATCGCTCAACGTAACGGTATGTTGATAATTATCCGTGCCGCTGTCGCCCATGATGAACGGACCGGCCGGAACGGCAACAAGCAACGCGCCGTCAATGTATGTCATGCTCGACCCAACTTGCACTGGAGCGGATAAGCGAAGCGGAGCCAGCGTCGGCGTGGGCGGGATGCGCGTGGGCGTCGGCGGAACCGGAGTCGAAGCGGGCGCGCAGGCAGTCAGCGCCAACATAAACGCCAAAATGAACAGATTGAATTTTTGCATCGAAAGAATTATATCCCGCGCCCAGCGCATCCACGAAAAGGGCAAACGGCGCGATCTGATTCTCAGATTTTAACCATAAAGGCTTGCGCTGACTGGCGAGGCCGTGTCGAAGTGACACGAAGGTCACGAAGGAAAACCGCAATTGTGATCCCCGGCAAAAACAGAATTCTTCTTATACAAAGGCTTCCGAAGTTTCCTTCGGAAGCCTTTGCGTTTTGTTACTTTCTCTTCGCGGTCTTTGCTTTTGCTTTCCTTACCGTTTTCTTTGCAACAGCTTTCTTGTTCGGCGCCGCTTTCTTTGTCTTAACCGTTGCCGCCTTGCGGCCACTCGCCGCATATTTCAACGCCACATGCGCGGCGGCGAGGCGGGCAATCGGCACGCGGAACGGCGAGCAGGAAACGTAATTATTGCCGATGATGTGGCACCACTCAATTGATTCGGGGTCGCCGCCGTGTTCGCCGCAAATTCCAACTTCGAGTTCGGGACGCGTCGAGCGGCCATCTTCAATAGCCATTCGCATTAAGCGCCCAACGCCATCGCGATCCAAAGTCTGAAACGGATTCTTCGGCAAGATGCCCTGCTCCACGTACGTCACAAGGAAGTTGCGCTCGGCGTCATCGCGCGAATAACCGAAGGTCATTTGCGTCAAGTCGTTCGTTCCAAACGAGAAGAACTGCGCATGGGTCGCAATCTCCGCCGCCGTAACTGCCGCGCGCGGGATTTCGATCATCGTGCCAAACTTGTAGTCGAAGTGGACGCCTTTCTCCTGCATCACCGTCGAAGCGATCCGTTCGAGCCGCGGTTGAATCCATTCCAGTTCCTTCACTGTTCCCGTCAACGGAATCATCACTTCGGGTTTGACCACGATGCCGCGCAAAGTGCAATCCGCCGCGGCTTCGAAAATGGCGCGCACCTGCATCTCCACGATCTCAGGCATCTCGATGCTCAATCGCACACCGCGCAAGCCCATCATCGGGTTCGATTCGTGCATTTCCCGAACAGCCTTGAGCAAACGTTCTTTTTCCGCCAGTCCCTCCGTCTCGCCTTTGACTCGCATTGTGATCACTTCTTCGAGCAACGTCTCTTCAGACGGCATGAATTCATGCAATGGCGGGTCAATCAAGCGGATGATGACCGGATAGCCGTCCATCGCTTCGAACAAGCCGTCGAAATCCTTGCGCTGATACGGCAGAAGTTCGTTCAACGCCTTCGTGCGCTCTTCGCTGGATTCGGCGAGGATCATGCGCTGGACAATGGGCAGGCGTTCCGGTTCGAAGAACATGTGCTCGGTTCGGCACAGACCGATTCCGACCGCGCCGTACGAACGGGCGCGGCGCGCGTCCTTTGGATAATCCGCGTTCGCCCAAACTTGAAGCCCGCGCGTGGGCCAGCCTTTGGGCGCACTGCGAATATCCTCGCGGGCAGCAATTTCATCAGCCCATTGAAGCAAAGTCATCAATTCGGTTTGTTCTTCGAGCGAGGGTGCGGTCATCGGGATCTTGCCAATGAAGACGTTGCCGGTCGTGCCGTCCACAGAAATCCAATCGCCTTCCTTGACCGTCTTTTGATCCGCTGTCATCATGCGCTTCTCAAGGTCAATTTTGATCATCGAAGCGCCCACCACGCACGGGATGCCAAATTGACGCGCCACCACTGCCGCATGCGATGTCGCGCCGCCCTCGCTGGTCAGCACGCCTTTAGCGGCGATCATGCCATGCACATCGTCCGGCTTGGTAAACGGGCGCACCATGATGACATCCTGCTTGTGTTCCTTTGCCATCTTCTCGGCGGTATCCGCATCGAAATAGACTTGTCCGACGGCCGCGCCCGGCGAAGCGTTCACGCCCCTGGCAAACAACGTGCCGTCTTTCTCGGAATTCTTCAGGGCTTGCGAATCAAACTGCGGATGAAGCAAAGCGTCCACCTGGTCCGGGGTGACGCGTTGGACAGCCTGCTCTTTTGTGATGAGTCCCTCCTTCACCATATCCACCGCGATCTTGACCGCGGCTTTCGCCGTCCGCTTGCCAACACGCGTTTGGAGCATCCACAACTTGCCGCGTTCGATGGTGAACTCCACATCCTGCATATCCTTGTAATGCTTCTCAAGTTTGGAGGTGATGTCCATGAACTGTTTGTAAACATCGGGCATCCTGGTTTTGAGATTCTCGATCGGGTCCGTATTGCGAATACCAGCCACCACATCCTCGCCCTGCGCGTTGAGCAAATACTCGCCCATCATCTTTTTCTCGCCCGTGGAGGGGTTGCGCGTGAAAGCCACGCCGGTGCCTGAGTCATCGCCCATGTTGCCGAAGACCATCGTCACGATATTGACCGCCGTGCCGAGATTATGAGGAATGTGTTCATGATTTCGATAATCAATGGCGCGCTTGCCGTTCCAGGATTTGAAGACCGCCTCGGTTGCCAGTTCAAGCTGTTTATATGGATCCTGCGGAAAATCGAATCCTTTATGTTTTTTGACCGCCTCGCGGAAAATGCGAACCATTTCCTTCCAATCGTCGGCAGTCATTTCAACATCGAGCTTGTAACCTTTTCTGGTCTTGTATTCCTTGAGCGGCTCTTCGAACGCCTCGTCGGGAATTCCCAGCACAACACTCCCAAACATTTCGATCAAGCGCCGGTACGAATCATAGACGAAGCGCGGGTTGCCCGTCGACTCTGCCAGCCCTTCCGCAGTTTCATCGGTCAAACCGATATTCAACACCGTGTCCATCATGCCCGGCATGGAAAACTTCGCGCCGGAGCGGCAGGAAACCAGCAGCGGATTCTTCGGATCGCCGAACTTCCTGCCGGCTTTCTTCTCGACCTCCTTCAACGCTTTCAGTTCTTGTTCCCACATCCCTGCCGGAAACTTGCCCAAACGTTGATACTCATTGCATGCCTCGGTTGTAATCGTGAAAAACGGAGGCACAGGCACGCCTGCGCGTGTCATGTCGAATAAGCCCGCTCCTTTACCTCCTACAAGAGCCTTTACATCATCCCAATTGCCGCCAGCAGCCTTTTCCACATCCTTGAACTCATCGAATAAGTAAACCCATTTTTTCATTCGAGCCTCCTAAGCTTCGAGATATCCATGTTAAGCCGGAAAGTATTCTACCAAAAATAAATCTTTTCACATATGACAAATATCACCTTCCAGCCAGCCCAATCTGTAAATAACTTGCAAAGTTCAAAGAGCCATATATCAATATAATAAAACCAACCATGAAAACAAGCATTTTGGCAATTGACGACGATCCCGCAATCACCGACCTTCTCTCGATCATCTTGCGGACACACAATTTCGATGTAATGGTCTCCAACAGCGGCCAAGAGGCCATCCAGATTATTAAGGAAAAGACTCCACAATTGGTCTTGCTCGATCTGATGATGCCGCACATGGACGGCTGGCAAATCTGCAAAGCTGTGCGGGCTTTCAGCAATGTGCCGATTTTGATTCTTTCCGCCCTCGACGATCCTTCCATTGTGGCAAGCATCCTCGATGCCGGAGCAGACGATTACCTCGTCAAGCCGGTGCCAAGCGCCGTGCTGGTGGCGCATTTGAACAAACTTGTGCGGAGGACGGGAACCCTTCTTTCATCCACGGAGGAAAATGCCTGGCATCCGCACACTCACCCACTTACACCCTGACGCCTCAAAAAACGGGACCCGGAAACGGATCCCGTTTTCAATTCGCTTCTACCCTTTGGCCCCCACAAAAAATTTCAGCGCATCCGCCACCGCCTGTGGATTCTCCATCATTGGCATGTGACCCAGCCCGGGCAATTCGACATAATAAGCGGAGGGCAACGCGGCTTTCATCTCGCGTCCGCGCTCGACGGGAATCAACGCGTCCGCATCGCCGTGGACGATCAAAACCGGAAAATTAAACTTTGCAAAAATGCCGCTCGAATCAGGCCGTTCAGCCATTGCCTTCAAAGAGCCAATCACACCCCCCGCTTTTTGTTTCCTCATTAACTCACGAACAAAAGATTGAATGCGCGCCTCTGCCGTGAGCATTGGCGTCAATGCGTCGGCAACCACACCGACGCCTTTTTCGGCAACCTCCGCCGCAGATTTATAACGGCCCTCCTTGCGATCCGGCGCATCGGCAAGCATCTGTGAAGAAATCATCCCCAGCCCGCGTACGCGTTCGGGATAGGCGCCGGCAAACGCCAGCGAGACATATCCGCCCATCGAATGTCCGGCGATGAATGCGCTTTCGATTTTCAAGTGATCCAATAAACCGGCCATATCCGATGCCACGTCGGCCATCGTGTAAACGGACTCAACTGCATCTGACCCTCCCAACCCGCGCAGATCGGGCAGAATGAGATCGAAATCGTTTTCGAGAAGCGGAACAATTTCATTCCACGTGGTGTGATCGAGCGGATAGCCATGAATTAAAACCAGCGGCGCGCCCCTGCCGTGCCGCTCATAAGCCAGGTTGATTCCATTGACTTTTACATTTTTCATTCTCATCTCCAATTCACGGCTACCTTCAATTTGCTTCCCAATTTGCTGTAATAATAAACAAAACCATTATCGCGCCCAAACTCGTAAACGCGGCGCGTGATATCCACATCGGCTTTGCAGTATTCGGCGACTTTATCTTTCTCGCCATTGCGAAACCATTCCACCGATTGAACGCCGTCGGCGGTTTTTGCCGCGCCGAGACAAGCCTTCGCCAGCGAGTCGAGAGAAAGCCGAAAGCCGAGAGTCCGGCTGAGGTCGAGCATCAAGTCCAAAGTCCGGAGCGAGGCGAAATTGAACGACGGCACATACGGGCGCAAGACTTCATAATCGAATTCACGGATATTGAAGCCGATCACTTTATCCGCCGATTTCAGTTCGTCCACCAGCGCCTGGGCGTCGCGTTCCCAATAAACGCTGAAATCATTTTTGTCCGTCGAAAAAGTGACGCCGCACGCCAACAGCAACCTGCTGGCGTCGCGCCCGCCGACTTCCTGGAACAACTTTTGCGTTTCGAGATCGAAGAAGACCAGATTCACTTTTGATTCTCCTCCAGCCACCCGCGGCCAAACGCCAGCGCCTCTTCGCGCGTGGACACTTTGCCGGTTGCCTGCGCCTCGCGAATCGCCTCAAGCACCTCGCCGATGATCGGACCTGGTTCGAGTTTGTATTCGTTGATCACATCCAGTCCGTTTACAAGATGCGGCGGCGCGACCGTTTCCTGCGGCCGCTCCCAATAATTTTCGAGAAGGAGCCGGGCAATATCGAGCGCGGTGGACCACGTTTCCTGAGTCAGCGTGTGGCCGCGCGTGCCGCGCAAATCGGCGAGACCCAGCAGGACAAGGTCAACGCCGCCTTCGCCCGCGTCGCGGAAGAAACGATAAATCGCTTTGCGCGATGGTTCCTGCTTCTCGCCTTCCATGCGGCTGGAGAAAGCGTGGAAGCGCATGTGATTTTCGATGATGATTTTCAAGCGCTCAATTTCGGCATTGCTGAGATTAAATGCCCGGGCGCGTTCGGACGCGCTCCGCGCCCCGATTTGATCGTGATCGAAGAAGCGAATGCGCCCCGCCTCGTCCACTGACTTTGTAGCGGGCTTGGAAATGTCATGATAGAGCGCGGCGAAGAATAAAAGCGCGCGCATTGAGCGATCAGGATTCAGCGGTTTGGAAAAATGCGCGGCGAACCGTTCGCGGTAGCGTCCGAGGCGTAAGGACAGCAAGCCGGCGTACAAATCATTGGCTTCAGGGTCTCCGGTCCCCTGTCCCTGATCCCCCGTAAAGGGAGAGGGAATAAGAGATGAGGGAACGAGCGCGGCCAGGATTCCTTCAAGATGCTGTATCACACTTAACGTATGTTCCCACACATCGCTCACATGCGGCGCGGATTGTTCGACGCCCTTCATGGCAGACACTTCGGGAAGCAAATATGGAAACACGCCCAACATTTCCAGGGCGCGCAAAGACGCCGCCGGGCGCGGCCCTTCGAGGATTTTGAACAATTCGTCGCGCTGACGTTCGGGGGAAATGTTGGACAATAAATTGACGGCGCGTTTCATCGCGGCGCGGGTCGCCGTCTCGATTTTGAATTCAAGGGCGGCGGCAAAACGCACGGCGCGCAAAATGCGAATCGAATCATCGCGGAACGACGTGCCGGAGCAGGCGCGAATCAATTTGGCGCGCAAATCCGCCGCGCCATTGAGCGGGTCGAGAATCGCCTTTTGACGCGGATCGAACGCAATGGCGTTAATGGTGAAGTCGCGGCCGCGCAGGTCAGTGTCCAGATCGGAGCCGCGGAACGCCGAGAAATCCAAAATGTCGCGCGACCCGCCTTCCGCCGGGGCGATGAGGCGGGCAATGTCAAAAGACTCGTCCATCACGTAAAAGTCGGCGTTCAAAATCGCGGCCGCGCGCCGGGCAACCGCAATCGCATCTTTGGGAATCGCCAGATCCAAATCATGCGAGACGCGTCCCAGCAAAGCGTCGCGCACCGCGCCGCCAACCAAATACATTTCCTGATCGGGCAGCGCCGCGCACAAACGTTCAAGCAGGGGCGAAAAGGCAAAAGAAGATTCGAGAGGCATATAAATAATTTCGGGTTTTTCTTTGTGGCGGCTTTTCTGCGCGGCGATCAAAGCCTGTTCAGGCGTGCCGCCGTGAGCGACGACGCGTCCCTGCAAACGGGCGACCCAGCGGCCGGCGTATGGAGAAGCATTCTGCGATTTCTTTTCGGTCAAGCCGCCCCCGGATTTCGAAAATCAACCGGCGTTGTACTTCTCCAAATCCACAACACCGACGAACGGCAGGTTGCGGTAGTATTCATCGAGGTCCAGGCCATAGCCAAAAACGAACTTGTTCGGAATTGTGAAGCCGCGATAATGAATTGGAACCACAGCTTCGCGGCGTTCGGCCTTATCGAGCAACGCGCAGACTTTCAAGCTGGCGGGCTGGCGCGTCTCCAACATGCCCAACACAGAAGCAATCGTATTGCCGCTGTCCACAATATCTTCGACCAGCAAAACGTCTTTGCCCTTGATGTTCATTTGCAGGTCAAATGTGACGCGCACGTTGCCATTCGACTCGCGCTTGCCCGCGCCGTACGATGAAACTGCCATGAAGTCCATCATGTGCGGGACCGTGATGTGACGGCTCAAATCCACCATGAACGGAACGCCGCCGCGCAGGATGCAGATGAGCAAAAGATTGTCGTTGCCTTGATAATCCGCGCTAATCTGCGCGCCCAGTTCGGCGACGCGCTTCTGCAGAGTTTCTTCGTCAATCAGGATTTCGGATAAAAGTTCTTTATAGTCTTGCATTTTCAAATCTCGTAAGTCGGACAAGTCTTACAAAGCCGGTATCTCAGACTTGCTACCGCGGGACTTCGTGATGAATGCGGCAGCGCGCCTCATACAACTCCGACGCGCCGACGATCACCACCGGGTCATCATAGCGCGCCGGTTTTCCATTGACAAGTCTTTGCGTGCGCGAAGCTTCATCGCCGCAGACCATGCAGATGGCGTGAAGCTTGTCCACGCGTTCCGCCTTCGACATCAGTATCGGCATCGGTCCAAAGGGCTCACCGCGAAAATCCATGTCGAGTCCCGCCACCAGCACACGGACGCCGCGTTCCGCCAATTGTTGAACCACTTCGATAATGCCGTCATCCATGAACTGCGCCTCATCAATGCCAACAACCGTTGTATCCGGCTCCAATTTGGTTTTGATCTCGGCGGAGTTTTCGATAGGCATGGCGTCGAAGTCCGCGCCGGCGTGCGAGGTGACCTTTTCGACCGCGTAGCGAACGTCAATGGCGGGCTTGAAGACCTGCACCTTTTGTTTTGCAATCTTGGCGCGAACAAGGCGGCGGATCAATTCGTCCGTCTTGCCGCTGAACATCGAACCGCAGATGACTTCGATCGAGCCGTGTGTGTGACGCATGGAGGACCTCGCCCGGCCCCTCCCGCCCTAAGGGCGTCCTCCGCTTCCTCTGCGAGAGGGAAGCAGAGGAGCAGGACAAGGATGGGAGAGGTCAAATAAAATCATCAAAACAGGCATGGCGTTATGCCATGCCTGCAAGTTTACCTGATAAAACTTTTCCTGAAAATCCTATGCAGAGGATTCCTGCGCGGGAGTCTCGGGCAATTCATAACCAAGCGCGCGCAGTTTCTTCTTTGCATCAATCAAAGACTTTTGACCAAAACCCTGAATGGCCAAAACAGCCGCGTCGCCCTCAGCAAGTTTCGCAAGGAATTGATTGACTTCAGTGATGCCGGCCCTGGCAAGCACATCCACGGCGCGCTGTGGAAGTTCAAGTTCGGCAATCGGCCGCGTCGGCGATTTCCTGGCGGCTTCCTTTGCTCTCTTGCTCTCGATGTATTGCTGGCTGACGTTCAACTTCTTATAGAAGCGATCCACCTGGCCTTCGATATCGAGGATGCGCTGTGACTCGCCGGTGAAGAATGGATGGCAGTTTGAGCAGATGTCGACGCGCAGTTCTTTCTTGGTGGAGCCGGTCGTCCAGGTGTTGCCGCATGAGGCGCAAACCACTTTGGCATCTGGATAATATTTTGGATGGATATCTGCTTTCATATCAGCTCTCCGCTGGAATAACGTTGACGCGCTTGCGGCCGCGCACCACATCGAATTTCACAATGCCGTCAACCGTCGCAAACAAAGAATCGTCGCCCGCCACGCGCACATTCAAACCGGGTTTGATCTTCGTGCCGTGTTGACGAACCAAAATATTTCCGGCCAGAACAAACTGACCTGCATAGCGCTTGACGCCTAAACGCTGGGAATTCGAGTCTCGTCCGTTGCGGCTGGAGCCGCCGCCTTTTTTATGAGCCATTTCTACCTCTCACTTTACTTGCCCGACTTTTTCGTCGTCGTTGATTTTTTTGACGCGGATTTCTTGGCGGGCGCTTTCTTCTCTTCTTTCTTCGCCGCTTCCGTCGCGGGGACCCTGGCGGGCTTTTCTGCTTTGACTTTTGTCTCCGCTTCGATTTCTTCCCCCGCCTCCACAATCGGTTGCGGTTCCGCCTTCTCAACTTTACGGACTTCGCCCGGCTTGCCGATGAAATCCACCATCAGCCGTGTATACTGCTGACGATGTCCGCCGCGCACACGAATACGTTTCTTCGGGCTGTACTTGAAACGGAAAACTTTGTCGCCGCGGAAGTGGTTCACCACAGTGGCCTTAACTTCGATGCCGCTCACAGTTGGAGTCCCGACCATGACCTCATCGCCATCGGCCATCAACAGCGCCTTCAAATCCACCTGGGCGCCCTCTTCATCGGACAGGCGATCCACTTCGATTGTCTGTCCTTCGACGGCTTTATATTGCTTGCCGCCGCTTTCCACAATTGCATATCTCATCATTCTCTCCAGTCATTCACTTCGCCGAACGGCTCGCGGGTTCCTGCAACCATCGCCAGCGCACGGGGAAGCTGGTTTACAAACAACCGCCCCGGCTTTTCTTTCCGCCAGGGCAGAAGCGGACGGTATTATAACGGCTGGGTGTATCCGTGTCAACGGCGCGCCTTCCGTTGTTGCGCAGCAACAACTTCGAAAAATCTCTGCGGTACATTTCTGAGTTCAGCCGCTATCCCAAACTCACGGTTAAAAAATCGCAATTGCGATTGCCCGACCTTGGCTTGCCAACCTCGCCGACAACGGGTAAGATAATGTCATGCAACACCTCCCGCTCAACCTGCGCCGCGTCGTAATCTTTTTCGGCATCCTGGTACTGGCGCTGATGGTCATGGATTTCAATTCCCGCGTCGAAGAACTCAATCGGCTAAAGAAACAGGCGAATGTTCTCAGCGCACAGGCCACCCAGGTGGCGCAGACACAGCTAGCATTACAAACTCAGGTCGCGTACGCGGGATCCGACCGCGCCGTTCAGGATTGGGCGCGTTCGGAAGGACACGAAATTCAACCCGGCGATCAGCCGGTTATCCCAATTGGAAAGCCGGGAGCCGCAACGGCGCAGAATCTCGATCCTACGCCCACACCCACGCAAATTTCCAACTGGCAGGTGTGGTGGAATTTATTCTTTGGGCAATAAGGACGAGGTACAGCGGGGATCAAAACGTGAAGCGGCTTGATTTGTTTCCCAGCGGGACAAAAATCGAAAACGATTCTCTTTTCATCGCAGGACACAGCCTCGCCTCGCTCGCGGACGAATTCGGGACTCCGTTATATATTTACGACCGCGCCACGATGGACCTTTCCGTTGACGCGTACCGAACTGCATTGAAAGCGCATTACCCCGCGCCGTTCGACATCACATACGCGGGCAAAGCCTTCTTCTGCAAGGCCATCGCCGAATGGACGCAACAAAATCAGTTATGGGCCGATTGCACAGGCGAAGGCGAAATTGCCATTGCTATCGCCGGAAAGATCCCGCGCGGGCAAATACTGGTTCATGGCGTCAATAAATCAATGGATGATCTCAAATCGGCCATTGGGAATGCAGGCACGATTGTTGTTGATAATCTCGTTGAACTTCGGCGCATTGCGGAATTGCTCGTCCATCACCAATTATCCGTCCCCGATCTTTGGGTTCGCCTCCAACCGGGATTCGCAGTTGCAACACATCACGTCCACACACAAACCGGCCAACCGGATAGCAAGTTTGGAATGACAGCCAGCGAAATCAAAGAGGCCGCGGCGTTTTGCAAACAAAACGACCTGCCGTTGAACGGACTGCACTTTCATCAAGGCTCAAACTTTCGCGACGCCTCCCCCCTCTTGCCCGCCATTTCGCTCGCGCTCGATCTGATTCAAGAAATTGATTTCGATCACGACTGGCATTTTTGTCCCGGCGGAGGCTGGGGCGTGGCATATCACGAAGAGGAATTGCCACAGCCAAACATCGAAGATTACGTGCGCGCCGTTTCGGAGAATATCATACGCGAATGCAAACGGCGCAATCTGGCTCTGCCTCATTTGCATCTCGAACCGGGGCGCAGTTTGATCGCGCGCGCAGGTGTGGCGATTTACCGCGTCGGCGCAGTGAAGCGGCGCGGGCATAAAACATGGCTGCTGATTGACGGCGGCATGGCCGATAATCCGCGTCATGCGTTGTACGGCGCAAGATATTCCTGCCTGCCGCTGACAGGGTTGAATCGGGAAATGAGCGAACGCGTTTCTATTGGGGGACCTTATTGCGAATCGGGCGATGTGCTCATCGAGGATGTTCCGATGCCGAAGATCAAAGAAGGCGAATTGATCGCGATCCCCGTCAGCGGCGCGTATCATTTGAGCATGGCGGGCAACTATAACGGGGCGCGCCGTCCGGCAGCGGTGTGGCTCGAGGCAAACCGCGCCCGCCTCATCGTCCAAAGAGAATCGGTGGACGACTTACTGCGAAGAGACTTATCCATTTCTTAGCCGTTCCGATATATGGGCGCGGTACAATTGGGCCGTCTTTGTTTCATCTCAGCCGCTGTTAGGAGTGCAATGTCTGCCATCGCCGAGGTCCGCTTGTTTGTTTCCTCCCTCAAGTTAAAAATCCGCGCCTACTGGGCTTTAATCAAATCCCTGCAGACCGGCTTGTTGTTAATGACCGGACTTGCAGGTTATTTGAGCGCGCACGCGGAAATTCACTGGAATGATTTTCTCCAAATGATTCCAAGTTTGTTCCTGGCAATCAGCGGCTCGACAATTCTCAACATGTGGTGGGACCGCGATATTGATGCAAAGATGAAGCGCACGCACAAACGCCCAACTTCCGCCGGCTCGGTCACGCCTGCGGAAGTTTTGCGGCTTGGGATTGCGGTCTCGATCATCGGCGTGGGCTGGGCGTTGCTGTTGAATCTGTTTTACGGCGCGGTGGTCTTTGCGGGATTATTTTTCGATGTAGTCGTGTACAGTGTATGGCTCAAACGGCGCACATGCTGGTCCATTGTTTGGGGCGGCATATCCGGGGCGATGCCCATTCTTTCCGGACGTGTGCTGGCTGTCGGAAGAATTGACCCGATCGGCATTTTGCTTGCTTCTGCGATTCTGTTTTGGATCCCAACTCATACGCTGACGTTCAGCCTGAAATTTTTCGAGGATTACAAAGCCGCAGGCGTGCCGACCTTCCCTTCGACATACGGCGCCAGGTTCACGCGATTGACAATTGCCGTTTCCAGCATCATCGCTGCGCTGGCAATGAGCGTCGCTTCGATCTGGATCGGAGTGGCCGAGGGCATCCTGGCTTTGATCATCGTCCTCAGCGCGGTTCTGCTCTTCCTCGCGGCGACCGTCGTCTTCCGCCCGTCGGATAAAACCAATTTGCGGCTTTATAAATATGCATCACTTTATATGCTCTGCACAATGTTGTTGATCATTCCATATCATTTATAACTTGCCAAATTGCGCCGGAGAGCCGCTGTCCAAAACCGTTTTTCAGGCGCAGTGGGCGTTCTCAAACATTGCGGATCAGGGGAATTCGGACGTCAGCGCCAGAGTTCCTTCGTTAAACGAACAATTTCTTTGCGATGAGAGACGCCCAACTCGATAAACGGGGAATTTGCATCCACCGTATCGCGGTTTTCGACGATTAAAACTTTGGCGTCTCTGCTGAATGTGTGCGAATGCCACACGCCGCATTTGACATTGTAAAGTTTGAATAATTGCATGTCCACGGCGTGAATTTGGGAAATTGATTCTTCGCCCTCCCCCAGAAACAGAATGCAATGTCCCGCAAGCAGAACGAAGACTTCATCCGTCTCGATATGCTTCTGCATTTTGTGGATTCTTTCCGGCAGAAGATCAGGCGTGTAATTCATCAGCGCCACGCGCCAGGTCCGGTAATCAATCAGCGGCTTGTAATCTGGCCCGTGATGTTCACGGATTTCAAGGAGGGATTCGGGAACTGTGTTCATAACCAAATTCTACATTGGAAATTCCCTGCCGTACAAATGATCAATCAAGAATCAAAACCCGCCTTCCTCAGGCGGGTCTGATCCAACCATTCGTAAAAACAAATAATGGTTACCAGTGGTGCCGAGGGTGAGATTTGAACTCACGACCAAGGGCTTATGAGTCCCCTGCTCTGCCGCTGAGCTACCTCGGCGTGGCTTCGAGCGGCGCAAATATTACTATGAGACAAAACCTTTGTCAACGGAACGCACACACAAGGTATAATGGCGAAAAGGAAGACGCATGAAAGTTCTCGTATTGACTGGCGGAACAAAAGAACGCTCTTTGATTCAGAACGCGCTGGAAAAATCGGGGCATGTCATGATTCTGGCGGATAGCGCGGAGCAGGCCAGGCGATTGATCGAAGCCGGCGAATCCCGCTTCGTCATCGCGGACTTCGATCTGCCCGATGTTCAAAATTACGATCTCATCCGGCGCGTCCGCGCCTTAAAACTTCCACCCGTTTATTTTCTCATGCTTACGTCCAGCGAAAGCGACTCGGTGGAAGCCGATGATACATTGTACAAACCGCTGAGCGCCGCCGAGCTCAAGGCCCGCATCATGATCGGACAACGTTTTCTTTCGCTGGGCGATAGCCTCGCACAGGCGCGCGATCAAATCGAGAATCTGGCAATCTATGACCATCTGACCGGCCTGATGAACCGCAGTGCGTTTTATCGAACAGCGCAGGGCGAGTTGGAACGCGCCCGCCGTTCCGGGTCGGCGCTGAGCCTGATCGCGCTTGATATTGACAGCTTCAAATCCTTCAACGAAAAATACGGCATCAAAATGGGAGATGAAATCCTGAAAATCATTTCGCAGACGATCCGCGAAAAGAGCCGTCCGTATGACTGCATTGGGCGCTGGAGCGGCGATGAGTTCGTGATCGCGCTTTCGGGGGTGATCGGCGCGGATGCAGAAAAGATCGCCGTGCGGATTCTCAATGGGATTCAATCAACCCAGATCACCTACAAGGAAAATGTTGTCAACGTGGGCGTCAGCGCCGGTGTTGCCTCTGCCACCACCATCAGCGCCGCGACCGAAATCGAACCGTTGATTCAACAGGCGCGTCAAGCCGCGGCGCGCGCCAAGGAAGCGGGCGGAAATCAGGTTCATCTCATTTACACCTAATTCGATTCCGCTCAAAAAGCGGATTTGGCTTCGCGTCTGATAAAGGTAGAGCCAGAATCTTTTAGCCGATTTGGGGTGGTAAAATCAACATATCCTCCGGACACGAAAATCAAGCCGGAGCAAGGAGAAAGAATGACAGAACCAATCAAAGTGGACGATGGCCAGGTAATTTCCATGCATTACACCCTGCATGTGGATGGGCAAGTCGTCGATTCCTCCGAGGGCGGCGAGCCGCTGCAGTTCATTCAAGGAATGGGACACATCATCCCCGGGCTGGAACATCAGCTTTATGATATGAAAGTTGGCGAGAGCAAACAGGTTATCGTCGCGCCGAAGGACGGCTATGGCGAAATGGATGCCGAAGCATTCATGGATGTACCGCGCGGTTCATTTCCTCCCAACGTGCCGTTGACCGTTGGAACCGAATTGGAATTACGCGACCAGGAAGATCGTCCGGTATATGCCCGCATCGAATCTGTCGGCGATGCGGATGTTCGCTTGAACATGAATCATCCGCTGGCCGGTAAAGAGCTTCATTTCGATGTAACGATTGCAGATATTCGCCAGGCCACCGATGAAGAAATCTCGCATGGACATGTCCACAGCGGCGGGCATAGCCGCTAAAAAAACCTCCGCATGTGCGGAGTTTTTTTTACATTAGATTCTAGCGGAAAAATTTTCCATCTGTGCTGGGCGGCAGTTAAAAAGAAATTTGCAATATCAACAGCGCGGCCATGCCTGCCAAAATCGTCAACAGCGTGTTCTTTGTCCATGCGGCAACCAACATCGCTATCACGCCTGCCAGCAAACGGTGATTTCCAAGGCTGACATCCAGCGCGCCGGACGGCATCAACAATTCCGGGAAAACGATTGCAGACAGCACTGCCGGCGGAACGAATCGCAATGCGCGCCGCACCGCCGCCGGGATTTCAAAACGGCCAAACAGATAAATAAACGAAAGCCGCATTCCGTAGGTCAGCAAGCCGCCCAATATCATCGTCAACCAAATGTTCACAGTGTCTCCTCCATGGATTTGCGATGTTCCAAATATGTGCCGACGAAGATGCCAGCCAGCGCGGCAAGAATCAGGCCGAGCTTGAACGGCAAACTGTTTGTGATTAACGCAATCGTTCCGGCAGATAATGCCGAGGCGGCAACCGGATAATCCTGCAATACCGGCATGACCATGGCGATAAATGTCAACGGCAAGGCAAAGTCAAGCGGCCAGCTTGCCGGAATCGCCGCGCCAAGAAATATCCCTAATGCACTGCTGACCTGCCAGGTGAACCATAAGGAAAATCCCGCGCCGAGGAAGAACCAATGGCTGGTAGGCGTCAATCCCTCATTTTCGTAATGAATGATCGAGGCGGCGTAAGCTTCGTCGGTCAATAAATAGGCAAGCAGTCCCTTCCAGCGGGGAGACAGTTTTTCAATAAAAGGCGCAATACTGGCGCTGTACAACATGTGGCGCAGATTGACCACGCCAATCGTCAGCACGATGATAAACCCCGGCGCGGCTTCGCGGACGAGCTGGGCGGCAACAAATTGGGACGACCCCGCAAACACGATGGCCGACATCATTTGCGCGGGAGCCGCCGAAAGTCCCGATTTGAGCGCCAGCGCGCCGTAGATCAATCCAAATGGAAATACGCCGATCAAGAGCGGGAATTCGGCTCGGACTCCCGCCCAAAACGATTTTGCTTTTTGATTCATAATCTCCTAATGGGGAAGCGGAATCCCCGCGTAGTTTTGTAAAGTCAGTTCAAGATACATATTGCGAATCGTGGATTCCAGCACACTCTTGATGCGGACGCGTTCATTAGCCGGATTGTTGTTTGGGTTGAACGCAACCGGTCTTCCAAGTTTAACCTGCCGCAGTCCCGGATGCACGGTTACCGGATAAAAGCGCAAAATGCGATGGGCGCGTTCATAATACATTTCGCCCAAACGCGCAAATCCTTTTTTGAACGGGCTCATGTTGCATTGCTCATCGCGCGGCAGGGCCGGATCTTCGGGGAAGATCAACAGGCTTCTGCCCTTTTGCAAATAATCGAGGCTCATGCGGTACGTTTCCAACAACCCTTCGCCCTGCCAGACTGGGATACATTCGATGCTCCATAAAAGGCGCACAGTGATTTGCGAAAGGAAACGCGAAAAGGGCACGCTCAGCGGCGGAGGAATATGCAATTGCGGCTCGACGAAATCCTTGTTCAAATAAGCGGCGGCTTTCGACCAATCCATCATGTCGCCGACCACCCACGGATACAGGCGGATCGGCAGAGAAGAACAAACTGCGATCGGTCCCAACGCCAATGCGTGATTCGCCACATAAACCGCCGGGCCCTCCTTCGATAAATTTTCCCCGCCAGCCAATTCGCCTCCCCAAATCGAAACGTCAATCAGGCTTCTCAAAACATGATAAAGCACGTCACGCGGCATAGTTCCTCCTTGTGAACGCTGGGTCGCGCTGATTTCTATCAAGCAAAACAATGAAATAAATCAGCAAGCATAATGCTTTTCAGTTGCCGCATAATTTCTGATATATCTGAAGATGTTTTTGGATTGCAACCGGCGCTGCAAACTCACTCCTTACATATTGATGCGCTTCCAGACCCAATTTATACCAGCGGTCATCTTCAAGCAGGTATTTTAAGCCGGACGAAAAATCATCATTGCCCGCAAAATATCCAAACCGGCTGGCAAAGTCATCGGGGTTGACCGAGCTTAAGATGGCACAGCGATGTGCGGCGGCTTCAACAAAGCTGACGGGCAGCCCCTCACGCGCCGAGGTGTTGATCAGAATCCAACTGCGCGAAAGGATGTCGCCGTGCCGCCGATCATCAAACTGATCCAAAAAACCGGTCATTTCAAGATTATCCAAACCCGCGTAATTTTTCCTCAACGATTCATCCCAGACGCGGTTACGGCTCGCGCCGACGGCAATGAATCTCACATCCGGGAATTGCCGCGCCAGATCGAGAAACAACTCGGGACGTTTGCGTTTATCCCAACGCGCGACAAAGCAGACGGTGGGCGCGCTTGCCTTGTCCACTTTTTCCGGAATCTCGACCGGCGTAGGTAAAAACGCAGGTTCCGCGGGTAAGGCGTATTTTTGTCTGGCCTTTCGAGCCACGACGAATGACGCCGCGAAGCGCGCGTCGGCGCGGCGGACCGCCCAGTGCACCAGCGCATTATCTTCATAGACGCGATTCATCCAGACCTGGAAGCGGCTGATTGTTGGCAATTCGCTTTCGATTTGCCAGTCGAGGCGATCACGCGTATCGCGAAATGTAACGACATGTTTGCGGCGAGGCATCGCTTGCCGCGCTAAAAATGTTCCAAACGAAGGCTCCTGCGAATGATAAATGTCGGCATCCGCCTGCCGATATAAACGAAAAGCCTGAAACAGATTCCGCGGTTCAAACCCCAGAACGCGCATTCCATCCAGCTCCTCAACCGGGCGCTGATCCCCGCGCCTGGGAACAACTGCCACGACTTCAACGCCGCGCCGGACAAGCTCGCGTCCGATCGAGCGAGTGGCGCGTCCGAAGCCGCCGTATTTTCCCCACGCAAACACTTCAAGACAAACAAAACAAATTCGCATGATTATTTTTTGTCGAATACCTTGAAAGTAAAGCGCTTCATGTTGATCCGCTACCGATGAAAGTTTGAACTGCTCCGCGATTCGGCGGCTCTGCATCTTTGCGTTTTTGCCTGCGGCCGGCGCATCCAGCGAGGGAAGGCATTGTTGTGCAACGGCGTGAACACATCGCCCTTTCCAATCGCGCTTTGACAGGCGGAAATTCATGATTAAGAATCAAGAGGCGCATTCAGCCTGCCGTCCCATTCGTGTATGATGCCTGCGCCAGATGAAGCCCTGCAAATATAAGTCTCAGAATGAAGTCTGGTTTCGGCCTCATAACCCGCGACGAGCTTTTCAACAAAATCATTGACCTTTTCCCGCGCCACCAGATTGACCGTGCATCCGCCGAAACCGGCTCCCGTCAAGCGCGCGCCGTAACAACCTTCCAGCGACTGCGCAATGCGCGCCATCACATCCAATTCGGGACAGGATACTTCATACAAATCGCGCAGGCTCGCATGACATTGATTCATCAGACGACCGAACGCGCCGACGCCGCCGCGTTCCAGCAAATCAATGGCGCGCCTCGTTCGTTCGATTTCCTCAACAACGTGGCGGGCGCGCTTTTCGACATCTTTACTCAGCTTCGAACACAGCCGGTTAAAGTCCTCCACACTCACATCGCGCAGAGCTTTGATCTCCGGCAAATCTTCGCGTAAGACGCGCACCGCTTCTTCGCAGGCTGCGCGCCGATCATTGTATGCGCTGTTCACCAGCGAGCGCCGCACAGACGTATCCGCGATGACGATGGCTGCGTCTTCTGGCAGCGGCAGTGACCGATATTCCAGCGACCTGCAATCCAACAGCATCAGGCGGTCCGCTTCGCCGCATGCGGACGCGAATTGATCCATGATGCCGCAATTCACGCCCACGTATTGATTCTCCGCGCGCTGGCAAAGCAAAGCCAGTTCCATCGGCTTGATTTTCCAGCCGCCGAGATTCATCCATGCCGCGCCGAACGCCAATTCGACCGACGCCGAAGAACTCAGACCCGCGCCGCGCGGCACCTCCGAGGCGAAGACCGCGTTCATGCCGTCCACCAATAAACCCTTTTCCATCAATGACCACGCCACTCCAGCGGGATATTTCGCCCAGCCCTCAAGCGGCGAACCGTCAAGAGAAGATTTTGAAAAAATGCTCTGTAATGTGAATGAAGTTACTTGGTTATTGAAATCGGCCGCGACAATTGTTGAACCGTCCGAGCCGGATGGAGAAAAAGCGATATAAGTGGCGCGGTCAATCGCGGCGGGCAGGACAAAACCGTCGTTGTAATCCACATGCTCGCCGAGCAGATTCACGCGCCCCGGCGCGCGAGCGATGAAGGCCGGGTCCGATCCAAATTTCTCGCGAAAGATTCGTGCGATGTGATCTTGAATGGTCATCGAGGAAACCCTTTGAGCAATGTCGTTCGTATTGTAACGCCTGAATTGAATCATGTCATTGCGAACCGCGCTTTGGCGGCGAAGCCATCGGCTTGTTGAAAAACGAGATCGCCGCGTTCCCTGCGGCCGCCCGCAACGACATTGAAAATGGCGTCTCATTTTCGGCTCGAACGGGATTATCCTATTAAGGACATGATAGAAACCCGATGGACAAGTCTGCAATACGCGAAGGCGCACTCTCAGCGATGAAAATCCGCAAACAGCCGCGCGGACTTTCCCCGTCCGCCCACGCCGAATCAAATTCCAGCGCGTTCGAGGCGATTTTCAAGGAGCATTGGGCATCCGTCTACCGCCATCTTGTGCGTTTGGTCGGCGATCCGGCGGAGGCGGAAGACCTGGCGCTCGAAACATTCCTGCGGCTTCATCAAAGGAAACCCGATTCGCAAAGCGATTTCAATCCCGGCGGCTGGCTGTACCGCGTGGCAACCAATCTCGGGCTGCAATCCATCCGCAGTTTCAAGCGCCGCGAGTTTTACGAATTGACTGCAGGCAAAGACGCGCTCGAACAGACAGCCGAGGGACAGCCTGCAAAAATTCAGGCCGATGAAGAAGAGAGACAACTTGCCCGCCTCGTTCTTTCACGCATGAATTCCAAACAGTCGCAGTTGCTCATTATGCGTTATTCAGGAATGTCTTATAAAGAAATCGCCGGGGCCATGAAGCTTTCGCCAACATCCATTGGCCCGCTACTACTGCGCGCAGAACGTGAATTTGAGAAACGTTATCGCGCCATGAATCAGGAGAAGCCATGAACAAGCATCTGAACGATGGTCAACTGCGCGCCGCCCTTGACGGCGAATTGAACGCAAGCGAACTTCGGCATCTCGAATCTTGCGCTGTGTGCCGCGCGCGTCAAGACGCCTTGCAACTTCAAGTCAAACGGACTGCCAGCAAACTATCATTCCTTTCTTCAGGCAACGAGCAAGTTCTTTCGGAAAGAACCGCCATGTATCGTTTCCAACAAAAACAAATTCAAAAGGAGAAACCCATGCCAAAAAAGATATTCGCTTCGCCGATTTTGCAGGTCGGCACAGCCATTGTGCTGATTCTTGCAGTGGTGCTTTCGATCCCCAGCACGCGCGCCTTTGCGGGCCAATTGCTCGACCTGTTCAGAGTCCAACAAGTGACCGTCGTCCCGATTGACGCCAGCGGCTTGCAACAGCTGACCGGCAACAGCACGCTTGGAAAACAAATCAGCCAGTTGATCTCAAGCTCGACGCAGGAATTGCAAAAACCCGGCGCGCCAGTCAGCGCGGCCAGCGCGGCGGACGCAAGTCAAAAGGCGGGCTTCACTGTGCGGCTTCCACAAAACATGATGCCGTCACGCATCACCGTGTTGGGACATTCCGCGTATAACTTTACGATTGACCGCACGAAAGCGCAGGCTTTGCTCGATGAAGCCGGACGCAGTGATCTCGTCTTGCCGCAATCCATTGACGGCGCGGTCATCTCGGTGACCGTCCCCGCTTCGGTCCGCGCCGATTACGGTTCCTGCCCCGACCCGGCAGCGGCGGATGTCGCCCAACAGGGATCCATGAGCCGGCAATATCCCGACTGCGTCATCATGGCGCAACTCCCAAGCCCGGTCGTCAGCGCGCCGGCGAACGTCAATGTTGCCCAGCTTGCCCAGATCGGACTCGAATTCACCGGCATGAACAAAGATCAAGCCGCGGCTTTCGCTCAAAGTGTTGATTGGACTTCGACTCTTGTCGTCCCGATCCCAAAGAACGCCGCCACGTATCAGCAGGTGCAGGTGGACGGTGTAACCGGCACGCTCATTCAGCGTCCGGCCGACGATGCGCCGCAATACGTTTTGCTGTGGGTCAAGAACGGCATCGTGTACACGATTGGCTCGCTGGGCACGAATTCACAGCAAGCCATTGACATGGCGAACTCGCTTCAATAAGCGGCATCAGTTCAATCGCCCGGTTGTCCGCGCCGGAGTCGCCTCCTCCGGCGCGGTCTATGAAACACATAAATTCAAACATCATCGAAGAGCGCCACGAATGAATCCCCAAACATCAAGCCTGAAACAGTTGGTTGCCTTTTTTATTCTTGCCTTCGTCATTGGATGGCTGGCCTGGGTTCCTCTGCTCGTAAACCCATCAGGGCCAGCCTGGAGCGCATTTATTTTCCTCTTCAGCCCGGCCATTTCAGCATTATTGGTCGCAGGAATCACGAATAAATGGGCCGGGGTAAAAGGTATATTGAAATGTTACTTGCTCTGGAAGTTTCATTTCAAATGGTACCTGCTGGCCTTTCTCCTCATCCCCGCCATTTTCTTCCTGGCGATTTTGATCTTGTTCCGAGGCAACGATCAATCACTGTGGACAAATGCTCCCTGGTATTTTGTCGCCGCCAGCTTTCTGTACTTGATGTTCATCAACTCCGGGGAGGAGATCGGCTGGCGAGGTTTTGCGTTGCCGCGTCTTCAAAGCATTATCCCGAATCCATTGATTGCCAGTATCATCCTCGGCGTAATCTGGGGAGCGTGGCATTTGCCGCAATACTTTGTTCCAGGTCAGCCCAACATTCCCGTAATTCCATTCTTATTGCTCATCGCTGGCCTCTCAATTATCTACACGGTCGTGTTCAACAACACGCGAGGAAGCCTGCTTTTCGCCGTCATTCTCCATGCCAGCACAGACATCGTGCCAAGGATAGTTCAAATTGCAAATTTCGGTTCCAACCTATGGTGGCTGATCGACGCGTTGATATGGGCGTCAGGAATCATTTTATACCTGGTCGCAAAAGAATCCGCTTCCGGCAAAGTAGTAAACTATTCTTAACCACGTTCTTCATAATTAGGAACAATCTAGAAATTTGAACAATGGACAATATTCCTGCCATCGAAACACATGAGTTACGCAAAGTCTTCGGCGAGCGCGCCGCGGTAAAAGGACTCACCCTGCAAGTTAATCAGGGTGAAGTGTTCGGATTCCTCGGTCCAAACGGCGCGGGGAAAACCACCTCGATGAAGATGCTGCTAGGTTTGATCGCGCCGACCTCCGGCTCAGCCTCGATGCTCGGCTACCCCATCGGCAATCGCGCCGCACTCCGACATATCGGCTTTCTGCCCGAGCATTTTCGGTTTCCCGAATGGCTGACCGCAGGCGAGTTCCTTGATATACACGGACATTTATACGGCATGGAGACTCACGATCTTAGATCACGGATCAGTGAACTGCTGGAGCGCGTCGGTCTTGCAGATTTTCGCAATAAACTTCTGCGAACATTCTCAAAGGGAATGCTCCAGCGCATCGGACTTGCCCAGGCTTTGCTCAATCGCCCGAGGCTGGTTTTTCTCGATGAGCCGACCTCCGGCCTCGATCCGGTTGGACGGCGTTTGGTGCGCGACATCATTCATGAATTGCGGGAGGAAGGCACAAGCGTTTTTCTCAATTCTCATTTGTTGAGCGAGATCGAAGTCACGTGCGACCGTGTGGCTTTCATCCGCCACGGAGAAGTGGCGCGCGTTCTCGAGCTGGCTTCGCTGGATACGAAACAATCGGATGTGAAAATCCGCACCGGCGGCCTCACGCAGGAGATCATTTCCGGTCTGGCGCAATGGGGAAAGAATATTCGAGCGAACGGTGAAACATTGAATTTGACAATCTCCACTGAAACTGCGCTCCCTGAGATTACGCGTTATCTGGTCGCCAAAGGCGTTGAGGTGTACGCCATCATACCTCAGCGCGTCTCACTCGAAGACATTTTCATCGAAACGGTCGGGAGGGATGGCAGTTTATGAACAGCATTTGGACAATCACGCGCATGACATTCCGCGAAGCGATCCGCCGTCGAATCGTATTGACCGGATTGATACTCGGTTTGTGTTTTATCATCATTTATGCCATCGGCTTTCACTTCATATACACTTCAATTAGAAGCGCCGAGGCCAGGGCGCAAAACGATCCATCACAGCAGGCGCTGGTGCGGATCGCGGATACTGAAGGGGTGAACACATTGATGCTGGCCGGGCTGTACGCGGTCACGTTTCTTTCAATCGCGATGGCGGCCTTGCTCGCCGCGGACACGTTGGCAGGCGAGATCAACTCCGGCACAATCCAGACTATCGTGACCAAGCCCATCCGCCGCTCGGACGTTGTCCTCGGTAAATGGCTTGGCTTCGCGTTTCTGCTCCTCCTATATTTCCTGTTGATGGCTGGCGGCACGGTATTGAGCGTGTTCTTCCAATCGGGATACGCGCCTCGCAATTTAGCAGTCGGAATGGCATTGATCTATTTTGAAGATCTTCTGGTCATGTCCATTTCGATGGCATGTTCCAGTTCATTATCCGCATTGGCAACCGGCGGCGTGGTCTTCGGTTTATATGGTCTGGCGTTCATCGGCGGATGGATCGAACAGTTCGGCGCGGTGATACAAAATTCCACAGCCGTCAAGGTGGGAATCATCGCAAGCCTGATCATGCCAAGCGAATCTCTCTGGCGAAGGGCCGCCTATGAGATGCAGACGCCTTTGGCAGGAGCATTGGGCATGTCGCCATTCGGGGCGACATCCGTGCCAAGTCCGCTGATGATCGCTTATACAGCAGTTTACTTGTTGGCGGCCTTATGGATTGCCATACGCGCCTTCGGGAAACGCGATTTGTAAAATCAGAAACATAAATCAACGGCACTTGCCCGGTCTCCGCGCGCTTCGCAGTGAAGAAGCCTTTTTGCAGCGGAATCATTTGCGTTTTGCGCAGAGTCTAACCACATGTTTGACTCGCATATTTCACGAAACAGCCCCGGCAGACTTATCACGCCGTTGTTTGCCTGATTCATTGATACGGCGCGCAACGGAACTGCGAATCAAATTTCCCAAAGTCCTTGTTCGGGAATGAACAATTCCTCTTGTTCTCATGTACGCTCCAGTGTAAAATGGATAAATCTGGTGTAGAATATCCGCACACAGAGGTGAGTTCGGAAGGACAAAATCATTTTGAACGGCCTGCAAATCGAAGTCTGTCGGATCATGATGTTTCCCCCGGCGGGGACAGGCTCGCAGTTGGCTGGCAAAGGTTTAATTACTGATCTGAATACAAGTGAATCTTACGCGACGAACATGCAGGCAGGCGTACTTGCACGGTGAGTATTTTGTGGTCACGTGAAGCGATACGTTTGAAGTTACAAGCCATAAATCAGGAGATTTCGCTTGAACGAGAAAACCATCCAACAAGTACTCGAGATCGAACAGCAAGCGGACGCGATCCATGCGCAGGCTTTGCGCGAAGCGGAAAAGATTCCGCTTCAAGCCGAGCAGGAGGCGCAGGCGCTGATCGAAAAGGCTCGCGCCGAGGCAGAGGAAGAAGCCCGTACAATGATCGCCAAGGCTCAGGCAGAGGAAGAACGCCAACGCATCCTCGCCGATGCGGAGAAGACCATCCAGCGTACCGAGGCCGTGGCGAAGACAAACTTCAACAAAGCCGTCGCGTACGTGCTCAACCGAGTCAGCGGCAGGGAATCCTGAAATGGCTTCCAACGGCATCTCCGGATACGCTGCAGTCAACGCCCGCGTGCGAGTGATGTACTCGACCTTGCTGACACCGCAGGAGATGAACAGACTATTTGAGGCTCCCGATTTCAACAACCTGATCGAACAGCTAAAGCATACGGCGTATGGTCCGTATCTGGAACAAGTGCGCGACCGGGACCTGACGCCCAGGCGGGCGGCATTCCAACTCCGGGAAAGACTTGCCAACGCCTATTCGTCCATCATTGGCATCGTGCCGGAACAGACCCGCCCATTGCTTATCCAGCTTTATCGTTTTTTTGAAGTCAGTAATTTGAAAGCCGTATTACGCGGCATCGTCAAGGGGGAATCCTGGAACGTTGTAAAATATCTGCTTTTTCCTTTTGGTCCTAGAACAGTCATCCCCGCAGAAGAAATGATGGCAACGGGCAACATTGCTCCGGCAGTCGAATTATTGCGCGGCACGCCTTATTACGAAACGCTTTCGTATGCGATGAAGCGTTATAACGCGGAACAAAGTTTGTTTCCGCTGGAGGTGACGCTCGATCTCAATTATTGGCGGGACTTGTGGAAAAATGTCAAACAGCTTTCAAGCCTCGATAAAACACAAGCCAGCCGCATCATCGGAACAATGCTGGATATTACCAATCTGATGTGGGCAATTCGCTATCGAACGTATTATCGTTTATCGGAAGAGGAAGTCATCAACTACACCCTGCCCTTCGGATACCATGTCCACGATGAAGATATCCGCGGGATCGCCGCCGGAGCGGACATCGCACAAATCGTCCAACGCGTGTATCCAAACCTGACTCAAATCGAAAGCCTGATAGCCCAATCGGGCGAGGGGCTTTCCCAACTGGAATTGCAACTGCAGAGGCGCGTCTACGATCAGTGCCAGGCGGCGTTCGTCGGCGATCCATTCCATATCGGAATCCCGCTGGCGTATCTGCTTTTGAGCGATCTTGAAATCCAGGATTTGGTTGTATTGATCGAAGCCAAATCATCGAACATACCGGCAGAAAAGTTCAAGCAGTACATGGTCATGAGGAACTAATTCGGAAGAGAACGCAAACTACACAATTGGAGAGAGAGCATGTTCTATCCGGAAGAGATGACAGAGATCGAAGTGATCGTACCCGCCAAGGATTTGCTGGCGGTCACAAAAGTATTGGGAGAGCAGGCGATCTTCCAGCAAAGCGACAGCAGTTATCTGACCGGCGAGTCGGAGCTGACTCAATCGAAAGAATGGCAGGAGAAAGCCAGCGCGTACGCCGCGCTCGAACGCCGAATTCAAACCACGATGCAGGCGCTGGAACTTGCCGAGGGCGAGCCGTCGAAAAAGGGATTCGACGCGCCGGTGGACATCAAATCGGTGCAGGCAATTGTGGATCAATTAGAGGGCGATGTCCGCAAAACGAGTGAGCAATTAACCGGCGAAACCAAACATCTTGAATATCTCGAGGGCGTGCTGCGCCAATTACAGCCCATTGCCGATGTTGATGTTGATTTGAGCAAACTGCAAAGCTCGCATTCGCTCTTCTCCGTGCTTGGGACAATGCCGGTCGAAAACATGGAACGTTTGCAAACCAGCCTTTCAAGAATCCCGTTTGTGTTTTTACCGCTCCATCAGGAAGGAAAGGAAGCCGTCGTCTGGCTGGCCGGGTCGAACGCCAACAGCGACATTCTAAAGCGCGCAGTCGCCAGTTCTTATTTGAATCCGCTGACGCTGCCGGAGAACGTCAAAGGCAAACCCTCGGAAATCATCGCTTCGCTCAATCAACAAATTGCAAGTTCAAAAAACAAGATTCAGGATTTAAAAAATACGTTAACCAGCCTGCGCGAGGCGCACAGGCAGAGGTTGCAGCGCCTGCTTTGGGAAGTCCGTTCGAGCCGCATGTTGACCGACGCCATCGTCCGTTACGGACGGCTCAAATACACTTATCTCATCGTCGGCTGGGCGATTGCATCGAAACTTCCGCAGTTGCAGGAAAGGCTCAAGAAAGTTTCAAATGAAATTCTGATCGAAACATTCCCGGTTAAACGCAATGAGGTCAAACAGAACGTTCCGGTGGCGCTGAAGAATCCGAAAGGTTTCGGCCCGTTTGAAAACCTGGTCACAACGTACGCGCGGCCGCGCTACGATGAACTCGATCCGACATTTTTGATTGCCGTCACTTTTCCGCTTTTGTTCGGCGCAATGTTCGGGGATGTCGCACACGGATTGATGCTGGCGTTGCTCGGCGTTTTACTGATGAGCAAAAAAGTAAAAGCCTTGCGTGGTCTCGCCAGCCTCGGCGGACTCGTGACGATTTGCGGATTGGTTGCGACCGCCTTTGGTTTCGTTTACGGAAGCGTCTTCGGCATCGAGACCATTTTGCCCGCCCTCTGGATTCATCCGATGGAAAACATCCTGACGATTCTCGGAACCGCCGTGGGGGCAGGCGTTTTCCTGTTGACCGTCGGTTTCATCGTCAACATCTTCAACGCCATCATGAGTCGAAACTGGGGGCGGCTCATCTTCGACAAGAATGGTTTGGTGGGTTTGACGTTTTACTGGTCCCTGCTGGGTTACGCGGCCGGATCGTTTATCAGCAATTTTCCAATTCCAAAAACCGTACTGCTTGTCACAGCCGTCATCTCAGCGTTCTTCATCATGTTTGCGGAAATCTTCAAACATCTGATGGAGGGGCATCGCCCGTTGATCGAAGACGGAGTCGGCACCTACGCCATCCAGGCTTTCTTCGAATTGTTCGAGGCGCTGATCGGCATGTTGAGCAACACGCTTTCCTATGTGCGTCTAGGCGCGTTCGCGGTTGCGCACGCCGGTCTGAGTTCCGTGATTTTCATCGTCGGCAATTTGATCAATCCCGGCCAGGGCGTTGTTTATTGGATCATTGTCGCAGTCGGCAATATCGGTCTTGTCATGTTTGAAGGCTTGATTGTCGGCATCCAAACCATGCGTCTCGAATACTACGAATTCTTCAGCAAGTTCTACAACGGCGGAGGTTCACGCTTTGAGCCGTTTACGTTATCCGCCTCAAACAAAGGAGTCAACTGATCGCTCGCGATCAGCAGATTTGAGCAATAAAAATTTCCGAATCCACACTCAAGGAGGAGCGTTCCATGTTTCTGTTTGCCGCAATTCTAGCAGGTATGGTTCCGTTGATTCCGGCCGTGATCTATTTCCTGCGCGAGAAGAAGTACGGTCCGAAAGCCGCGACCGAAGGCTTGATTTTGGGATTGAAGGGATTCAATTTCATCGTTGGATTGATGGCCGCGGGCGCGGGCGCCGTCTGGCTCTTTTCGCCTACTGCCGCAATGGCCGCGGGACTGCAAGCGGGCGCGGCGACGGACCCATACGCGTCGCTGGCGGCGGCGGTCGCCACCGGCCTGGCTTGCATCGGCGCGGGCATCGGCGTGAGCGGAACCGGCGCGGCGGCAGTTGGAAGCATCGCCGAAAAACCGGAATCGTTTGGCCGCTCGCTGATCTTCGTCGGTTTGGCGGAAGGCATCGCGATCTACGGTCTGCTTATCGCGTTCATTGTGTTGAACCGGTAACCCGCCATGAAGATGTTGGTGATCGGCGATCCGAAAGCAGTGCTTGGTT
>JBHORD010000017.1:0-8379 GCA_042408355.1 Anaerolineales bacterium
CAAAGGTTCGATTAATTTCCATTGTTTGTCGGTCAGAAGTGGCTTACTTCGTCGTTGGCTCATGCTTGCTCCTCCGAGTTGGTTAAGCCACAGGTTGCCTTTTTGCGCAACCCCTTCCTTTAGGTTATGAAACTGCTTCTAGTGATTCTACTCTAAGCAGTCTGTCCAGTTTTATGGGTCCACTACATCTCGTCTTTCCTGCGGAAGCGGACAAAGCAAACTCCGGCATGTACGATGAGTTATTTGCAACCGGGGAATATGAGATGCACCGCATGCAATTTGAAATCTTGTCGCAGGGGAAACGAGTGTTGGAATTCCACCGTCAACAAATGCTCAGGCGCGTTGAAAGACAAACGGCTGGTCGAAACCTGGTTGAAGTTGGCGGCGGAGTCGGTTCATTTGGCGTTTTTTGCAGGGAACGCGGTTGGAATTATGTGGATTATGACATTTCAGCAGTCGCGGTGGGATACGCCAAAAGATTAGGCTTGCAGGCTCATGTCATTGCAAATCCAAACCAGGTTGAATTACCCCCGGCGGATGTAGTCGCTATGTGGGAAGTAATCGAACACATTTGGAATGTCTATGAATATTTGGATAATGTCAGGAAGTCTTTGAAAAACGGCGGTTTCCTGATATTCAGTACCCCCAACTACCTGCGGCGTGGGTATCGTCTTTCAAACAATTGGGGAAAAGCCTCTGCTCCGCCTGTCCATGTAAATTTCTTTACGGAGGAGTCGATAGCGGTTGCTTTGAAATCTGTTGGGTTTAATGATGTCAAAGTCATCCAACCCAGGTTTTATAGGCCATCGTTTACTTTTGCCAGTGTTTGGTACAGCGTTCAAATTGCTCTTGGCTGGGAATCGACGAAGACACTGTTTGTTGTTGCGAGCTTAAACGATCCTCGGAAAACTCAGACGCTTGGATAATGCAAAAGAACCATCCCTTTTGTCTCGGTAAAAAGAGAGCATGGTTTCTGTGAGTTCTTTATGCTTGATCCCTTGAATCTCTATCATCAATCTCCTTATCCCCTTCGTGTTTTGGTGGCCAGCCTGCACGGTTTCCGCCTGCAATCACTGCGTTATTCAACCGCAACAGACGGGTTGATTGCTGATGATCAGGAGCGCGAATGCTGGTCTACAACACAATGGGAGTCTTGGCAGGCTGAACGGCTAGCTTATATTCTTAATTATGCGGCAAAGTATGTGCCATACTATCGTCAGCAATGGCAGGCGCGCCGACAAAAGGGCGATCATGCCTTGCCTGAAATTCTGCAAAACTGGCCTGTTTTGTCTAAAGAAATACTGCGCGAAAATCCAAAGGCCTTCTTAGCCGATGGCATCAGATTGCAGGCGCAAATAATCGAGCATACCAGCGGCTCGACAGGGAAACCGCTTACACTTTGGATGAGCAAAGATTCTGTGCGCCAATGGTACGCTCTCTTTGAGGCGCGTTGGCGTAAATGGTATGGATTATCTCGTCATGACCGCTGGGGAATTTTGGGCGGACAAATGGTAGCTTCGTTTTCGCAAACTAAACCTCCCTTTTGGGTCTGGAATGCTGGGATGAACCAGTTATATCTTTCCTCATACCATCTTGCTCCGAAGAATATTGCGGCATATCTTGAAGCCATACAAAGCCATAAGCTGATTTATCTTTTAGGGTATGCCTCTTCATTGTATTCATTGGCTCAATTGGCACTCGAACAGGGATTGAATATTCCCGCCCTTAAGGCTGTGATTAGCAATGCGGAGCCTCTCTATGCTCACCAACGCGAAGTGATTTCAAAAGCCTTTCAATGTCCAGTGTATGATACCTATGGCTTATCCGAGAATATCTGCGCGGCGAGCGAGTGCAGTGAAGGCAATTTGCATTTGTGGCCTGAGGTTGGCGTATATGAAATCCTGCGTGATGAGGAAGACATTCCGGTTGAAGAGGGAGAAACAGGCCGTTTAATCTGTACTGGTCTTCTGAACTCAACCATGCCGCTGATTCGCTATGAAGTGGGAGATCGCGCGTCAATTATAAAATCCACTTGCGCCTGTGGTCGTTTCATGCCAATCCTAAAGCACATTGAGGGACGTATGGACGATATGATTTTGACGCCTGATGGACGCCGAATCGGGCGGCTTGATCCGGTATTCAAAGCGGATATGCCAATTCGTGAAGCCCAAATTATTCAAGAAACGCTGGATCAATTATGTGTGAAAGTGGTTCCTGCATTGAACTACACTTCAAAGGTTGGCGATGACATCGTTGCTCGTGTTCGTGATCGAGTAGGTAATATGCAAATATCAATTGAATTAGTTGATTCTATTCCTCGTTCCGCTAACGGCAAGTTACGGGCTGTGATCTCTAAATGCCAGTAATGAAAATCTAAATCCTTTTGGCTTTAGCAAGACCTGATCTTTTTCTATTTCCCATTCAACAAAAAGTAAATTATTTCTGATCACAATTCATAACTGCCAAAGCTGGCAGTTCCCTTCGATTTGAAATCCGTATTTTATGAAAATGGAACAAGCATGACTGAACCGCCTTTTGTAACTGTGATTATGCCCATCCGAAATGAGGCTCGCAATATCTCGAATACTCTGGGTAAAGTATTGGCCCAGGATTATCCCTCCGCTTCCATGGAAATGTTAGTCGTGGATGGCATGTCCGATGACGGGTCGCGCGAAATCATCCGGGGCCTTCAACAAAAACATTCAAACCTGTACCTGCTCGATAACCCCGCTAAAATCGTCCCGACTGCCATGAACATTGCCCTGCGCCAGGCCAAGGGCGAGATCATTATTCGCGTGGATGGTCATACCGTGATTGCGCCCGGTTACGTGCGTCAGTGCGTGGAAGCCTTACAGCACACTGGGGCTGATAATGTAGGCGGTAGGATGAATGCCGTTGGAAAGAATCCATTCGGGAAAGCAGTTGCCCTTGCAACCAGCACACCCTTTGGCATCGGCGGAGGGCGTTTTCATTATTCGGAAGAAGAAGAATGGGTGGACACGGTTTATATGGGTGCCTGGCCGCGCCGTGTATTTGATCGTATTGGCCTCTTTGATGAAGAACTCATCCGCGACCAGGATGATGAATTTAATTACCGCTTGCGCGCCGCGGGCGGAAAAATCTTACTCAGCCCTCAAATTAAATCTGTGTACGCGGTACGAGGTAGTCCCGGAAAACTCTGGCGTCAATACTTCCAATATGGCTACTGGAAGGTGCGCGTCCTGCAGAAACATCCGCTCCAGATGAGCATCCGCCAGTTCGTGCCGCCTGCGTTTGTATTGGCGCTGCTTATTTCGGCGGGCCTGACCTTGACTCCCTATCGGATCTTCTCTTTGATGATCCCTTTGCTTTATTTAGCCGCCAATCTATTTGCATCTTCGGTGACTGCCTCGAAACGTGGTTGGAAATATGTGTGGACTCTGCCATTCGTGTTTTTCCTATTGCACATTAGCTATGGATTGGGTTTTCTCGTTGGGCTTGTCAAATTCTGGAATCGTTGGAGGGATAAGGTTGGTCAAGTGCCGTACTTATATGAGGAACAGAGGCCGGTTTCCTTTCGCAAAACAGGGTAAGATGGATGAAGGAGATCAAACGATGAAAAACCTGACGCGAATCACCTTTGACCTGAATGTGATGGGCGGAAAGCCCCGCATTCGAGGCATGATTGTGGGGTTGATTGCCACAGGTCATTCGCCGGCTGAGATTCTCAAGGCTTATCCATATTTGGAAGATGCAGATATCCGCGAGGCGCTGGCCTATGCGGCCTGACGGGTGGAAGAAATCGAGCTTCCGTTGGCTTTATGAAAATCCTGCTCGGTATCAATTTGTCCCTTGATTGGGTGAATATTCTTAAGCACGATTTTTATTGTGCTGCCTTTCGCCTTTTTTCGATCTCGCGCATTATATCGTCCAGAGACTTATCTGCCAAAAGGGTGTAATTTTCATGGCACTGAGTAAATTGGCTAAGAGACTGTTTTAAGAGTCATGAATAAGTTGGGCCATGTCATTCTGAGCGACTGCAGGGAACGAAGAATCCCGCTTTTCACCGTTTTTTACTTGGAATTTTGACACTTGCACACTTGCCCCGTGAACTGCGTGGGGGCGCGCAAGTGCAGGTGTGTCCTTCAGGAGAGCGGCATCTTGAAACAGGAATTTTGATTTTTAAGACACGTTCTGATCCGCCCTTCGACTTCGTTTCACTTCGCTCAGGGCGCTTTTCAGTGTTGTGCTTGGTTGTGATGGGGATTTGAACCATGGAAAACAATACCAACTTGGAGAATGCTGTTTTCACATCATCGCTCGACAAATCGAAATGGCTGCGCGGTCTGAATTCGACGGCGAAACGCGCCTTTGACATTCTCTCCGCGGCCCTCGGATTGTTCCTGCTTTCCCCGGCCTTCATTGGGATTGCGGTTCTTATCAAACGCGATTCGCCGGGCCCCGTCTTCTATCACGGACGGCGTATCGGCAAAGACGGCAGGGAATTCAATATCTTGAAGTTCCGCACCATGGTTGAGAGTCCGGAAAGTCATAGCGGCCCGCGCATCACCGCGAAAGACGATTCGCGCATCACATCGTTTGGGCGCTGGCTGCGCGACACCAAACTCAACGAACTGCCGCAGTTGTGGAACGTCTTGAAAGGCGAGATGAGTCTGGTGGGTCCGCGCCCCGAAGACCCGGAGATTGCCAGGACCTGGCCCGCCGCTTTGAGGGAGGAAATCCTTTCTGTGCGCCCCGGCATCACCAGTCCCGCTTCCGTCATCTATTGCGACGAAGAGAAAATGCTCAAGTCCGCCAGCGTGATGGACGATTACCTCAAAGGCGTCCTGCCCCATAAACTGCGCCTCGACCAGCTCTATGTCCGCAACCACAATTTCCTGTCTGACCTGGACGTTATCTTCCTGACCTTGATCGCCCTGCTTCCGAAACTGCGCCGGAATTCCATCCCCACGGAGACGCTCTACAACGGCTTGCTGTATCGCTTCACGCGCCGTTATTTTTCATGGTTCGTTATAGATAACCTCACAGCCTTTGCTGCAGTTTCGCTGGCCGTTTTGCTCAAACGTATGAATGGTCCGCTCAACCTGGGGATTGAATTGGACATTATCATCGCGGCGATCCTGGCGCTGATCTTCAGCCTGGTCAATACGGCCCTGGGACTCGGGCGCGTCTGGTGGCGCTATGCGCGGCCTGCATACGTCTTTGACCTGGCCTTTTCCTGCGGGGTTTCCACGGCTCTTATCGTGACGGTGGATTGGTTCTGGCCGAATGAGCGTTTTTTCCCGCCGGGCACGATCATCGTTGCGGGCCTGATGGCGTTCCTGGGCTTCGTCGCTGTTCGCTACCGCGAGCGTCTGCTCACCGGGCTTGCCGCGCGTTGGTTGTGGGGGCGCGAAGCTGGCGCGGGAATGGGCGAGCGCATTCTGATCGTGGGCGCGGGGGAGTGCGGCTTGTTGGGAGCATGGTTGATCCAGAAAAGCAACCTTTCTTCAGCTTTTTCGATCGTGGGCATGGTGGACGATGATCCGCATAAGGAGGGTATGACAATTGATGGCTACCGCGTCTTTGGCCTGACGCGCCGCATCCCCGAGCTTGTCCAGCGGCACGACGTCGGCGTGATCCTGTTTGCCATTGAAAAAATCCAGCCAGAAGAGCAGGCTCGTATCTTGAATCTTTGCCGGCAGACCAAAGCGCGCATCGTGCTCATTCCTGATCTCCTGACCATGTTCCGTCAGCAGCTTACCCGGCCCGCTTCTTAACACGATTGCGTTGGCCGGGTGGTGGCACACCGGGCTTCGATATGGCCTGCGGCCTGTTCCACCAACGCTCTTTGCGAACAAAAACGAATCCCTGTGCTCTTTGTGTCTTCGTGATGAATATTAATATGGATAATTTTTGGAAGGATCGAAAAGTACTCGTCACTGGCGCCGGCGGGTTCATCGGCAGCCAGTTGGTCGAAGCCTTGTTGCTCGCGGGCGCGCAGGTACGCGCTTTCGTGCGTTATAACTCGCGCGGCGATCCCGGTTTATTGAGGCTCTTGCCGGTTGAACTTTCCGGGCGCCTGGAAGTAATCTCCGGCGATTTGCGCGATATGCGCGCCATTTACGATTCGGTGCGTGGCTGCGAGCTGGTCTTTCACCTCGGCGCATTGATCTCGATCCCATATTCCTACCGCCATCCGGCTGAGGTCGCTGAGACGAATTTTATGGGTACGCTCAATATGTTGATGGCTTGCCGTGAGCTGGGCGTGCCACGCTTGATACATACATCTACGAGTGAAGTATATGGCACCGCGCGCCGCACACCGATTGATGAAGAACATCCCTTGCAGGGACAATCGCCTTATTCCGCCAGCAAGATCGGCGCGGATAAACTGGCAGAGAGTTTTTATTGCGCTTACAACTTGCCCGTTGTCACGGTGCGTCCCTTCAATACCTTTGGCCCGCGTCAATCTGCGCGCGCGGTCATCCCGGCCATCATCACACAGGCGCTGACGCTCAACGTCATCCGCCTTGGCAACCTGGATGCCCGCCGCGATTTTACGTATGTGGACGACACGGTCAGCGGTTTCTTAATGGCCGCCCGGGCCGAGGGCGCAGAAGGCAAAACATTCAATCTGGGAACGGGACGGGAGATCCGCATTGGCGATTTGGCGCGGCTGGTGATCGAGAAGATTTCGCCCCCGGTCAAGATTGTCGTGGATGAGGAACGATTACGTCCTGAGAGGTCGGAAGTCCAGCGTTTGCTCTCGGATAACAGTCTCGCAAAAAAAGTTTTGGGCTGGGAGCCGTTGGTCCCATTTGAACAGGGATTGGAAAGAACGATTAACTGGGTGAGTTCACATCTGGATTTATACCGCCCCGGGCGTTATGAGTTTTAGTGTAACCAGGTTAATCTCTAAAGTTCGATGATAGTTTTACCCATGACAACTTTAGTTCCCTGCATCGCTTCCAAAGTCGTTCATCTGCCGTCCAGAATACCGCATCTTTGTTTACTGCTGTAACCAGATAGAGGGCATCATATACTTTTGAATGCCTAAGCCGCCTTGCCCACGTCAGAGCCTGTTTGCAAGTTTCGTTCTCGACCGGCACGACTTCAATGGGCAGCGAGAGCAGGTTTTCGAGTGACGCATCCGCTTCTTCCTGGCTGAGCATTTGTGTGTATTCATAACGGCGCAGAGCGGAAGTGATTTCCGTTCTCCACAAATCTGGCGCAAACAAACGGGTATCGGTTTCGAGCAAATGGCGGAACAATCTCAATTCTGCATCGCCGGGCAGGGGTAGAACCGCTCGAATGGCAATGTTCGCATCAACGACTGCCAAGCTCATTGTCTCGTTCCTCTCTTATCTCGCGGATCACTTGCGCTGGATCAAGGCTTACCGGTTTGCCGCCTCGCCGTTCCAGCATCTGTTTTCGATGAGCTTGAATGCGGTCCAGCGCCTCCAGCTTGTTTTCTTTGGCTTCCAGCCCCTTCTCAACATATTCGCGCACCAGGTCGCTGATACTGCGCCCCGTTTGACGCGCTCGGCGGGCCAGAGCCGCGCGTTGTTTCGGGTCGAGCAGGATTTGTACTCTTTCATGTGCCATAACCTTCGGACTCCTTTCCGGCTTTATTATATTACACAATCCATATACACAACGCGTCGCTAATTATGATTTGGTTTTGCTTAACCATCCGACTACCCAACTATCCAACTTTGCAACTACCAACTAACCGATGAAAGCTGTTGTACTTGCGGGCGGGCGCGGAACCCGATTAGCGCCATACACACACATTCTTCCCAAACCGTTGATGCCCATCGGCGAGATGCCGATTCTGGAAGTGCTTCTGCGGCAGATGAAGCGCGCCGGCGTGGAGGATGTGATCCTGACGGTCGGCCATCTTGCCGCTTTGTTGCGTTCATATTTTGGGGATGGCAATCAATGGAACCTGCACATCACATATAGCTATGAGGATATACCGCTTGGCACCGCCGGGCCGATTGCCTTGATCGAAGGTTTAAACGACACCTTTCTGGTTACAAATGGCGATGTGCTGACCACATTGGATATGAAGAAACTGCTGGCTTTCCATAAACAAAAGGGGGCGGCAGCCACGATTGCAGTCCACCGCCGCCAGGTCAAGATTGACCTTGGGGTTATTCTATGGGATGGGGATGATTGTGTGTCGGGTTATATCGAGAAACCCACCTATGACTATACCGTCAGCATGGGCATTTATGTTTTTGAGCCGCGCGTGCTTGCGTACATTGCGGCCGGTCAATATCTGGATTTTCCTGATCTGGTGCTTAAGTTAATAGCCGCTGGAGAAAAGGTCGCTGGCTATGTCTTTGATGGCTATTGGAAGGACCTGGGTCGCCCGGATGATTACGAACAGGC
>JBHORD010000079.1:0-13047 GCA_042408355.1 Anaerolineales bacterium
TTTGAAACGGAAGAGTCACGGCTTATAGTTTGGGCAGGACAATGGATTGCTGTTTCTGGTATTTTCCCTTTTTATCTGCATAAGAGATTTCACATTCGTCATCGGCTTCGAAGAAAAGAACCTGTGCAATCCCCTCGTTGGCGTAAATCTTGGCGGGCAGTGGAGTGGTATTCGAAATCTCAAGCGTGACAAACCCTTCCCATTCCGGCTCGAACGGCGTGACGTTGACGATGATTCCACAGCGCGCATAAGTGGATTTGCCGAGACAAACCGTCAGCACTTTGCGCGGAATGCGGAAATATTCGACGGTGCGGGCCAATGCAAATGAGTTCGGCGGAATGACGCACACTTCGCCGACAAAATCCACCATGCTTTTCGGATCGAATTGTTTCGGATCCACGATGGCGCCAAAGACGTTGGTGAAGATCTTGAATTCGTCCGCCACGCGGATGTCGTATCCGTAAGAGGAAACGCCATAAGAAATGACATGATCGCGCACCTGGCTTTCTGTGAACGGTTCGATCATCCTGTGTTCGACGGCCATTTTGCGTATCCAGTGATCGGGTTTCAAGCCCATGATCTGCCTCCGAAATCGAGATTATTTGACGATGAATTCCACATAGGTGAGCCTGTCCGGCTTCACCTCAACCCAGCGATTGTACGACTGATAATTTGCGTAAAAAGTGATTCGATATCTTCCAGCCGCCAAATCGCCGACCGCGAAATTTTCCTGCAAATTTTCGTCGCTGCTGACGGGGTCTTGTTCTGATGCATAGGTTTCAACCAATATATCCGAGTCGGGCTGACTTGTATCGAATGGGTAAAATTGTAACTTCATATCGGTGAGATGCAGTAAATTTCCATCCTTATCCGCCACGCGTCCGGCAATGACCCCTGTTCCCTCAAGCGGAATCAGCCACAACGCCGGATTCCTGCTGTCGTCATAGGTGTTTCCTCCAACGCGCACTTCGAAGTGCAGATGACTGCCTAAGGCCGCCCCTGTGGAGCCGACCAATCCGATCACTTCACCTGCCTGGACGATTTGTCCGGGGACTACGTCAATTTCAGACAAGTGGCCGTATAACGAGTAAATGTTCCGCCGATTCGCGCCGAAATCATGTTGAATGATGATCACATTTCCGTAGAAATCCGGCCAGGGACTGACTTTGTCCTTGCGGTCACTGTCTGCAAAGACAATGATTCCATTTGCGGCGGCTAAGACGGGCGTGCCGCCGGCGTTGGGCATGTCAATGCCGTGATGCGGTTGATGTTTATCGTTTTCGGTACTGCCGAAAAGATAAGAACGATCTGCAGTGTTCTGATAAGGAGCGGAAATCGGGCGCTGAAAAAAGAAATGCCCATCCAGTAAGCAGAAGTTTATTGCTGGATCGCAGAGCGGTGTGGGGACGGCAATTGGAGAGTCAGGAGTCAGTGTTGGAAAGGCAAGGATGGGCGCAGGCGTGTTGGCCGAATAAGCCGTTTTCGCCGCGGCGGAATCTGTAAACCGGGAGAGCGGAATTAGCGAAGATTGGGCCGGATTGCATGAGGCTGAAATCAAAGCCAGCATAGTAAGCAGGAAGGCGCGGCGCATTATGCGGCGACGCCTCCGCGCTCTTCCATTGTCTTGCGAATTTCTTTTTCGATCTTGTCCGCCCGTTGCTCCAGTTCCAATAATTCCTTTAACATTTTTTCTCCTGCCGATTTATCTTCCAGCGTATTCAGGTTGATGCGAACATTGTAACCCGCCGCGGTCAGCGCGGCGCGTGCGATTGCCGCGCCGGACATTGCATCGCTGATTGCGTTCAAGTTTCCATCCTTTGCACAGGCGGCGGCAAGTTCCATGACTTTGACTGCGTTCTGCACGGTGTGAAGCGGAACGCGCGCAGCGTTCAATGTCGCCAGCTGTATCGCGGCGTTGCGCGTTTTTTGTTGTTCTTCGGTCTCCTTTGGCAATTTGAACGCGCCCATCACAGCCTCGAAGGCGGCGGCGTCATCTTCGACCGCGCTCGTTAATTCTTTGCGGAGTATGCGGGCCTGGTCTCTGATGGCTTGCATCTCGGCTTCAACGCCTGCATATTTCTTTTTTCCGAGGGTCAGTCCGGCCACCATCTCGACCAGCGCCGCGCCGAGCGCGCCCGCGTAAGCCGCGGCGGAGCCTCCGCCTGGGGCGGCGGTCGCGGCCGCCACCTCGTCGAGGAAGGAGGCGGTTGAACCTGCCGATTGCGATTCATCCGATTGCGATGATCCGGCCTGATACAACCGCGTTTCGAGAATTTGATCCGGGCTGAATTGATCGAGCTGTGTGTACCAGACGGCCGCGTCCACTAAGGCTTCCTGCGGAATGAGTCCGACCAGTTCGCTGTGATGTATGCCGACGCCGTAACGCTGCGCCTCGCGGCGGATCATTTCAACCACGCGCCCAATCGGCGATTCGCGGAAATTGGTGAGGTTGATGGATACTTGGGCGCGGCCTTCAACCAGCAATCCAAGCGCTTTGACGTAACGCATCCCGCCCGACGATTGGCGGATGGCTTTGGCGATTTTTTTGGCGATGTCAACTTCGTTGGTCGTCAGATAAACATTGAAGGCAATCAGCGGATTGCGCGCCCCGATGACCGTTGCGCCTGCGGGCCCCAGCTTTGCGGGACCGTAATCGGGCTTGCGGTCCGGATTGGTTTCGATTTCGGCTTTGAGTCCTTCATATTGACCGCGGCGGATGTTTTCCAAATTCGTTCGGTCGGGACGTGTGGCGGCGAACTCGTACAAATAAACTGGAATCTGCAGTTCGCGCCCGACGCGTTCGCCGAGCCGCTTTGCGATGGCGATGCAATCGTCCATTGTCACACCCGAGATCGGCACGAACGGACAAACGTCCGTGGCGCCGATGCGCGGATGTTCGCCGGTGTGATGATTCAAGTCAATCAAATTGGATGCGGCCCGGATGGCGCGGAACGCCGCTTCTTCAACGGCTTCGGGCGGGCCGGCATAGGTGATCACCGTGCGGTTATGGTCGAGATCGGATGAACGGTCGAGCAGTCTTGCGCCTTCGACGGATGTAATGGCCGCGACGATTTGGTCAATCACTTCGGGGCGGCGCGCTTCAGAGAAGTTGGGAATGCATTCAATGAGTGGGGTAGCCATATTGTTGAATCGTTGAGTGTTGGATGGTTGATGCATTCAATTATAAGAGGAGAGGGGAAGAGGCGATAGGGATGAAACTGCAATGCTATAATCGCGTTTCATGCGGAAAGGTCCGATGTTCGAAGTGCGCTCTTCCCCCATTCACGGATTGGGCGTGTTTGCCGCGCGCCGCATCCGCAAGGGAACGCGCATTATCGAATATGCCGGCGAACGGATTACGCCGGAAGAGGCGGATCGCCGATATGCCGGCGATACCTCCGAACATCCACACGTGCTTTTGTTTGTTGTGGATAAGAACACGGTGATTGATGCCGCTGTTGGCGGAAATGAGGCGCGTTTTATCAATCATTCCTGCGAGCCGAACTGCAAAGCGTATGTCGAAAAGAAACGGATATTTATTTATGCACAAAAGACCATTGCGCCGGGGGAGGAGTTAACCTACGATTACAACCTCACGCGCGACAGCCAGGATGACGCCGAATCGGAAAAGCGTTACGCCTGTCATTGCGGGGCAAAAAATTGCCGCGGCACAATGCTTGCGCCGCGAAAGAAGCGAAGAGAAAAAAGCGCGTAATTTTCCTTTTGATATTTTGAAGCGACAATTCACTATATCGTGAAGAAGCTAATTTCAGAAAATCGGATAGCGGATGCTCTTTGTATCCGGCGTAAGTCCTTTGTCGAATTTCCTTGACATCCGCTCCTTAATTGGGTATAGTACGCGCTTCGTATGTATATTTCGGAAATAAAGAACACTAAATATGTATGAATTCGACAAAATTGACATCAGAATCGTCAATCTTCTTCTGGAAGATGGACGCATGTCTGCTTCGGAAGTGGCCCGCCGCATTGGAGATATTTCGGAGCGGGCCGTTCGTTATCGTATTGACCGCATGGTGGAGGAAGGGGTCATCCAAATCACGGCGGTCGTCAAACCTGAGGCCTTTGGACTGACCATTAAAGCGGATATCTGGCTCGAGGTCGAATCGGATCGGATCATGGAAGTTGCCAAAAAACTGACAACATATGACTGCGTCACCTATGTGGCTTGCGGCATTGGGCAGAATGACATCAGCATTCAATTGGTGTCGAAGGATACGGCGGAGGTTTATCACTTCGTTACGGAAGTGGTCCGCAAAATCCCCGGCGTGCGCAAGACCACTACCTCCATTGTGCCGATTATTCTGAAAGACGTCTATGAATGGCGCATTCCTGAAAGCGCCGTCAAAGAATCGAAAGCGGAACCATTGACAACGTCTGATTGAATCCAGAGGTGATATGAATCTCGTTGGACCGAAAAGCCTGTCCCTGCAAAAGCGCGCACAAGCCGTTTTGCCTTTGGGCGTAAATTCCAATTTTCGTTACTGGGGCGATGGGATCACGCCTTATGTTGATAAGGCAAAAGGCGCGTATCTCTGGGATGTGGATGGCCGCCGTTTCATTGACTATCGAATGGCGTTTGGCCCGATCATTCTTGGTCACGCTTACGAGGAAGTGGACGCCAAAGTCATCGAAGAAATCAGGAATGGCGTTTTGTTTGCGATGACCGGCGAGCTCGAAGTGGAAGTGGCGGAGATGATCACAGCCATGGCTCCCGCCGTCGAAATGGTGCGGTTTGCCTGTTCCGGCACTGAAGCGACGATGCACGCCATCCGTGTGGCGCGCGCTTATACCGGCCGCGAGATCATCTTGAAGTTTGAGGGCAATTATCACGGTTTTCAGGATCACGCGTTATGGTCCACATATGCGCCCGTGGAAGCGTATGGCAATCGCCGCAGTCCGATTCCCGTTCCGGCTTCATCCGGCATTCCCAAATCCATGCGTGAGTTCATTATCACACTGCCATTCAACGATTGCGAAGGCTTTGAGCGCGTGATGCGTTCCTATGGGGAACAGATCGCGGCGGTGATTACTGAACCGTGTCAGGGAAATTGCGGCGCGATCGAACCTCAGCCCGGCTTTCTCGAATTGATTCGCGAGAAGACCGCAGAATACGGGATCGTTTTTATTCTGGATGAAGTCAAGACGGGATTTAGAATCGCCAACGGCGGCGCGCAGGAATATTATCGCATCCAGCCGGACCTGGCAACGTACGCCAAAGCCTTGGGCAACGGCTACCCGATTGCCGCGTTCGGAGGCAAGCGCGAGATCATGTCCATCATTGGCCACGGCGTCGCGCAGGGTGGAACGTATACCAATAACAAGCCGGGCGTCGCCGCGGCGTATGCGACTTTGAAATTGTTAAAAAGCCAGCCCATTTTGGAATCGATCCGCCAGCGCGGACAGCGATTGATGGACGGCCTTCGGGACATTTTTGAGGAGAACGACATTCCGGTTGTTATGAGCGGTTATCCGGCGATGTTTTCGTTCGCCATTGGCGTGGACAAAGTGACCTGTCAGCGCGATTGGGCGAAAAGCGATCATGAGGCTTACATCCAACTGGCAGAGATGGCGATCGAGCGCGGCATCATGCCGGATCACGATGCACGCGAGCCCTGGTTCTTGTGCTATCAACACAGCGATGCGGATATTGATGAAACGCTGAATGTGTTCGCGGATGTTGTGAAGAAAATGAAAAAGTAATCGTTGACAAGTTTGGCGGTTGGAACGTTCGAGCTTTCGGGCCTTCCAGCTTTTAAACCCTCATCTGTAATTCAATGGAGAATCCATGACCAAACTCGCTTCAAAAGAAATCGTTGATCTCAACAAGGAATACACTTTTTTCTCCTGGTCTGTGCAGGGACAGACCCATCCGATTCCCGTGGTCAAGGCCGATGGCGTTTATTTTTGGGACGCCGACGGAAAACGCTATCTCGATTTTGCGTCGCAGTTGGTCAACACGAATGTCGGCCACCAGCATCCGAAAGTGGTGAAAGCGATACAGGATCAGGCCGCGCAATTGACTTTCGTCGCGCCGGGTCTTGCCACAGCGCCGCGCGGTCTGCTCGGAAAAAAACTGGCGGAGATCACGCCCGGCGATTTGAAGAAAACGTTCTTCACGCTTGGCGGCGCGGAAGCCAATGAGAACGCCATCAAGATCGCACGCTTTTATACCGGGCGGCACAAAATTCTTGCGCGCTACCGTTCGTATCACGGCGCGACCCACGGCGCGATTGCATTGACCGGCGACTATCGCCGCATTCCGGTGGACCACGCCATGACAGGCGTCGTGCATTTCCTCGACCCGTATTGTTATCGCTGTCCTTTTGGCTGGACGCGCGAAACCTGTCATCGCGAGTGCATCAGCCACGTTGAAGAAGTGATTCAGCATGAGGGTCCAGACCAGATCGCCGCGATCATCCTTGAGGGTGTGACCGGCACCAACGGTCTCATCATTCCGCCGGATGATTATTGGCCGCGCCTCCGCGAGATTTGCGATAAATATGGAATCTTGTTGATCTCCGACGAAGTCATGTCGGGCTGGGGACGCACGGGCGAATGGTTCGCGGTGGATCACTGGGACGTCGTGCCTGACATCATCACAACCGCAAAAGGAATCACATCGGGCTATGTGCCGCTCGGCGCGGTGATCGTCCGCGAGAAGATCGCGAAATTCTTTGACGATAAATATCTTTATGCAGGACTCACATATAACGGTCACGCATTGGCCTGTGCCGCGGCGCTGGCCACTATTGAAGTTTACGAGGAAGAAAAGATTTTCGAGAATGCAAGGAAGGTCGGAAAGCATCTTGGCAAACGGCTCGAAGAATTGAAGGCAAAGCATCCGTCTGTCGGCGATGTGCGCTACATCGGATTGTTTTCCGGAATCGAATTCGTCAAGAACCGCCAGACGAAAGAGCCGCTGGATTTGACTCCGCTCAAAAACTTCCTGGTTGCGAACGGCGTGTATGTTTTCAATTTCAAGAACATTCTCTTTGTCGTGCCGCCGCTCATCATCAATGAACAGCAACTCGATGAGGGCTTGAATTTGATTGACGAAGGGATGTCCGAGTTCATGGATAAAGCCGCAAGTTGAAAAATTCGGAGAAGTTATGGGAATTCTCAACTACATCAACGGCGAATGGATCGAGCCGAAGGTCGAAGAATATTTTGATGTTATCAATCCGGCGACCGGCGAATTGATGGCGCGCACGCCGCTATGCGGATCTGCAGAAGTGGATGCCGCCGCGCGGGCCGCGGCCGCGGCTTTCCCGGGCTGGCGGCGGACGCCGGTTCAAGACCGCGTTCAATATCTCTTTAAACTGCGCGACTTGCTCAAAGCCAACATGGACGAACTTGCCCGCACAATCACGGACGAAGCAGGCAAGACGTTTGAAGAATCCAAAGCGGAAATGGTGCGCGCCATTGAAAACGTGGAAGTTGCGTGCGGAATGCCGATGATGGCCAAAGGAGAAATCGTCGAAGATATCGCGCCGGGCATTGATGAGATCATGATTCGCCAGCCGGTCGGCGTGTGCGCCACGGTCGCGCCGTTCAATTTTCCGGGCATGATCCCGTTTTGGTATATGCCTTATGCCCTGGCAACCGGCAACACGTATATCGTCAAACCCTCGGAAAAGGTTCCGATGACGATGCAATTGATTTTCAAACTCATCGAGCGGATCGGATTGCCGAAGGGCGTGGTCAACATGGTCAACGGCGCAAAAGACGCAGTAGATGCCATTCTCGAACATCCAATCATTCGCGCCGTAACTTTTGTCGGCTCGACGGCCACCGCGAAATATCTTTATGCAAAGGCGTCAGCCAACGGCAAACGCGTTCAGGCGCAGGGCGGCGCGAAGAATCCCGTCATCGTTTTGCCCGACGCCGACATGGACATGGCGACCAAGATCATCGCCGATTCCGCATTTGGCTGCGCGGGGCAAAGATGCCTGGCGGTTTCGCTTGCCGTGACGGTTGCAGAAGCGCGCAACACGTTCACCGAAATGATTTGCGATGCGGCGTCTTCGCGCGTTGTGGGTTATGGCCTTGACGCGGGCGTTCAAATGGGGCCGGTCATCAGCACGGCGAGCAAACAGCGCATCGAGCAATTGATCGGCGTTGGCGCGAAAGAAGGCGCCTCGGTTCCGGTGGACGGACGCGGCGCGGTCATCAAAGGCTACGAGCGAGGCTCCTTCGTCAGACCGACGATCCTCTCCAACGTCCCGCGCGGAGGCGAGATTGCGCGCACGGAAATCTTCGGGCCGGTGCTGAGCCTGATGCACGTCAACACCGTTGACGAAGCCATTGATTTAGTCAACAGCGGAACCTATGGAAATCAAGCCAGCCTGTTTACCTCCAGCGGATCTGCGGCGCGCAAATTCCGTTACGAAGCCGAAGCCGGCAATATCGGAATCAACATCGGGGTCGCCGCGCCGATGGCGTTCTTCCCCTTCAGCGGATGGAAGGAGTCGTTCTTCGGCGACATGCACGGTCAGGCGATGGACGCGGTCGAATTCTTCACGCAGAAGAAAGTGGTGGTCGAGCGCTGGCCAAAAGAGTGGACCAGAAAGTTTTGATTTTAGAGCAAGGGCGCAGCGGACATTTGACATATTTGTTGGTCAAGGCAACCGCTGCGCCCCTGCATAGGAATTTTTATGGCGATTGATTACGAAGACGCGTTAGATTACTCTGCCCGCTGGATGGCTTTGATTCACCGCGCGGAATTTCCCTCGCAAGAGGAAGCGTATCAAATCATCAATGAGTCGAAGGAAAATTTTGCCGAGCATTACAACCGCAACTGGCTTGAGTATCGCAAGTCGGTCACGGAGGCTGGCGATTGGGCCGCGGTGGAATGGTCGGGTTCGGGCGCGGTCTTCAAAGATGTGCTTGGGCGCGAATATCTTGATTTCCTCGGCGGCTACGGCATGATGGATTTGGGATGGGGTCATCCCGATGTGGTCGCGGCGGTCAAGGCGCAATTGAATCGTTCGCCGATGCCTTCGCAGGAATTGATTGATCCGTTGCGCGGCGTGCTTGCAAAATTGCTTGCCAGCATCACGCCCGGCAATTTGAAATACAGCTGGTTTGCGGCCAGCGGCACCGAGGCCAATGAAGCCGCCATCAAAATCGCAAAACTCTATACCGGCAAATCCGCGTTCATCGTCGCGGTCAAGGCCTTTCACGGCAAAACGCTTGGCTCGCTTTCGTTGATGGGCAAGGCCGATTACCGCGCCGCGATGGGGCCCATGTATGCCGGGCAGGTTTATCATGTCCCGTTTGGCGATGCGGATGCGGTTGAGAAGCAACTTGAAATTTGCGAAAAGGTGGGCATCGGCGTCGCGGCGGTGATCTTCGAACCGATTCAAGGCGAAGCCGGCGCAATTGTCCCGCCGGATGATTTCTGGCCGCGTGTCCGCGCCGCGACGAGAAAGCACAATGTCTTATTGATTGCGGATGAAGTGCAAACGGGTCTGGGCCGGACGGGGAGGCTGTGGGGCGTTGACCATTGGGATGTCGCGCCTGACATCATCACCGTTGCCAAATCCCTCGGCGGCGGCGTGATGCCGATCAGCGCGGTGTGCACCACGGAGGAGATTTATCGTCCGATGATGTATCCGAATCCGTTCATGCACACCACAACGACCGGCGGCGGCGCCCTGGCTTGTTCTGCGGCAATTGCCGCGATTCACGTCACACTGCGCGAACGATTGTGGGAACAGGCGGCGCAAAAGGGCGATTACCTGATGGAACGATTGCAAAAATTCGCCGCGCAATATCCGCAAATTTATGAGAAAATAACGGGAAGGGGACTCTTGATCGGTATGCACTTTAGAAATCCAGAAATTGGCTACAAAGTAGCGGCAGGTTTGTTCAAGCGCAATGTGCTCGTGGCTGGGACGTTAACCAGCGCGCAGACGATTCGCATCGAGCCGCCGTTGATTGTTTCTTACGAACAGTTGGATGCCCTCCTCGAACGCCTCGAGGATACATTAAACCATGTGAGCAGGAGTATGTAATGGGAGAGTTTGCTGTTGAATTGCGGGATGTTGTAAAGAAATTTATCACTCCCGAGGGGAATGAATTGGCCGCGGTCAATCACGTCACGATGCAAATCAAACACGGTGAATTCTTTTCGATGCTGGGGTCCTCCGGCTGCGGAAAGACAACCACCCTGCGGATGATCGCGGGCTTCGAATGGCCGACGGAAGGGGAGGTTTATATTGACGGCGAGGCGATGGGACATAAACCGCCGTATCAGCGCAAAGTGAATACCGTATTCCAGAACTATGCCTTGTTCCAGCATATGACCGTTTTTCAGAATGTGGCTTTCGGGCTGGAGATGGAAGGCGCCTCCAAGAATGAGATCAAACAGCGCGTCGGCCATGCTTTGGAAATGGTGCAGTTAGCCGGCATGGATAGGCGTTATCCCAAACAGCTTTCGGGCGGTCAGCAGCAGCGCGTTGCCCTGGCGCGCGCGCTGGTCAAAACCCCCGAAGTGCTTTTGCTGGACGAGCCGCTGGGCGCGCTCGATCTAAAACTGCGCAAAGAGATGCAACTCGAACTCAAGGCTCTCCAGCAGCGCCTGGGGATCACCTTCATTTATGTGACCCACGATCAGGAAGAAGCATTAACCATGTCGGACCGTATTGCCGTGATGAGCGAAGGGCGGATGTTGCAAATGGGCCCGGCGGTCGAGATTTATGAACGCCCCACCAGCCGTTTTGTAGCCGACTTTATCGGCGAGACGAATTTTCTGGAGGGAAAAGTGAAATCGGTAAACGGGGATAAAGCCGTGGTTACCATCCCTGCGTGGAAGGAAGATTTAACGGGAATCCCCATGGTCACGGTCAATGCCGGGGATGATGTATCCGTTTCGATTCGTCCCGAAAAGATTCGATTGGCCGAGGATCCCCGCCTCAAGGAAAATTGTCTCGAAGGCACCGTGGTCAGCAGTACATATATCGGTTCCGATACGCATGTCTACCTCGATGTGCGCGGACAACGCGTCAAAGTCTGGGAGCAGAACCGAATCTCGACTCTTGATCCGCGCGCCTATTATCAAAAAGGGCAGAAGGTCTGGTTGAGTTTGATGGCTGAAAACACGCTCATTTTGCCAAAGGATTGAACCATGTTAAAGCGGTTGCGTGAAAACAAATCGGCTCAGGGTACGTTGCTGGTTATTCCGACTCTGATTTTCATGGTCGGAATGCTGATCATTCCGCTCATACTGACGCTTATCGTCAGTTTTGGACAGCGAAGCACGAACGGCGGCGTGATCTTTTCTTTTTCTCTAAATAATTACATTCGCCTGTTGGGCTTTACGAACGATTGTCCGGCCGGCGTCAAAACCTGTTTCACGTCCCTCTATCTTGATATTTTATGGCGATCGTTGACCCTGGGCTTTAACACGACGGTTCTGGACATCCTGCTGGCATTCCCGCTGGCTTACTTCATTGCCCGCGTCCATCCTCGATGGCGCAACACATTCCTCTTTTTGGTGCTGGTGCCAATGTGGACGAATTTTGTGATCCGCGTGTATGCATGGATGATGATTCTCCGCCAGCAGGGCGTAATCAACTCACTGCTCGGCGCGCTGGCTGGTTTATTTCATGTGCCGTTTACGCCGCTCAACATGTTATATACGCCGGGAGCGGTTTTGGTTGGGATGGTTTATGAGTTCCTGCCATTTATGATTTTACCGATCTACACCTCGCTTGAGAAAATAGATAATTCCCTTTACGAAGCCGCGGCTGATTTGGGCGCCTCTCCTTTCCGCACATTTCTGCGCGTCACTCTGCCGCTCGCCATGCCGGGCGTTGTAGCCGGAACGATTCTGGTTTTTATTCCGGTCATGGGGACATTTATCGTTTCTGATCTTCTCGGCGGCTCCCAGGTCATTCTGGTGGGGAACTTGATCCAGCGTCAATTCCTTGACGCGCGCGACCCAACCTTCGGCTCGGCCGCGTCGCTGGTGCTGATGTTCCTGACGATGATCGTCACATTTTTCTACACGCGCAAATTTGGGTTTGGCGAGGAGATTGTAATATCATGAATCCGTATCGCCGTTCTCCCTGGATTATCGTTTCCACGATTTTGGTGTATTTCTTTTTATATGCGCCAATCGCCGTCTTGATCATATTTTCCTTCAATGCATCCAGAATCAGCCCCTTGTTTACCGGTGTGATCACGCGGTTTGGCCCGTTTCAATTGGTGAATGGAAATGTGGTTCAAAGTCCGTGCGGGCCGTTTCACTGGTTTTGCGATTTATCCAACAATACGGAAGTATTGAGCGCGGCGGGCAATACGCTTACTGTCGCAATTACCGCAACGATTGTCTCGACCATAGTCGGGACAATGGCCGCGCTGGCCCTGCAGAGATACAACTTTCGGCTTCGGACTTTTTCGCAGGTCTCGTTGTATATTCCCATCGTCATCCCTGAAATCGTCATGGGCATCGGAATTTTGGTGCTTTTCAGCCAGCTGTTTTCGTTCCTGAACGACGCTCTGCATCTCACGGGCGATAAACAGCTTGCGCTTGGATTGGGAACAGTGATCCTCGCGCATATCTCCTTCATGATTCCGTTTGTGACGCTGGTGGTTCAGGCGCGTTTGCAGGGTTTGGACAAATCCTACGAGGAGGCCGCCATGGATCTTGGCGCGAACGAGTGGGTTACTTTCCGGCGGGTGACGCTCCCAATGATTCTGCCGGGCGTGCTTTCGGGCGCGCTGCTGGCTTTCACGCTTTCGATTGACGATTTCATCATCACTTTCTTTACGAACGGGCCCGGCTCGACAACCCTGCCGATTTACGTTTATGGACTTCTTCGCCGTGTGATCACACCGCAATTAAACGCGCTCTCCACGGTTTGGATTTTGATCGTTTTGATCTTTGTGTTTTTTATTCAACGTTTGGAGAGTCGTCAAAATTAACCGCGGGTATTTCGTGCCATTCGGCGACCGGCACGTGAAACCAACCAATTTTTCCAAAGGGTTGATCTTTTCATTTCTCTTCCTCCTTGGGAAAAA
>JBHORD010000022.1:0-4193 GCA_042408355.1 Anaerolineales bacterium
CACCTGCGGCGCGATGCCGCTGTCAAAATAGAAACGCGAGTTATACGGCGTGACAGTCAGGCCTCCAAGACCCATATCGAGGGCGGACTTCGCCTGGTCCGCGCTGGCTTCGCACACGCCGACATACCAGTCCGGCGCGGCGTTGGCGTACAGCGCTTTGATTGCATCCGGCGGCATGCCGCAAATCTTTGAAAGCTCACTGAGCAGCAACCCCTCAGAATTGGGATTGATCTTGCCGGGCGTGATTCCCAGCGCGTAGGCGTCGGATTGCGCCGCGATGGGCTGGCCGTTTCGGTCATAGATATTGCCGCGCGCCGGAATCTGGTAATCCGTTTTTAGCGTATCGCCATTTGCAAGTTCGGGGAGAATCAAGTTGTCATTCCATTCGATGCGCCATTGCCCGTTCTCGTTTTTGAGGTTAGCCGAGAATTCCCGCTGGAGGTCCCCAAACAAGGCGGTGTGATACGTAATGCCAAATCCAACCAGAGCCGTGGCGGGATTAATGCTTTGTGTGTGCACCTCGTAATCCAGTTTTTCCACGCTCATCGCGTCGAGCGCGTCGTTGTATTTCTTGGCGAAGGCATCCTGCGTCATGGACGCCTGGCTATCTTTAGCCAGCAGCGCATACATCGAAGCGAAATCGTTGTTCTTGAGCGCTTCGAGGAAATTTGTGACGGCTGTACGCGCATCCACGGCGGGCGCCGGAGTGATGCCAATACGCGGCGTCGGCAAAGGGGTGGGGCTTGAAAAGATAGACGGGAAAATACCGCCCCCGCCCGGTTTGGGCGCGCAGGCGTTCAGGAAAATCAACAGAAGGACCAGAAGTCCTCGAATCAGTTTCATCATTCACCTGTTATCCGGCTTGTCCGCCGCTCAAAATGAGCCGCGATACCGGACATTGATAATTCAAATAACTTTGACAATTCGCCGGAATATTGCTGTTCAATGCAACATCCAGTTTGCGCAGGAGGCGCGCCAGATGGCACATCGGCAATCCCATGACTGAAGCATAACATCCGCTCATGTTCTCGACCGGTCGAAAATTTGGATGTTGAATGGCGTACGCGCCGGCTTTATCGAGCGGATCGCCGGTTTGCACATATGCCTCGATCTCTTCGTCGCTGTAATTGCGCATTGGAACATCGGTGATGCACAAATCCCTGGCCAGTCGCCCATCGTTCATCAAAACAGCCAGCCCCGTATAAACCTGATGGTTATGTCCGCGCAGGCGTTTCAACATTTGCACTGCTTCAATCGAATCGCGCGGCTTGCCAAGAATTGCATTGGCGTCAACCACGGTGGTATCTGCCGCGACGATGATTTGACCTGGTTTTGCGTATTTCACCGCGGCGCGCGCTTTTGACTCGGCCAGCCTCAAAACATAATCGGCAGGCGCTTCCTCCTCGCGCACGCTTTCATCCACGTTTGAAACGGAGACGGTAAACGTCCAGTTCCCAAGCGCAATCAATTCCTTTCGACGCGGCGAATTCGACGCCAATAAAATCGAGCTGTTGTTCATTCGCAGATAAATTCTAACACAGTCGCCCAAGGAGGCTTTAAGGCGGGATTCATGTGCGCTGGCGGGCTGTTTGCGAGTGTTGTACAATTCGAAATGTCTAGACGGAGACAGAATAAAAACTGATTTGGAGGCCACGTGAAAGAACTTCAAGAACGAATTCTGCGTGATGGACAGGTCCTCGGCAATGGAATTTTGAAAGTGGACAGTTTCGTCAACCATCAAGTGGACGCGGCGCTGATGGATTTATGCGGCCGGGAATTCGCGCGGCGCTTTGCGCATCTGGGCGCGACCAAAGTGTTGACCGCCGAAATCTCCGGCATCGCTCCCGCCCTGACGACGGCGCTTCATCTCGGACTTCCGGTGGTGTACGCGCGCAAAACCAAGCCGATCACCATGCCCGATCAAGTCTATTTGACGCTGGCGCCATCGCATACCAAAGGCAGAATGGTGGAATTGATCATCTCGCCCGAATATCTCGCCGATCATGAAAAGGTGCTCATCATTGACGACTTTCTCGCCTCCGGAGCCACCATCCTTGGACTCGTTCGACTGGCAGAGGCCGCCGGCGCGACCATCGTCGGCGTCGGCGCGTTGATCGAGAAAACCTTCGAGGGCGGGCGCGAGGCGCTGAAGCATTTGAATCTTCCGGTCGAATCGTTGGCGCGCATCGTTTCAATGGGCGAGGGGAAGATAGTGTTCAGTGAGCAGTGATCGGCGATGATAGCCTCCATTGCCATCCTCGATTTCGGTTCTCAATACGCACAACTCATTGCGCGGCGCGTGCGTGAAGCGCATGTCTACTGCGAATTATTTCCGTGGGACGCGCCCGCCGAAAAAGTTTTATCCATCCAGCCCAAAGGCTTCATCCTTTCCGGCGGGCCGAAGTCGGTTTACGAGCCAAACGCGCCATACATTCAAAAATACATTTTCGATTCCGGCCTGCCCATTCTCGGCATTTGCTATGGAATGCAAGCGCTCACTCACGCGCTCGGCGGGCAAGTTGATTCGTCTGCAAAACGCGAATACGGCACTGCCGATATCAGCCCCCTGTTCCCTCATCCGCTGGTCTCTCCTCTCTCACGCGTCTGGATGTCGCACGGCGACCGCATCACGCGTATGCCGGACGGCTTTGTTGTATTGGCGAAAAGCGAAAACAGCCCCTTTGCGGCGATGGGCGATATGCAGAGAAAATATTTCGGCGTGCAGTTTCATCCCGAAGTCAGGCACACGCCGAACGGGGCGGACGTCATTAAACATTTTGCGGTGGATATTTGCGGGGCAACGCCGGATTGGACTCCCGCTTCCATCATCGAAGATTCGATTGTCCGCATTCGCCAACAAGTTGGAAACGAACGCGTGCTGGCCGCTGTCAGCGGCGGCGTGGATTCGTCGGTGGCCACCGCATTGGTTCATAAAGCCGTCGGCGATCAATTGGCCGCCGTGTTTGTGGACACCGGCTTATTGCGCGAGGGCGAACCGGAACAAGTCGTCTCCACCTTTCGCGAAGAGATGCATGCGGAATTGATCGCGGTGGATGCAAGCGCGGAATTCATTGGCGCATTGAAAGGCGTCACCGAACCGGAACAAAAGCGAAAAATCGTCGGCGAAAAATTCATTCGCATTTTTGAAGATCAGGCCAAACGGCTCGGCTCGCCGAAATTTTTGGTGCAGGGGACGATTTATCCGGACGTGGTCGAATCGTCCGCGCCGGATCGAAACAAAGCGGAACGAATCAAGACGCATCACAACGTGGGCGGATTGCCGGAGGGTATGCAATTCGATTTGGTCGAGCCGTTGAGATATTTATTCAAGGACGAAGTGCGTGCGGTCGGCGAAGCGCTCGGACTGCCGGAAGCGATGGTTTGGCGGCAGCCGTTTCCGGGTCCGGGTTTGAGCGTGCGTTGTCTTGGCGAAGTCACGCGCGAGCGTTTGCATCGTCTGCGCGCCGCGGATGCAATCTTCCAGGATGAATTGTCCAAAGCCGGTTTGATCGGCAAAGGCGCGGATTTGTCGCAGGCATTTGTCGTTTTATTGCCGGTCAATTCCGTGGGCGTGATGGGCGATCAGCGCACGTATCAGGAAGTCGCCGCGATCCGCGCCGTGACCACCGAAGATTTTATGACTGCAGATTGGGCGCGCCTGCCAGATGAACTGTTGGCAAAAATTTCCAATCGTATCGTGAACGAAGTGCACGGAATCAATAGAGTGGTGTATGATATTACCAGCAAGCCGCCCGCTACAATCGAATGGGAATAGGCTGTTTAAAAACTTTATCCACAGATGGCGCCGATTTTACGGATCTTCTTTCTTCACTTTGTGTAATCTGCGGCGTCTGCGGATTGCTTTGAAGGTGTTTGTCGCGAATGGAGATAAAAATGACGAATCAGATTGAACCTCAACGGCCGCGCTTGAACATCAATCGTAGCCCGATTCCGGCCGCGCCCGTGCATCCGCTCTCGGCGCTGGTGACAATTTTGCTCGACAATGTTTTTGGCGCCGTGGAAATTGTTGACCCATTGCTGATTCTCTTGACCGGTCTTACCGTTGGAGTTGTCAATACAGTGACGGTTACGCTCGTGCAGCGTTATCTCGCAAAGGATGAATGGGGCCCGTCCGTTGCCAAGGGCCTGGTCATGGGCGTGATCGCGGGCGTGCCGTTCAGCGTGAGCGGCAC
>JBHORD010000024.1:0-1783 GCA_042408355.1 Anaerolineales bacterium
GTGATCGCTTCAAACAATTCATCGAACGTGCCGAAGCCGCCGGGCAGCGCCATGTAGCCATCCGATAATTCGTGCATGCGCGCCTTGCGTTCGTGCATGCCGGGGACGACCTCCATGTGCGTCAAACCCGTATGCGCCAGCGCCGGCGTATTCATGGAGGGGATGATGACGCCGATGACTTCGCCGTTCGCTTCGAGCGCGCCGTCGGCAACGGCCCCCATTAAACCGGTTTTGCCTCCGCCAAAAATTAAACGGAGTCCGCGTTGGGCGAGAATCCGCCCCATTTGACGCGCCGCCGCTACATAGTCCGGTGAGACGCGGTCGGAGGATCCGCAAAAGACACAGATGGATTTCATTCGTTCGTCATCCTTTGTTCATGTGGAAGTGATATAAAGTAGTTCGAACACCATGCTCCAGCCAGAATTTGCGTGCAAAGATGAGAGCCAGGTAAGTATAACTGAGGTTAGAATTGCGTTAGATGGTTTTTTGCGCGCTTGCCCGGCATGGGTAAAACGCATAGAATTTGCACCGATGGAATACAAGGATTACTACAAGATTTTAGGTGTGGAGCGTTCCGCCAGCGCCGATGAGATTCGCAAAGCCTATCGTAAACTGGCGATGCAATATCATCCTGACCGCAACCCCGGCAACAAACAAGCCGAGGAGAAGTTCAAGGAGATCAATGAGGCGTATCAGGTGCTGAGCGATCCGCAGAAGCGCGCCCGTTACGATCAGCTCGGCAGCGCCTATTCGAGCTGGCAGCAGCGCGGCGGCGGTCCCGGCGATTTCGATTGGAGTCAATGGTTCAGCGGACAGCCGGGCGGGAGCGTGCGCGTCGAATACGAGGATTTGAACGATCTGTTTGGCGAAGGCGCGTTCTCGGATTTCTTCCGTTCGATCTTTGGCGGGATGGGCGGCGGCGTGGGAACCAGCGCGCGCACGCGCCCCATGCCATCTTATCAACAGCCCGTGACCATCAGTTTGCAGGAAGCGTATAATGGCACGACGCGCACATTCAACAGCAACGGACGGCGGCTTGAAATTCGAATCCCAAAGGGAGTCAAGACCGGCTCGAAGGTGCGCGCGGCCGGCGCGGCTCCCGATGGATCCGATCTTTATCTGGTGATCAACGTCGCCGATGATCCGCGCTTCGAACGTGAGGGCGACGATCTAAAAACAGCCACAACGATTGATGTGTTCACCGCCATGCTCGGCGGCGAAGCCGAGGTCGAAACCATGGAAGGCAAGGTCAAGTTGAAAATTCCGGCAGGCACGCAGCCCGATCAGATCATTCGTCTGGCGGGACGCGGCATGCCGCGCGTGAAAAGCGCGCAAAAAGGAGATTTATTCGTGCGCGTGAAGGTACAAATCCCAAAGCAGTTGTCGTCAGAGCAAAAATCGTTGATAGAAAAAGCGGCTCGCCGGAAATCATAAAGGGCGGCCACATTTCATAAGGAGAAATAATAGATGAAAAAAAATCGAATTCTCATCGGGCTGGCGGTCATTGTGCTTGCCGCCATGGCATGCCAGTTGGGTACTGCGCCCATCACTTCGCCGCAAACCACTGCCCCGCAAACGAATAATGCGCCTCAATCATCGGGTCAGCCTCCGATTCAGGTTCAGGCGCCGGCCAATCCGGCGGCCGCGCAGGACGCGCTGGTGGCTTTGTATCAAAACGCCATTCCGGGCGTGGTGGCGATTCAGGTTACGACCGCCCAGGGCGGCGCGCTGGGATCGGGGTTCGTTTACGGGGCAGTGGTTTGCGGCGAAGTGATGGGCGCAG
>JBHORD010000030.1:0-4276 GCA_042408355.1 Anaerolineales bacterium
GTATCATTGTGTTGTGTGGTAACCGGCTTGTCCGTTCGCACATTGCGCAAATTGACAGCCCCCAGCGCGGCGGCAACCAAAGCCGCGAATCCGCCGATTGCCAGTCCCCAGCGCGCCCCGGCAACTTGGGCAAACCATCCCACGATTGGACCGCCGACGGTGGTCGAACCGAGAAAAGCAATTGACCAGAAAGACATGACACGTCCGCGCATTTGCGGCGTACTTTCCAATTGCAGGATGCTGTTGCCGAGCGAAGAGAAATTAATCGAAGCGATACCTACGAATACCAGCGCCAGCCCCGTGAGCGGCAGAGTTGGCATAAATGCTGCGGCTAATACCGTCAGCCCAAATAACAAGGAGGAAGCGATGATTCTGTAGGGTTGAATTCCTTTGCGGCCCGCAAAGAAAACTCCGCCGAACGCCGCGCCGAATCCCATCGAAGCGGTGAGAAACGCGTAACTGCCTGCATTGCCTTTGAACGTAAGCTGTGCGATTAGCGGCAGGCTGACCTGGAATTCGTACGTGAGTGTTCCAATGAACGCCATCATCAACAAAGTAGTGCCGATCACAGGTGTGGAAAGAACGTATTTGAGGCCTTCCCGAATCTGTCCCTTGGTGCGCGGCGCAGGAGGCGTGAGGATCAATTCGCTGGATCGCATCATTGCCAGCATGATCACCACAGCCGCATAGGAAATCCCATTGATGATGAAGCAAGGCGCCAAACCAAATTCCGCAATGAGCGCCGCAGCCAGTACAGGCCCGATGACGCGCGCTAGATTGACCAGAGTCGAATATAACGTAACCGCGTTGCGGAGGTTGTCCGGCCCGACCAGTTCGATATAAAACGTCTGGCGGGCGGGATTGTCGAACACGTTAACCATGCCCAGTCCGAAGGCAAGGATGTAAACCATCCACACTTTGACCAAATTCGCCGCGACCAACGCGCCGAGGATCAGAGCCAGAATGCCGGCGGCAGTCTGCGTGAAGTAAAGAATTTTTCGTTTGGAAAAGCGATCCGCAATCACTCCGCCATACGGACCCAATATCAGGATGGGAATGTATTGCAGCGCGCTGGCAATGCCCAATGCCGTGCCGGAGTTGGTAAGCTGTAGCACGAGCCACGCCTGCGCCACCGACTGCATAAATGTGCCGGAAGTGGAAATGATCTGTCCGATGTAATAAAGGCGGTAATTGCGGACATATAAGGAGGAGAAGGTCTCACGGCTTTTTTGCCGTAGATGGGTGAACAGGTCCATGAGGTTGGCGTGTATCCGTGTGTCGAATCGTTTGTCTTTCTTCAGTGAACGACAACAAGGATAACACTTTCAAAGTCATTTTGCGCGTTATTTCATGAAAGAAGCGCCAGCGTTGGGAACGGACGTCCGGCCGACAGACGGACCGGAGTGTAAGCCTTTGTGGTTGAAGATGGCTTTCCCATTAAAAACAGCAAGATCAAAAACATTATGTCTCCCTTGCCGCCGGCTGATGATTTTTGTTGAATGCCTACGTTGTGTGCGACAACAGCTTATGCAGTTCTTCGTTAGCCTGTTGAGGAGGAATAGAAAGGGCGAAGCTCCATTCCCTGATCAACAGATTTTCCACCCGCTTTATCATTTCGCTGTCATATTCGTTCCATGTAGAATGCGTCCGCCGATAAGCATAAAGATCGCGAAGCGCCTTGCAAAGCGATTCGGTTTTGCCGTCTCTCAGCGTCTCGCGCAGTTGGAGATTGCGGTTGCGGCGGTCATCCGGTAGATTTTCTGCGGGACCCGAAAGGATGAGAAATAGTTTCTTTAACTCGGCCGGGCTGATGGGAAAGCGCAGGCGGCTCTTCAGATTTTCATTGGCGGGAATCCAGATGGAAAGATCTGCGATCTGCACCTCGTAACAAAGAACAACGTTATTGTTGATGACTTGTTCCTCGATAGCCAGCACCTGGCCCAACCCGTAGGTGCAATGCACCACTCGATCGCCGATCTGGAATTCCATTTGTGTCTCCTTGATTCGCTGCAAAAAAAAGCAAACTGCCAGCCTGGTAAAAGGACTGGCAGTCAACCCGTCATTTTCTCGGATGCGCAATCATTATATCATTGAATGGGATGATATTGCGCCTGCATGGCTTGAGCGAAGTCAGATGAAATCAGTTTGCGTTCCAAAGCGGACAATCTGTCAAATCCGCCTCAGGCGGCAATTCATACCGGAACATGGAGGGGCAATTGCGTCCGCGCGGGGCGGAACATTTCTTACCATTTTGTATCTTCTGTAGTGCTGACTCCGGCATGTTTTCCGACGCGTTTATACATCGTCACATTTGTAAAAGGTTCGCCGAGAATCCCGTCATGAATGGCCCACGAGCGCAGGCGGATGCTGTTGACCGCTTCATGAGGACGGAATGGAGAGCCGTCGAGTCTTTTCACCAGGTCGCCGCCGGGCAAAAAACCGGCATGAATGCGCTCCATCAATTTGCGTCCCTGCTGATAAGCAAAGCCGTAACGTTCGAAAATGACCGCATTGTGATAGTACAGCGGTTCAGTGAAAAATAGATCGTGGCCGAGCTCCTCGACGAAGTTCTCGAATGCGATGATGGCGGGACGCAACAGGCGCAGCCCGCGTCGAATCTGACCTGGAGCGAGTCCCGCTTCGAGAGCGGCTTTCTCGGCTTCGAGGTTTCGCAGTTCGGTCCCGAACCTGGTCGGGCGGCCATCCGGCATTTTATCCACATCGAAGCGGGGCGAATCGGGGTCGTTCAAAATATACAAAAGGATGTGGATCTGACCGCTTATTGTATCGGTCAGATGACCGTAAAGGATTGGGTCGGGAAAATCCGCTTGATGGAAGAGCGCCAGTTCAGCGGACGGATTCCCCGGCGCCCATTTGGCGCGAATCAGCGAACGTCCCTGTGAATCGACAAAGGTAGGCGGTATGTTGAAGCGTTCGAGCAGTTCGCGCGGTATCAAATCACAATAGATTTTGCGTTTTTCTTCTTCTGCCAAAAGATTGATGCCGCCGATAGTGTAAGGCTGTTTCATTTTTGCCTCGCAGGTGTAGCCCTCTCGATCGTCCAACCGCATTGACGCGAAGTGCCTTGCAATTTATTTTTTAACCGCGAATAACGCCAGTTATCTCACTCTTGATTCGCGTTCCATTTCGCGCGCTTGATCGCGCCTGGCGATTGCGGCGCGTTTATCATAGGCTTTCTTGCCGCGCGCCAGCGCAATCTCGATTTTGGCGCGGCCGTTCTTGAGATACACGCGCGTCGGGACAATGGTCATACCCTTTTGCCGGACAGCGTTCCACAATTCGCGGATTTGTTTCTTGTGCAGGAGCAGACGGCGCCTGCGCTTCGGATCGTGGTTGAAGCGGCTGGCTTGCTCATACGGCGCGATGTGCGCTTCGATCAGCCAGGCGTTCTTTCCGTCTTCGATGTCCACATACGATTCGGCGATGCTCATCTGTCCCGCGCGGATGGATTTGATCTCACTGCCTTGCAGAGATAAACCCGCCTCGAATTTTTCGAGCAGGAAATATTCGAAACCGGCTTTGCGGTTGGTGGCCACAACTTTGACGTTTTCAGCCATACAAAGTCATTCTAACACAACCGAATTTGAACTGCGGGGACTGCCTGATCATCCCCATTTCCAGATGGCAATGCCCGCCAGCGCACGCGCACCTGCAAAAACAAACAGTGCAGGGACCAAACCGATTCCATTTGCGATCAGCGGGCCGACCAATGAACCAATCAAAATACAGGCGTTCAGTATCACGTTGTACCAGGCGAGGTATGCTGGACGATCATGCGCGGGGATGCATTCGAGTAAATAGTTTGCGTACGCGCCGCCCGCCAGCGACCAGCTCAAACCGCCGATGGCGGATACGCCGTAAAAATGCAATGCGCTGCGCGAGAGCGCCAACAGGAACGGATACAGTCCCATGCCGAAGACGCCCAGCGCGGTGATATTTCGATGTCCCAGCCGCTGAACCACGCGTCGAAGTTGAGTGGAGCCGAACAAGACCACCACGTAAAATAACGCCGAGCCGATTCCAATCTGATCGTCCGTGAGATGCAATTGGTTGACTTGATACAGCGGAAACACCGGCAAAGCCAGATATTGCGCGAGATGAAAGCCCGCCAACACCAGCAGGACATTTCGAAAAGGCGTGGACCAAACATCGGTGCGGATGGCAGATAAAAGACTTCGGGGGCGATCCTCTCTTTTGGGGATGTCCGCCGGCTCCGGGTCCGAACGAAGCGGTTTTATATCCGAAGCGGGCAGGG
>JBHORD010000031.1:0-11184 GCA_042408355.1 Anaerolineales bacterium
GACCGGTGCTGGTCCAGTGCAGGATCATAAAAACGATGCCCGGCACGATAACCAGAAGCGAGATTAGAAAGTAGAGATAACGATTCTTGATGATGTTCATGCCTTGCTCCTAAAGCCCGAGCCAGCGCGGATGCTCGCTCATCTTTATATTGTCCAGCACAAGATGCAGATAAATGCGCGTCACCACCACCGCGGTGAACAAAGAAACCAGCACACCGAGTCCAAGGTTGATCGAGAAACCTTTTACGATACTGGCGCCGTACGCATTGCCGAAGATATATAGAATGACACAAGTGATAAGCGTTGACGTGTTCGAGTCTCGAATGGATGGCCAGGCGCGGCTCCAGCCGAGATCAATGGCCTGCTGAAGATTGCGGCCTGCGCGCAGTTCTTCTTTCATGCGTTCAAAGATAAGGACATTTGCGTCTACGGCCATGCCGATGCTCAAGATGAAACCGGCGATGCCCGGCAGGGACAGCGTGAAACCGACCATTTTGAAGATCATCAAAGAAAGAATGGCATAGGTCACGAGCGCAAGGTCGGCGATGATCCCCGGCAGGCGATAGTAAAGCGCCATGAAGAGAATGACCACAGCGAGGCCGATGGCGCCTGCGAGAACGCTCTTGCGAACCGAGTCGGCGCCGAGGGTCGGGCCAACGGTTTGACTCTCCACAATCTTCACCGGGACGGGAAGCGAACCATATCGCAACTGGACTGCCAGCGCGTTGGCGGAATCTTGCGTAAAGTTGCCCTGGATCACGCCTTGTCCGCCTGTGATGGCGCTGTTGATAACTGGCGCGGAAATCACTTTTTTGTCCAGCACGATGGCCAAATATTGACCGACGTGTGTGGAGGTGTAATCGCCAAAGACTTTTGTGCCGTTGGGCTTCAGCGTAAATGCTATCTCATATTGACCGCCCAATGTCCCTGCCTGCACGCTGACCGTATCGAGGTCGGCTCCGGTCATCACAGTGTGATAAACCTTTGGGGGGGCGGCAGGAGTCGGCGTCGCTCCGGGGGGTGCACTTGCTTCAGGGGTTGCAGTCACTTCCGGTGTCGCCGTCTCGGTCGGTACAACAGTGGCCGTCGGTGCGGCGGAGGTTGCGCTCGGTTGTACGCCGGCGGCTGAAGGCTCATAATCAGTTACAACCGTTGAACCCACGGGCAATGGATTGTTGCCCATGTCCACGAATTCCAGGAGCGCCGTCTGTTGCAATGAGTCGTTGACTTGCTGCGAATCGGTGACGCCGGGAAATTCCGCGATGATGCGGCAGTTGCCGGCGGTCTGCATCGTGATTTCGCTGATGCCGAGAGCGTTGACGCGGTTCTGGAGGATTTGCCGCGTCACATCCAACGCGCCCGGATCCACGCTGGAGCAATTGGCGACATCTGCCTGAAGCAGGGTTTGCAATCCGCCCCGGATATCAAGCCCAAGTTGAAGTTGTGTGTTTTTGTTTATGAGGGGTTTGTCAGTGAAAGGATTCATGATTGTGATGTTGTTGCTGAGATCCACCCAAAGCGAAAAAATCACCAGCACGGCGATCACAATCAGCCATCTGTTGCGGCTACGAGTCATGCGTCACTCCATCGAAAAGGTTTGCGTTTTGAACCCCTTCGGTTCAGCAGTCCAAACCAAGGTGGTTCCGTAATTTGAACCATAAAAATGCCAGCTCTGGGCTGGCGCGGCGTGATTATACTCTGAAAGCGTTCGGTTGTCAGTGAAAAATGGAGGAAGAAAGTCCGCGCTTCATGAGCCGGAAGTCTTTGATTTGAGAAAGGCGGCAACCTGTTCCAGCACTTGATTTATGGTCAGCGCGTCGGTTTTGACGAGCAAATCCGCATGCTGGCGGGCGTGAGACAGGCGGCGCAGTTGTTCTTCGTAATCGGCTTTCATCCAGTTCAGCCGGCGGCGCCGGGTGCAGGTCTCAAATGAAGCGTCCAAAAAAACCAGCAAATCGGGGTTTGCGATTTTCCTCCACATGCTTGGGGCGTAAGAATGTTCCTGTGCGATGTGGCGGCATTTGAATCCCTTCTTTTCCAGGCCGGCAATCAATGTTGACTTTCCGGAGCCGCACGGCCCGACCACGCCGATCAGCAATTGTTTCCTGTCGGGCTCGTCCTTATCGTTCATGACGAAATGGGAAGGCGCACGGTCATACGGCGGACTTCGTCGCCGTTGCGCGGAACAACTTTCAGGACGAGAACGCTGATGTCGTCGGCGGGCCGCCCCTCGTCCAGTTTGACCGCATAGGCGAGCAGCGCATCGGCCAGCTCCTGCGGCGTCGGCTCTTGTTCGTCCAGCAAAGATCGGATGACTTCGCATATATCCATGCTTTGGCCGCGCCGTATGCCGGCGTTCATCAATCCGTCTGTATAAATCACAACTGTCATGCCGGTTTCGATTTCAAGCTCGGTGATGACCGGACGCACATCGCGCGACGTTCCAAGCGGAACGCTTTCGGCTTCAAGGCAATCGGCTTTATCGCCGCGGCAGATGAAGATCGGCGCGGGGTTGTTGCGCGTGAGAACGATGGTGCCGCTGTGCAAATCCACAGAGGCGATATTGAGCGTGCAGATGACTTTGCCCTTTTTCTCGGTAAACAATGCGTCGGATGCGGCGCGCGCGGCCGCGCCGTCGCGCACGCCCTCCGCAAGCAAACCGATGACTCTGCGGACCACCATCATGGAAACGGCTTTCGCGCCCAGCCCGGAGGTTTGTCCATCAGCCAATACAACCGAAAGCCCGCCGTTGGGGCGTTCGACAACTTCGAGCGTATCGCCGCTTTCGGGCGTGGCGTATTTGTTGATTTTCGCGACTGCGATTTGCACTTCCATGAAAACGATTTTACAACGTTTCAGGCTTGACGTCACTGGCTGATGCCGCTATAATCTGCCCGCTTCGTTAGGAATTGTTGGACGGGCATGCGCCCGTCCATTGCATGTAAAGGAGAAAGTTATGACGCCACATCCCAAGCGCAAACATTCAAAGGGCCGCCGCGACCGCCGCCGCGCTCACGATGCACTGCAGGCTCACAACCTGGTAGTCTGCCCAAATTGCGGGCAAATGCGATTGCCGCATACAGTCTGTCCGAACTGTGGATATTATCAGGGGCGCGAAGTGTTCGAGGTCAAAAAAGAAAAACAAAATCCCGAGTAATTTGCAGCGAGCCGTGACGAACACGGCTCGTTTGTGTTTAATAACGAGGATGGCGGTTGAGTAGGCAGCGTTTTCCCGCCATATTGAAACCACCTATCAGATGATGGTCTCGATACGTGTCGCCTTGCGCCACTACTCGACCATCAGGAGTCAGTAATGAAACTTGATGCAAGAACAACAGCATTTGTTTTTCCGGGACAAGGTTCGCAAGCGGTTGGGATGGGACGCGATCTTGCCGCGCAATATTCGATAGCAAAACAAACTTTTGAAGAGGCTGATTCCATCCTCCATGTTCCATTCTCCAAAACCATGTGGGATGGGCCGGATACGGAACTGAATGACACGATCAACACCCAGCCGGCTTTGTTCGTTCATTCGATCGCTTCGTTCAGAGTCTTTGCGCAGCTTCACCCGAACTTTGTGCCGGCCGCGCTGGCCGGGCATTCTCTCGGCGAGTTGTCGGCTCTCGCCGCGGCGGAGGCGTTATCTTTCGAATCGGGCTTGCGCCTCGTCCGCAGGCGCGGCGAGTTGATGAAGAAAGCTGGTGAAATGAATCCCGGCGGCATGGCCGCGATTATGGGACTCGATATTGCCGCGCTTGAAAAGGTCTGCGCCGAAGCGAGCCGCGAAGGCGAATCTGTGCAAGTGGCCAACGATAATTCTCCGGGGCAGGTGGTCATCTCCGGCGCGAAGGCCGCAGTGGAACGCGCTGTCGCCGGCGCAAAGGCCGCCGGCGCAAAGCGCGCCATTCCGCTGGCGGTTTCAATCGCCGCGCATTCAAAGCTGATGGCTTCGATTCAAGATGAATGGAACGAAGCGGTCAACGCGGCGGGCGTGAAAGACGCGAAGATTCGAATTGTCGGAAATGTGAGCGCCAAAGCCATGCAGTCCGCCGCGGATTTGCGCGTGGATGTTCAATCGCAAATGCAATCGCGCGTCCGCTGGGTGGAGTCGGTTCAACTTTTGGCGGAACAGGGCGTCACGAATTTCGTCGAGGTGGGAACGGGGAATGTCTTGATTGGCTTGATCCGCCGCATTGCACCGTCGGCGGTTGGGTACCCGCTTGGCAATCCCTCTGATTTTGCCGCGCTGGAGTAGTGAATTGTGCCTTATAGTATAATTGCGGCGTGAGCAATTGTTCTGACATTACGGTTGTCAACGTTGCCGCAATGGTGGACGCGGTTCTGTTTTTGTAAGTGATCGAATTTTATCTGGTCAGGAAGCCCTGACCAGATTTTATTTTTCCATCGCCTCTCTGCCCGTTGCCTCGCCCAATCCTTCGACAGGCTCGGGAAACGTTTGGGGAGAGAGGCGAAGGGATGAGGAAATAAGGAGAATCAAAAAATGAAGTTGAGTAAACTTGCCAGCGAAATTGCCGAATCGCCGACGCTGGCGCTGAACGAGGAAGCGCGCTTACTGCGCGAGCGCGGTGAAGCGGTGATTCATCTGGGCATCGGTGAGCCGAAAAACAAAACGCCCATCAATGCGATTTTGTCGTCCGCCGCGAAGCTGATGAGCGGCGAAGTGAAGTACACTCCGGCAGACGGTGTGCCTTCGTTGAAGAAAGCCATTATCCGTTACACGGAGGAGAATTACGACCGCCTTGCCGCGCCGGAGAACGTGATCGTTACCAATGGCGCCAAGCAATCGCTCTTCAATATTTTTTATTCCATCCTGAACCCCCAGGATGAGGTGATTGTCCTTGCGCCGTACTGGGTTTCATATCCCGAGATCATCAAGATGTGCATGGGGCGTCCGGTCATCGTCACGCCCGAAGACGGGACGTTCACGCCGCGGTTTGAAGATATTGAAAAAGCGGTCACATCGTACACGCGGGCGATCATAGTCAACAGCCCGAATAACCCTTCCGGCGCGATTTATCCGCCCGGCTTGATTCAAAAGCTGGTTGATTTTTGTGAGCGAAAGGGCATTTATCTTGTCTGTGACGACATCTATCACAAACTGACGTTCGATGGGAAGGAAGCTGTCCCGGCCACGCGCTTCACGCAAAAGGATATTGAGAATTCGCACATCATCATTGTCAATGGCGTGGCTAAACTTTACGGCATGACCGGTTTCCGCGTGGGATGGGTGGTGGGGCCGCGCGAACTTGTGCGGGTGATGACCAACGTCACCGCGCAGACGACATCGGGCGTGAGCCCCGTCAGCCAGGCGGCGGCGGAAGGCGCGCTGAACGGTTTGCAGTCCGTGGTGGAAGCGCTGCGTTTGCAAATCCAAAATAACCGCGACGTGTTACTGCAAGAAATGAAATCGTTCAACGGCGCGCGCCTCATCCCGCCCGATGGGACGTTCTACGCGCTGCCGGATCTGCGCGCCTTCAATACCAGCTCGGTGGAATTGTCGAAGTTCCTGTTGAAGAAGGCGCTGGTTGTGACGGTTCCCGGCAGGGAGTTTGGGATGGAGGGCCACATCCGTTTGTCGTTCAGCGGGACGGTGAAGGATGTAACCGAGGGGATTGCGCGCATCAAATGGGCGCTCGATCCGACCAGCCCCAATGAAATTTATATTGGCGACAAAAAGATGGTGAGGGATTGGATGTGATTCAGCGTCAGGCATTGAGTTTGCTTGAAACGCGGATGCATCATCGGAGAATCAAATCATGAATAATATTTTGAACATCAAAACACCAGCCGAGAGCATTGCTCAAATTCGAAAAGCCGATTACAACCTTTCGAATCATGGCATTGGCAATTTGCGTCTGGCTTATTGGAATTTGCCGACCGAAGCTTTGTATGAAGAAGCCGTTTTTCGCAGCGAGGGAGCGACGACTTTGGGGGGGCCGTTTGTGGCGAATACCGGCAAACATACTGCGCGCTCCGCATCTGATAAATTCATCGTGCGCGAAGTTTCGAGCGAAGGACATGTTTGGTGGGGGCAATATAACCGCCCGTTTGCGCCGGAGAAATTCGAAATCCTGTATGACCGCATGTTGGGATTTCTGCAGGGACGCGATGTATTCGTTCAGGATTTGTACGCGGGCGCGGACGAGAATTACCGCCTGCCGATTCGCATTGTGACGGAACTTGCGTGGCATAGCATGTTCGTCCGCAACATGTTCCTTCCTCCGCAATCGCTCGAAGAATATAAACGCTTCATTCCAGATTTTACAATCATTGCCCTGCCATCTTTCAAGGGAATGCCGGCGTTGGATCATACGGCAACCGAGACGTTTATTTGTTTATCGTTCGAAAAGAAGCTTGCGCTCATTGGCAATACGGCATATGCGGGCGAGATCAAAAAATCGGTCTTCACGATTTTGAATTATCTGCTTCCGCTCGAAGGCGTGCTTTCGATGCACTGTTCGGCAAACGTCGGCCCGACCGACCCGGACGATGTGGCGCTGTTCTTTGGACTCAGCGGAACGGGCAAGACCACGCTGTCGGCGGATCCCGCGCGCCGCCTCATCGGGGACGACGAACATGGCTGGAGCGACGACGGCGTTTTCAACTTTGAAGGCGGATGCTACGCAAAAGTCATCGGTCTTTCCGCGGCCGCTGAACCCCAAATTTATGCGACGACCAAAAGATTCGGAACGATTCTCGAAAATGTGGTTTTCGATCCGGTGACGCGTTATATTGATCTCGATGATGATACGTTGACGGAAAACACGCGCGCTTCCTATCCGCTTGAGTTCATTGATAACGCTGTTCCAGAAAAGAAGGCGGGGCATCCGAAGAACGTAATCTTTCTGACGTGCGATGCCTCCGGCGTCATGCCGCCCATCGCGCGGCTGACTCCGAATCAGGCGTTGTATCAGTTCATTTCGGGCTATACGTCCAAGATCGCCGGAACGGAAGTCGGTCTGCGCGATGAACCGGAGATCACGTTCTCGGCTTGTTTTGGCGGCCCCTTCATGGTGCATCATCCGTATAAATACGCGGAGTTGCTGAAGCGTAAGATTGAAAGATATAACGTCAAATGCTGGTTGGTCAATACGGGATGGGTTGGCGGACCTTATGGGGTGGGCAAACGCATCAGCATCAAATACACGCGCGCCCTGCTTTCCGCGGCGTTGAATGGAAGACTGGATAAGGTCAAATATAAAACCGATCCCATCTTTGGTTTTGAAGTCCCAACTCAGTGTCCCGATGTGCCGGGCGAGATCCTCGATCCCGCCGGCTCATGGCCGGATAAAAAGGAATACGAGAAACGCTATCGCGACCTTGCGGCGCGGTTCATCGAGAATTTCAAGAAGTTTGAAGATCATACGCCGCAGGAGGTCGTTGAAGCAGGACCGAAGATTTGAGAACCTATAACGAGGTCGGAGTTGCTTACGGTCTGGCTCCGACCTGGTTATGGATTGAAGTTGATTCTAAAAATCTTTATATCCGTATTTGGCACAGAGCCGACCCACGTGAACCGTGGGTCGGGCGTTGTATTGTTGTAGATCTTATCCAATTGCGGACGCAGGGCCGGAAGCAGGATATATCGTGCGTCATAATGCCGGGCGACAAAGACAATGGTGTTGATGTCGTTGTTTGGGACCATGACTGTTTTGAAACCTGTGCCTTCGTAAACGTCCCACGTATTCCGCGCTAAAACGGTAATATTGTTTATGTCCATTCCCTGACGAGCCGCATCCTTCAAGATGATGGATTTCACAATTTTGTATTCTTGATAAACGCGGTTGTAGTAGGTTGTCGAGTTGTAATTTGCCATGAACCCTTGACGGCCTCCATAGGCAGAAAGAAGGATCACGGCTCCGGCCAGCAACAATTTGGGACGCAAATAATTGGCGAGGAAATCCACAATCAGCAGACAGATGAACGGCATGAGTATGCCCAGGCTCTTGATCAGCGAGCCGGGACCTGAAAAACTGGCGACGATGGTGTAAAACAGATATTCAAAAATTGCGAAAAGCGAAGCCGGAACAAGGAGTAAAAGTTTATTCTGATCGCGGCGTATCAAAAGCGCATTGGCGAGCGAGATAAAAAACAGCACGGTAAAAACGGGATCAAGAAAATAATTGACCTGATTGAGGTTCTCCAGCGCGGTATGCCATCGGCGGCTGATAATGCCGATGATGCCAAAAGCGGCGCGCAAAGTCCGCCAATCAATTTCCTTTCCATAGGAGTGAAAATCTTCATAAGTCGTCAGGAATGCCGTTTTTGCAGGACCGGGCGGGAAGAATGCGTGCAGTTGCGTGTAATTCATGATCATCAACGGCGACAAAACCAATAGATGGATTCCGATTGCCGCGGCCGCGATCGTGATTTTATTTTTCCAGCTTCTCGAGGCGAACAAAATGCAAATTACGAGCGTGGCTAAAAGCAGAATATCATCCTGGCGAATCAGGTTCGCAAGTCCGGTGAAGAGGGCGGCAAGAAGAAAATATTTTGGCTCTTTGAATCCCCTCATCATGAAATAAATTGAGATTGCGCCGAACGCGCCCGCGAAAATGATGGCTTCGGTTGTGGTCGAAAACCATACCTGAAAGGGCGAGAAGAACGTCAGAATGCCAGTCAGGGTGCCGATCTTGACCGAGCCGGAAAAATATTTTCCCGCCAAATATCCGGCAATCGCCGGGACGACGCCCGCGATAATTGGAGCGATCAACGCGCTGGAAATCGTCCTGCCGAACAAAATCATCGGGATGGCAATCAGAAACGAGGCGGTCGGATTCCAAAAATCGCCGGCATAATGCGGAAGCGGCAGAAGTCCGCTGAAGAAATAAACGATGTAATCAACGACCGGGCCGCGGCCGCTGGCGATGTTTTTCGCCACCGTGTAATAAAACGCCGAGTCGCCATGCCCCGGCATCTGCGCGAAGCCGGCGAGATAAAAACGCAAAATAAGGCCGGCGATTAACCCGGCCGCTAACAACCAAGACCAGAATCTGCTTTCGTTCGCGTCTGTTTTTATAACGCCCATGCCAGCATCAATCCGAAGATGGCGGCGATCAATCCGATGTGAAGCAAAAGATTGCTGGTTACAAGCCAGCCCAATGGACCGAGCGGCGAAATCAAAAATTGTAGAACAAGATTGATTGCGATAAGCACGATCCCGATAATGGGGAGCAACCCCTTGCGATGAGCGAGATATTCTGAAAGCCAATCGAGTAATTTGGACATTAGATTTCCTCTTCGTGTTCGGGTTGATTCTCAGACGCCTGCCATGGCGAGAACTGCGCGGCAAGCCGGCCGGGGATGCGTCCCTGCATCAGCACGCCGCCGCGCTCGTGTTCGATGCGTTCCACCTGACCGGCTTCATGGAACAATGAGATCAGCGCGCCTTGTTGATAGGGCAATCGAACCAGGATCGGCACATAGGTTTCATACAATTCTTTTTTGATCATTTCCAATAGTTCGACAAGTCCGATTCCTTTGCGCGCTGAAATCGCGACCGCTTTGGGATATTGTCGCACCGTCCCGCGCGCGACCTGAGGCTGGCTGAGGCGGTCTATTTTGTTCAATGCCGTGACGGTTGGGATGTGTCCCGCGCCGATCTCTTCCAGTGTTTTTTGCACCGATTGAAATTGATTCAAGGCGTTCGGATGCGATATATCCACCACGTGCAGAAGCAAATCGGCTTCGGTGATTTCTTCCAGCGTGGCGTGGAACGCGGCGACCAGCGTGGTCGGCAGTTTTTGAATGAAGCCAACGGTGTCGGTTAATAAAGCTTGATAACCGCCCGATAATTCGATGCGGCGCGTGGTCGGATCGAGTGTGGCGAACAACTGATTCGCAACATAGACGTCCGCTTTTGCCAGCCGATTGAGCAAGGTGGATTTGCCGGCGTTGGTGTACCCAACCAATGCCACGGTTGGAATGCGCGAGCGTTTGCGCTGAGCGCGGTATCTCATGCGGTGCGCGCGGACCTTTTCCAGTTCGCGCTTGAGATGGGCGATACGCGTCCGGATGGCGCGCCGGTCCACTTCCAGTTGTGTTTCGCCGGGGCCGCGCAAGCCCACGCCGCCGACTGATCCGGTTCGTCCGCCTCCGCCGCCGGCCTGCCGCGCAAGATGCGTCCATGCTCCGGTCAGCCGCGGCAATAAGTATTCGTACTGCGCCAGTTCGACTTGCAGCATTCCTTCCGCGGTGTGCGCGTGCTGGGCGAAGATGTCGAGAATCAAAGCCGTGCGGTCGAGCACGCGGACATTTGCCCCCAATGCCTTTTCGAGTTCGCGCTGGTGGCGCGGCGAAAGTTCGTCGTCGAAGACGACCACTTGCGCCAGCGTCGCTTCTGCCAGCGCTTTTAACTCTTCGACTTTTCCGGGACCGATATAAGTTTCAACGTGCGGGTGATCGAGCTTTTGCGTTAATTGGCCCACGACTTCCAGTCCGGCTGTATCTGCAAGCAGGGCAAGTTCAGTGAGCGAATCTTCAAGCGATAAATTGTTTTTTTGCTGGTGGATTTCCACGCCGACTAAAAAGGCGCGCTCACGCGGCGGTTGTGTCGGTTGGGGGATTCTCTTTGCCATCGGATTCAGATCGCGTTTTCTCCAGTTTCCCGAAAAGCTTTGCGACCTTCGGATCGGTCGGTTCGGTGCGGGCGGGGATCAGGATGTGGAACTTGGAGCCGGGAAATTTCTCTTCATCGTAACCGGGCGACTCGGCCCAGATCGTTCCACCGTGCGCTTCGATGATACCACGCGTAATCGGCAATCCAAGCCCCGGGCCTCCGCCCTTGAATTTTGTCTTTCCGCTGGAATGCAGGTTGGCGCGCCCGACCTGGCCGAATTTTTCAAAGATGAGGGCTTGATTTTCCGGGGGAATTCCGATGCCGGTGTCGGATACGATGATCTCGATAAAGCCGGGAAGCATGCGTCCGTCCACGGTGATCTTTCCGTAATCCGGGGTGTATTTGACGGCGTTGGTCAGCACGTTGTAGAAGGCTTGATACAGGCGCTCTGAATCGGCGTAAATCCAAGTTTCGCTTCCTTCAAAGGGTTCGATCTTCAAATCCAGATGCCGCTCGTGGATCACGGACTGCAGGTCGTGTTGAAGCACTTCGAACAAATGACGAAGCCATATCGGCTGCATGTTGAGCGAAAGCAGATTGTTGTC
>JBHORD010000034.1:0-42285 GCA_042408355.1 Anaerolineales bacterium
CGCCTGGCATCATCTCGTTGTTGAAGTTTATCAGGCCGCCGCCGTTTTGGGCGACGACGCGGTCGAGGGCTGGGCGCTTCATCAAATGGGAACTTCGGAGATCGGCTTCGGCGATTTGGATTCTGCAAGACGAAATTTGGAACGAGCCCTCCAGCTTCGCAAAGCGATCGGCGATTCTGCCGGGGCCGCGTACACGCAGCATAACCTTGATTTGCTGGGATCAGGCGCCGCGCCGGAAATACAAATAAAACGCTCCGGGAGCGCGGGGCGATCCTGGTTCATCGGAGGCGGATTCGTTCTGATTGTTCTAATGGCGCTGATCGCCGCGGCAAATGTTTTTGGCCTGCCTTCTTTTCCTCGACAGCACACGGCGACGCCCTCGGTGGCGCTTACTTCGAGCTTTACGCCCACATTGTCGTCCACACCAACATTTGCCCCCTCTGTCACCGCCACCGTTCCGCCGTCCGAAACGCCTTCCCCAACTGTCACGCCAACGTTTACGCCTTCAGCAACGCCGACCTACGCCATTCTAACTGGAACAGTGCTTGAATCATCAGCCTGTTTTTATGGTCCCGGTGCGATGTACTTGTATAAATATGGCCTTAAGGCGGGCAGTAATTTGGATGTGGTAGGGATCAACGTGAACACAAAAGGCACGTGGCTCTACGTTCAAAACATGTTTGCCCGGCTTCCCAACCCATGCTGGATTAACGCACAAAACATGAAAGTGGCAGGCGATCCTGCTTTGCTGGAGCCGGCTTATCCCGATAAATCGCCATTGCCCAAATCTCCAAACTATCCCCCGCCGGCCGGTGTATTTGCAGGGCGTGATGGCGATCAAGTCACAATATCGTGGGATTTCACAACGCCCATTCCGCCCGGAATGCGGGAAAGTACGGATAGTCCGTATTGGCTGGTCGAACTTTGGACCTGTCAAAAAGGCCGGATTGTGTTCACCCCCATTGGCGCATTTGATTCAACGATTGTCATCACAGATGAAACCGGATGTTCCCAGCCTTCGCATGGACGCATCTATCTTTCAGATGTGGACGGCTACGACGGTCCCAGCGAAATTCCCTGGCCGACACCGTAGCGCAGTGACGCGAGATTGATCCCGCATTTTCAGGCGAGAAGTGGAGAGGGTTTGTTATACTTTGGGCGGGAGAAAACTCTGATGTCGGAAAATCCATTCGTGGGCGTTTGGAAATTGATCTCGTGCGATGCCATCCGCAGAAACGGAAGCGTTCTGCCGATCTATGGAAAGAATCCAATTGGAAGGCTGTATTACGATGCGGCGGGAAATATGTCGGTGCATATTATGAAGGCGGGACGGCCCAATTTCAAAGATGCGACGAAGTTCCGCGCCACGCCGACGGAAATGCGGGCGGCGTATGAAAGTTATGAAGCATATTTTTCAACGTATGAAGTTGACGAAGAGCATTGCATTGTGAAGCATTTTGTTATCGGCGGGCTTTTCCCAAACTGGACGGGAAGCGTTCAATTGCGTCACTATAAATTTGAAGGCAATCGCTTGATTTTGAGCACCGATCCAATCGGTTACGTTTCAAAGAAAAAAACCATTGTGACATTGGTGTGGGAGCGCCTCAACTAATAGGCCGTCTCACTATTTACCCAATGATCTTTTCATCGATTCCGGCTCTTTCCCCATAATCCATATCCCTCCCTTCTTCGTTTTTCCCGCCGCTCCTGCTGTTCATGGATTTCTTCCACATGCATTACCTTTTCTTCGACGGCGGCTTCCAGCCATAAGCGGCCCTTGTCTGCCGTTGCGTGACTGCCTGCGCCGTACGCGCCGGTCTTTGTATCGTCGTCCCATGGCGGATTGGCGACCAGTGATCCGCCCTCGATCCAATCCATGTAATAGGAGGGTGTTGCAACAAAATCGGTCTCGTCCACGACGCGTTCCATGCGGCATAGATCGGGGCGAAGGTGAAGCATGAAAGATGTCTCCAGTTCGCCTGCGTGCCCCATTCCGCCGATTTTCGAGGTGCGGTATTTTTCAAGCGCGGCTGCGCCAATTGTGCCGGACGTGTGCAGAAAGGCGGTGGCGCAAAAGATTCGGCGATGACGTTCGCCGGCGTACTTCACCACATTTGTAAGGAACGATGTGTTTCCGCCGTGGCCGCTCATTAAATAAAAGCGGTCGAAACTGCGCGCCGCGAGCAAATCAATCGCGGCCAGCCAGAAATCTTCAAATGCGCGTCCGCCCGCGTTCAGCGTCCCTGCGAATGAGGAGCGATGCGTGCTGACGCCGTAAGGCATCACTGGCAGTGCATAGGCGCGCGAAGGGATTTTGTCGGCTGTGCCTCTAGCAATGGCTTCGATGATGATTGTATCTACGCATAACGGTAAATGCAGGCCGTGCTGTTCGGTGTGACCGATGGGAATCAGAATCACTTTGCCGCGTTCGCTGTCAGGCGGGAGGGGCAGGGCGGTTTGTTTTTGACCTGCATTGAACTGCGTGATCTGAAGTTCAGGGTGCGGCAAACGAATTGTATCCTGCGGCGTCAAAACAAAAACGCGCGTGAAGCCGTCGTCGCGCAATGAATTGGCCAAATTGTCGAGATATACGCCGAGGATCGAATCCGGCAATTCTAAGCCGCTGCCGCGCCAGCCAAATGGGAAGGCTGGCAAAAGCCCAGCGCGTGCCGGATTGGATAGTTGTTCTGCAAGCAATTTCAAGTCGTAGTCACGGCCCAGCGGAATGATCAATGGCGTGTCGCGCGGCAGGTCAGCCACCTCGGGCCAGGTCAAGTTGTCATACATGAAAAAGTCGGTCATCTTTTCTCCTCCAGAAATTATGCGCATAGTCATTATAACACAACAAGCTAAAAAAAGATAAAATCACAAAATGAAAATCACCAGCCCGCAAAACCCACGCGTCAAACAAATTGTCAAACTGCGCGAGGATAAAAGACAGAGACAACGTGACGGCTTAATGCTGGTCGAAGGCTGGGACGAGATTAACCTTGCGCTGTCCGCCGGATTCAAACCTCAAACGCTTCTGACCGCGCCCGAATTAGCAACCCGCCAAATTGCCAGCGTCAGCGCTGAAATTATTACCGTTAACCGCGCCGTCTTTGAGAAAGTATCTTATCGCGAGAATCCCGATGGGTGGCTGGGGATTTTCCCAATTCCGAAAATCACACTTGCCAACCTGCGGCTCAACAAATCGCCATTAATAATTGTGGCTGAGTCGCTTGAAAAGCCCGGCAATCTCGGCGCCATTCTGCGTTCCGCGGACGCGGCGGGCGTGGACGCTTTGCTGGTTTGCGATCCGCGCGTCGATATTTACAATCCAAATGTCGTGCGCGCTTCGCGCGGGGCCTTGTTCACAGTGCCAACCGTCGAAACGAATAATCGGGATACATTTGCATTCCTAAAGGAACATAATATCAAAGTCCTGGCGGCAACGCCGCAGGCGGAGGCCGAATATACGCGTCAGGATTTGCGCGGCCCGCTTGCAGTCGCCGTGGGAACCGAAGATAAGGGGCTGACGGATTTTTGGTTGGACCGGGCCGATTTGCGCGTCAAAATTCCAATGCTGGGCAAAGTCAACTCGCTGAATGTATCCATTGCCGCGGCGTTGATTGTGTACGAATCTTTACGACAACGCAACGCCGAAAAGACAGTTCCGGACGTATAATTTCCTCAAATGCAAAGAACGGGCGGCCTCATTTCCCTGGATTGGACAGAACGCGCATTTGCACAGCTTGGTCAGCGCCTCAGTGCGACCTCGGATGCGGAAACCGCCGCATCCATCATCATGGAGGTCGCCGATGAATTGCTGGGTTGGGATGCGTGTTATGTGCTTTTGTACGACCCCGAACAGGGCGACAAGCCGCGCCCGCTTCTGGCAATGGACGTTGTCAATGGCCAACGAACCCGATTGCTGAACGTTGCTCCCCAGCAGCCGTCTCCCAATATGTTAAAAGCCATCGCAGAAGACGGTTTCATCAAACAATCGGACGCCCCCGCAAATCTTGACCCGGCATTTATGTTCGGCGACGCGAACCGCCGCGCAGATTCAGGAATGTTCGTTCCCATCCGCAGCGGCGGACGCGTAATTGGCGTCCTTTCAATTCAACGCTATGTTCGAAACGCCTACACGGACGATTCTCTTTTAACGTTGAAGGCGCTGGCCAACCACTGCGCAGGAGCCTTGGAGCGCATTTGGGCGCAGGAAAAACTCAGTCAAATGGCAGAACGGCGCGCCATTCTTTACAATGCGACCAAAGCCATCAGCGCGAGTTTGAATACGGATCAGTTGTACGATGCTGTTTACAACGCCGTCAAACAAGTGATGCCGTGCGACGATTTTGTGATCGCCGGCTATGATGCGCCCGCCAATGAAATTATCATTCTGTACGACGTTGAACGACTCAAGGGGCGGATTTATCCGCCCGCTTATTTTGCAGATCACGGCCTGGCTGGGTTGATCGTCCATACGGGACAGTCGCGCATCTTTAACAGCATTGAGGAAATGGACGCCAGCGGAATCAAATTTGTGGTGACAGAGGAAGACCGTACGCAATCCATTGTTGCGGTGCCGCTGCTTCTTTATGGGAAAGTAAACGGAATGATCTCGGCTCAGGCTCATCAACCCAATTCGTACAAAGAGGACGACCGCGAATTGCTCGAAATGCTGGCGGCGCACACCGCCATTGCCATCGAGAATGCCCGCCTATTCGCCGAACTGCAAAAAATGGCAGATAACGATCCGCTGACCGATCTGCTTTATAACCGCCGCAAATTCTATGAGCTGGCGGAGCGGGAATTTTCACGTTCCCAGCGGTATCCTGAACCGTTATCGGTCATCATGCTCGATGTAGATCATTTCAAGAATTTCAACGACCGCTTTGGCCACAAGGTGGGGGATATGATGCTGAGAATGATTGCGGAAAAATGCAGGCAGTGCGTCCGCGATGTGGACATCATCGGACGGCACGGCGGCGAAGAGTTTGCGATTCTGCTTCCGGCTACCGGCCTGGAACGCGCCATGCAGGTAGCGGAACGCCTGCGTCAGACAATCGAAAGGGCGGACCTCAGGCCGATGAAATCCTTTTACGAATCGGTTACGGGCCAGAAGACAACACCCAGATCCATGCGGACCACGATCAGCGCGGGGGTGGCAGAATTCGACGCGACCTGCAACAACTTGGATGTGCTGATAGATCATGCCGACCGGGCAATGTATTCCGCAAAGAATGACGGCCGAAACTGCGTTCGGGCGTGGCAAAAGACGAATTGACTTTTCACAAAAAAAAAAAACGGAAAGGCGGCATCCATGCTATCACTGTGGCTCGAAAATCAAAAGATTGCAATGCGCGATGTGCCGCGCCCTGCAAAAGACGGCGAGGCGCTCATCAAGATACGCAAAGCGGGCATCTGCGGCACGGACCTCGAACTGGTCAAAGGTTATTATCCATTTGCCGGAATCCCCGGACATGAGTTCGTCGGTGAAGTCGTCGAAGCGCCTGATTCAACCTGGATTGGCCAGCGCGTAGCGGGCGAAATCAATGCCGCATGCGGAAACTGTGAACCATGCCGGGGCGGGCGTCCGACTCATTGCGAGAATCGCACGGTGCTCGGTATTCTGAATCGAAACGGAGTTTTTGCCGAATACACCACACTGCCGCTCGAAAATTTGCACCGCGTGCCCGATTCGGTTACAGATGAACAGGCCGTCTTCACCGAACCGCTGGCGGCCACGCTCGAAATTCAACAGCAGATTCAAATCAAGCCGACGGACCGTGTTTTGCTTATCGGCGCGGGGAGGCTGGGTCAGCTCATCGCACAAACACTCTCGCTGACCGGATGCGGCTTGCGCGTTCTGGCGCGGCATCCCCTTCAACAAAACTTACTGACCGCGCGGGGCATCCGTTTGATTGCAGAGGAGGAGATCGAGCCCCGGCGCTGGGACATTGTTGTAGAAGCCACAGGTTCACCGGCCGGATTCAATTTGGCCCGCAAAGCCGTTCGTCCGCGCGGGACGCTGGTGATGAAGTCAACCTACAAAGGCGAGATGAACGTCAATTTTTCGTCCATCGTTGTGGATGAGTTGACTCTCGTCGGCTCGCGCTGCGGACCGTTCGAACCCGCCCTGCGCTTGCTTGAAAAGAAAGAAGTTGATCCAACCGTATTGATCGCCAAGCGATTCAAATTGAGCGAAGCCGTGAGCGCTTTTGAAGAAGCGGCAAAACCGGGAACGCTCAAGGTGTTGTTGGAGCCTTGATAGCGCCGCCGCATTTTTCGACCCATTGATTCTTGATAAAAAGCACAAATCGGTTCATCAAACAACTTGCTGATTGTCTCTCTCTTCGTTTATACTTGCGCCATGATACCCGAAAAAATTGGCCGCTATGAAATCAAGTCGGAGCTGGGCCGCGGGGGCATGGCAACGGTCTATCGCGCCTTCGATCCAAGTTTCGACCGCGAAGTCGCGCTCAAGATTCTCCCCAAGGAATTCCTGCATGACCCGCAGTTCCGCGAGCGGTTCAGACGGGAAATCAAAATCATTGCCGCGCTGGAACATCCCGCCATTGTGCCAGTCTATGATGCCGGCGAGGAGGACGGCGCGCCGTATTTCGTGATGCGCTATATGCCGGGCGGCTCGTTGACGACCCAAATCAACATGGGAAGGTTCTCCCTCGAGGACGCCGCCCGTATCATCGAAAGGCTGGCGTCGGCGCTGGCGTATGCGCATCAAAAGGGAATTATTCACCGCGATCTGAAACCCGATAACATTCTCTTCGACGACAACGGCAACGCCTATATTTCCGATTTTGGAGTGGCGAGCCTGTTGTCGAGCAACACCAACCTCACCGGCGAGACCGCCGTCGGCACGCCGGCGTACATGAGCCCGGAGCAGGCGCAGGGCGAAAAAGTGGATAACCGCAGCGACATCTACGGTTTGGGCGTGATCATCTTCCAGATGTTGAGCGGCCAACAGCCTTATAAAGCCGATACGCCCATGGGCGTGGCGCTGAAACAAATTACCGAGCCGGTTCCTGAAATTCTCGAGATCAATCCCGATCTGCCCAAAGAAACAGACACGATTATCAAAACGGCCATGGCAAAAAAGAAGGAGGATCGTTACGCCTCCACCATCGAACTTGCACAGGCTTTCGATCAGGTGGCCAAAACAGATCCAAAAGGGAAGCCGGCGCGGGCGGGTTCATCCGGCGCGGGTTTCTTTGGCAACCGCCGCAATCTGATTGCCGAAGGTCTGGCGGCTGTGTTCGTGGTCGTGTTGATTGTCGCCGCCATCGGTCTGTTCCTGCTCAAAAGTCCGCCTGCGGCTGTCACACCCCCGCCAACCGCCGTCCAAGCCGCAACGGCGACAATCATTGCAAGCACGGCAACGGCTTCAGCCAGCGCGACGCCGCCCGCGACCTTTACGGAAAACTTCGCGAACGGACTGGCGGACTGGCCGCAATTCACAACGAACGGCAGTCCCAGCGACATGAGCGTCAAGGCCGGGAACGGCTCGTTGACGTTCAACCTGCTTGGCACCAATGAAGAAATGTATGCGTATTACAGCCCGCGCACGTATGATAATGTGAGCATCTCGCTGACCGCCGAGAACGCAAATACAAACGTAGCCAACGTGTACATCATCTGCCGCTATAATGAGAACAGGGGCTGGTATCTATTCAATATCGCCAGCAATGGTTTCTACAGATTTTTGTACGTCGAATGGGACCCGGGCAAGAAGAGCGCCACGCAATATCTCATGGCAGACGGCGCCACCAAACGGATACTTGCCGGTCAGAATTCGAATCAATATGAAGTCAGTTGCGTCAATCAAACGCTTTCGCTCACCATCAACGGCGTGAAAACACGCGATTTTGTGGAAAGCAAATACCTTCTGACGAGCGGCAATGTCGGTGTGGGCGCAGCCTCTTTTGTGAAAGGCCCCGTCCAAATCAAATTCGATTCCGTGACCATCGCCCAGCAGTAACTTAATTTTGACAAAAGCCGCGCCGAAGGGTTTTCTCGTCAATTTGCCCGAGCGCACACAACATAAACTCCACGGCCGCCCTTTTCAGAGCGGCCGCGTTCCATTAAATAAACCAGCAAACCTTCGCCAGTCCTTAATCCGCTGTCACCGCATCATCCGAGACTTTGGAAGTCCCAAGGATCTCCGAAGCCTGTTCGGCAACGCCGTACTGCACTTCCAACTCGTGACGGAATTGCTGCGTGTAAAGCTTGTAGTAATGACCGCGCATGCGCAGTAATTCTGCGTGCGTACCTTGCTCGGCAATCTTTCCGTCTTCGATGACGACAATCCGATTTGCTTTTCGAATCGTCGAAAGACGGTGTGCAATCACGAAGGATGTGCGGCCTTTCATCAAGGCTTCCATGCCGCGCTGGATGAGCGCTTCGGTCAGCGTGTCCACCGACGAAGTCGCCTCGTCCATGATGAACAGCTCGGGTTTTGCCAGCACGGCGCGCGCCAGCGAGATCAACTGCTTCTGTCCAACCGACAAAAGATTGCCGCCTTCGCCGACATTTTGGTCGTAACCTTTTTCCAGCGTCATGATGAAATCATGCGCGCCCGCGATCTTTGCGGCGGCAACGATCTCCTCGTCAGTCGCGTTCAATCGTCCATAACGGATGTTATCGCGCACCGTCCCGGAGAACAGATGCGGGGTTTGAAGCACGATGCCAATCCGCGAGTGAATCGACTCCATCGTATATTCGGTGTAGTCGCGCCCGTTGATGCGGATCGTCCCTTCGCACGGCTCGTAGAATCGGCAGAGCAGATTCACGATCGTGGACTTGCCGCCGCCGGTCGGTCCGACCAGCGCGATCGTCTCGCCGGGATTCACGGTCAACGTGAAATCGGTCAGGACAGGCTTGCGGTCTTCGTAATAAAAGTGGACGTGATCGAATTCGATCCTGCCCATCAATGTGGATGCGGGAACCGCGTCCGGTCTATCGCGGACTTCGGGCGGCGTATCAATCAGTTTGAAGATTCTCTCCGCCGACGCGATGGAGTGCTGCATTTCGGCGTAGACGCGCGCCAGGTCCTGCACCGGCCACATCATGAATGTGAGATACGAGACGAAAGCATTGATGCCGCCGATCGTCATCAAACCGACGGTGATTTGATCGCCGCTGTACCAGACGATGACGCCCAACGCCACCGCCGCGATGATCTGCACGGTGGGGAGGAACAACGCCGAGAGCCACGCGGCGCGATACGAGGCGTGATACATCGTACCGGTCAACGCCTGAAACTCCTTCAGGTTCTCATCCTCGCGCCCCAGCGCCTTGACCACGCGCACGCCTTGAATGTTCTCGTTGTATGCGCCGGTGATCTTTGAGTTGGCGCGGCGGCTGTTGCGGAATTCCACGAGAATCTTTTTGCGGAATTGGACGGCGATGACGATCATAACCGGGATGATGACCGACACAATCAGCGTCAGCCGCCAATTGATGATTGCCATGAAGATCAGCGATGTAGTGATATTCATGAACGCCCAAGTGGTATCCACCACGCCCCAGGTCATCAAGTCGGCGACGCGCCCACTGTCTGATGTGACGCGCGCGATCAGGCGCCCCACCGCATTCTGTGAGTAATATGATAGCGACAGTTCCTGCAGGTGATCAAACATCATCTTGCGCAGGTCGTATTGAATCCGTTCGCCCAAAACGCCAGCCAGAAAAACAAATGTAAACACCGTCGCCGCCTGGAATAAAATGATCGCGCCGTAAATGGTTGCGAGATGCATCAGCGCCGCGGGGTCTTTCAGGCTGATACCCAAATCCACAAATTGTTTGTTGATATAGGTGAAGTACGCGTCTGTGGACGAGGTCAGCGCGATGGCGGCGAAGAACCCCACGACCCATTTCCAATGCGGCTTCATCAACCCGACGATGCGTTTGAACACCGGCGCAGTTAAGTTTGATGTATATTCTTCTTCTTCGAGTTCGATAAGTTCGTCAGACATAGTTGCTCCAAGTATGAAGGCAGAAGGATGAAAGATGAAAGAAGATCATCTCAGTTCTGATCTTTAGGTCCTGCGGCTTTTCTTCATTCATAATTCATCCTTCATACTTCATCATTTCGTCTTCCAACTCTTCGTCAATCCGCGTTTGGATGTCATAGATTTGACGGTAGATGCCGCCTTCCTGCGCGACCAATTCCTCATGCGTGCCGCTTTGAACGACTCTGCCTTTCTCCAAAACCAGAATCAAATCGGCGTTCATTACCGATTGAATGCGATGCGCGATGATGAACGTCGTCCGGTCTTGCATCAGGTCATACAACGCGGAACGAATTTCCGCTTCGGTCTCGGTGTCAACCGACGAGGTCGAATCATCCAGAATCAAAATGCGCGGATTCTTGAGCAATGTGCGCGCAATTGTTACGCGCTGTTTCTGCCCGCCGCTCAACGTCACGCCTCTTTCGCCGACCAGCGTGTTGTAGCCGTCGGGGAAAGACAAAATCACCTCATGGATCGCGGCGGCTTTCGCGGCAGTTTCGATTTCAGCCTGCGTCACACTGCGCCCCACGCCGTACAAAATATTCTCGCGGATCGAGCGGCTGAACAGGAACGGTTCCTGTTGAACAATGCCAATCTGCTCGCGCAGATATTTGCGCGGGTAATCCTTCAATTCGATGCCGTCCAGCAAAATCCGTCCGCTGGTGTAATCGTGAAAACGCGGCAGAAGATTGACCAGCGACGTTTTGCCCGAACCCGTCGAGCCAAGCAGGGCGACGGATTGTCCCGGTTTGATGTGGAATGAAATATTTTTCAGGACCTCATTCTTTCCATCCGAGTAGATGAACGAGACGTTCTCGAAGACGATATCGCCTCGCACCGGACCCTTGGGCTGGACGCGGCCTTCGGTCAATGGCTCACGCGCCTGTTTGACGATCTCCATCAAGCGGCCATACGAAACCATGCCCGTCGAAGTCTGCACGATCATGCGTCCAAGGTTTCGGATGGGCCAGATGAGCCATACCACCAAACCGACGTAAGCGAGATAATCGCCGACGGTGATCTCGCCGCGAATGGCCATCATCGCCGCAAAGACAAATCCAAACAGCATTTGAAATCCAAGAACGACGTCTGAGAGCGGCCAGAACAGCGAATGCATGATGAGCAGCAGACGCCCTTTGAGATATTTGCCCCAGTTGTCTTTCTCGAATTTGCCTTTTTCATATTCCTGCCGCGCAAACGCCTTGACCACGCGCACGCCTGTTAAATTCTCCTGCAGGGTCGTCGAGAGAACCGCTTCCTGCGCCTGATAATCTTCGTAACGCCTGGTTACTTTTTTAAAAAACCATAGTGAGACCAACAGGATGAACGGGATAACCACAATGGACATCCAGCCCAGCGCAGGGTTCAACTGATGGATGGCAATCCAGTTGATAACGAATAGAAGGATGATGCGCCCCATGCCGATGGCCTGCTCCGAGAAAAAGCGCCTCAACGCGTCGACGTCCGATGTGACGCGCTCGATCAGGTCGCCTGTCGGCGTTTGGCTGTGATAGGAAAAGCTCAAGCGCTGGATGTGGTCGAAGAGGAAATCTCTCAGACGCCGCGTGATGCCTTCGGCGGTATACGCCGCCAGCCGTCCGGAAAGATACGAGAAGGAGCCTTCGATTGCGGCCAGCGAGACAAATCCAAGTCCAATCAATGCGAGCGTATCGTTCAACGTCCCTGCAATATAAATCTTTTGAGTAAGGACTTTATCTGCAAAATAGCCCAGCAGAAGATACGTGCATGTTTTTGCGGTCGCCGAAACCGCCAACGCGGCCGTCGCGCCGATGTATGACAGGCGGAAATCCGCCATCATGCGCCACAGGCCGACGACTCGATTCTTTGCCAGCGCGTTGCGAAAATCGAAATATTTGGTTGAAGATGAAGAAGTAACAGCAGTCATAACTTTCCTCTTTATTCCCTCGCCATGCGGGGAGGGGCAGGGGTGAGGTCCGGTAAACAGCGACAAAAAAGCCACGGTGCGGAGCGCAACCGTGGCTGTAAAAACCAAAGAAACAGTCTTACCTGAGAACGGTCATCCCGCTGAGGCGGGACTTGCGGCAGGCGCACTCCGAGGAAGCAAAATCATGCCCGAGGCTTCTCGAACAGGGACGATGTAATTCATGCTATTCATGAAGTGCGCTCTCCTTTCTTTAGAATTTGATTAGAACGCCCGCGAGTTTATCATGGCTGGCAAAAGCGTGTCAAGGAATTTTCGTAATTTGTTTGGAATTAATCAACCGTCCGGTCCGGCGGTTTCTTCCGCTCGAATATCTCATAATACCCCTTATCCAATTCATCGTCTGAGAGATGCGCATAGCGTTGCGTGACTTGGATGTTTGCATGGCGCGCCAGTTCCTGCGCGAGCTTGAGATTGCCCGAGCCGCGTAAAACCGTTGTGACAAAATAATGGCGGAACGAATGGGGCGTGATATGACCTTCGGCTTGGTCGCCCAACGCTTGTTTGACGCGCTCCTTGACAACGTTGCGTCCGGTAGCGGTGGTGATGGGTTTGATTTTTTTTCCTGCGCCTTTATCGTGACGGGCGAAGAGGGGCAGGGCGGATAACGGTTTGCCGGAGCCGCCGTCCAGCGCGGCGCGGGCCGACAAATAATCCTTGAGCGCCATCATCGCACGCGTCGAAAAGCGGACGACCGCTTGTTTGTTGCCTTTGCCGATGATGACGGCGCGGCCCTCGTTCCAGTCCATGTCGCCGCGGCGCAGTTTGCAGGCTTCATGGACGCGCAAGCCGGTGTCGGCGAGAGTCAGCAAAAAGGCGCGGTCGCGCATTGCGCGTAGGTGTTCGACCTCGTCGCCGCCGGAAAGGAAAGCCGGGTTACCGACATGATTCAATACACGCTCTATATCGTTGGCAGGGAATTGCGGCAGGCGAATCCCAGGGCGGCGGGCGCGCTGACGAACCAACAGGCGGACGCGCGGCAGGTTGATGTCCGCCAGCCGTTCGGCGGCTAGGAACTCGTAGAAGCCCGTGGCGGCCTGCAAATAGACCTGTTCGGATGCGGGCGAGTAATCTTTGAGAAACGTCGCAAGCCAGGCAATGGCGTCTTCTTTCAGCGAGTCGACAGGGGACTCATCGGGATCAAGTTTGTGCTTCTTCAAAACCTGCTGAAAGATGTTGAGCGCGTTCGTGTACGTGCGGGCAGTGTGCTCACTGCGCGCGAGCTTGACGGATTCAAGATAGCTCATAATTGCTTCGCGGATGGTTGTCATACACCGATTATACGAAGGTAAGTTCTGGCTGTCAATATGTTTTTGGTAATGATACTTATCAAAAACATGAACATAAAATAATAATCCATGATATTTGCCGCCCCGCCCGCCTCGCCAGGCATGAAGTCCAAATTCGAATTTCAGAATTCAGAAGTAAAACGCATCAAGGCAGGGTCAGGCGCTCTTTTTTCACTTTTCCTGCCTCAACCTTTATCCTTTCGCTCAACCTCCCCCGCCCCATTCTTTGAGCTTGCCGCGCACGCGTTGAACATGAGGAGATTCAATTGCTTCAAAAATTTCCAGGGCTTTCTTTGCATAGCTAAGCGCTTTCTCTTTTTCGCCTAAACCATGCAAGGCAAGACTCATATTAAATAAAGCATTGCCTTCGCCGCGCCGGTCGCCGATTTCACGCGCAATTGCCAATGCCTGTTCATAGAACTCGATGGCTTTGCGCGCCTCGCCCAAATTCAAATACGCACTTCCCAGGTTGCCAAGGGCATTGCCTTCGCCGCGCCGGTCACCGATTTCACGCGCAATTGACAATGCCTGTTCATAGAACTCGATGGCTTTGCGCGCCTCGCCCAGGTCCGCATACGCCAGCCCCAGGTTGCCAAGGTGGACGCCTTCCATATCTTTGCGTTCCAACGCGCGCGCCGCCGTCACTGCCGATTGCAGCCAATTGATTTTAGCGCGCGGCGGCAACCTCAGATCGAGGCAATATGCGCTTACGCCTGGAAACATCATTACAAGTTCGGTTATCTCTTTGGAAGCGTTCCGATTGGCAGCCGCCCAGCCCTGCCCGGCTTGAATGTGCGTCCATTCGGAGTCGAATAAAGCCAGACCTTGAAGGATTTTCTGGCCGCCTTCCAGATAAAGTTCATCGGCATCTCCAGCGAGCTTCATAAAATAATTTGCGTGGTTGAAACTTGCGCTAAAGTTTTCTTCTTTGCTCAATTTGCCGCGCGCAAATTCTGCCAACAGATCGTGTAGAGAATATCGCTCGTTCTTTTCATCGTAATCCAGCAAACTCATGCGGTTGAATTTGCTGAGCAGATCGCGCGCCGCATCTTCATCAAGCCCCCACACCGCCGCGGCCGCCCCGCGTTTGAAGGACGCCGGGAAGACTGCCAACATGCGCCAATATTTTTGCTCGTCCCGAGTCAATTGTTCGTAGCTTGCGCCCAGAATCAGTTCAAGGTCGAATTTCTTCCGATGGTCCTCTTCGCCTTTCAACATTTTCAAACGTTTGGCTTTCAACCGCTCGATATATTCCCGCGGCTGCCAATCGCCATGTTCAACAAAAAACGTCGCGGCAATGCGCAGCGCCAGCGGCAATCGTCCGCATAAACCGGCGATCTCGCTGGCGGAAGCGCCGATGCGCCTGCAAATTTCGAGCAAAAGCTCCACCGCTTCTTCCTGGGGCAAAACATCCAGCCGGAGCGGCTCCATGTGCGGCAGAGCAAAACGCCAGCGCGAGGTGACGATCAGCGCGCAGGCTTCGGGCGGAATCAAGGGACGCACCTGCGCGGCGTCACGGGCATTGTCCATGAACACCAAAACCTTTTTATCCGCCAGCAGGCTTTGATAGAGCGCCGCCAGTTGCTCTTCATTCGCTTCGCGCAAATCCGCGGTCGGCTCGAATGATAAGATCACATGCCGCAGTGCGTCCGAGGCGGAAAGCGGATCCGTGACGCCTTTGAGATCGAGGAAGATTTGCGCGTCGGGATATTGGCTTGCGATTTGGTGCGCGGCAACCAAGCCCAGAGCGGTCTTGCCCACGCCGCCCATGCCGGTCAGTCCGCTGATGGCTGCGCCTTTGTGTTCTTTCAATGCGCCGAGAACTTGTTCGAGTTGTTCCTCGCGTCCGGTAAAGTCCGCGGGCGCGGGAGGCAACTGATGAAGATTTCGGAGTGGAATTTTTTCGGGCGATAAATTGACAGTTGTATTATTGATAATCGTATTATCGTTCCCCTGAATCACTGAACCGCCTACATCTCCACCAACTCTGATAGACCTGGCGGCTTTCTGCTTATTGTTCCTTGTGTTTTGCTCTTTGCGTTTTTGTGCCATATCCGCTCCCCTGCTCCATCGGGGTTGTTTGTATTGTAGAGAAAAACCGGGCAGAGCGCAAGACCGCAAAATATCATCCGGCAAAATAAAAACAAGACATCCGCTTCTGGATGTCTTGTTTGAGCCTGCAAAACTTTTTTAGAGGGATTATCTTTGCCCGGCTCGCAACCGCTGTGCCTGGCGTTTGGCCAGCGCGGCCTGCTCGCGTTTTGTCAACGCGCCCACCACGAGCCAATAAGCCGTCAGGAACAGGACAATCAAAAAAGAACCGGCATAAAGGAGGCGCGTGATGCCCAGCGCCGAATCGGTGCCGGCAAATAACCCGTGCAGCGTGGCGCCGAGATAACCCGCAAGGCTCAGAATGTGAATACTGCGGAATGCCTGTGCGCCAATCGTCCGGCGCATGTAAAACGTAACGGTAACCAGGATGAAAATATACGCGCCGATAATCCCCAGTCCCACCCACAGCGGACGATAGGTATCGGCGAACGGGATCAGAATCTGCCAGACGGAAAACGGCAGGAATTGATCGAGCATCAGAACAACGACATGCAGCGCCACAAATCCCAGGCCGAGCAGTGAAAGAAATTCGTGAAAATCATACGAGTATGCGCCTTCGATGCCCGGCGCAAAGAACCGGCTGGGAATGGCCATCCCCCAAACCATCGAAAGCCACAACAGGAAGTAGGATGTCAAACCGGCGGCGCGCGTCACATACCACCAGGCCTGAACCGTGTCCATGGCGAACAGCGATTGAAGCGTTTGCGCAAACGGCGCGCCTGCCGGGGTTTGCGCAAACCAGACCAAAGCCATTACAGCCGCAAAAGCCGCGCCCGCCGCAATTGTAATGCCCAATATTTTGAAAAATTGGCGCATGCCCGATTTTGATCCATCGTTAGTGGTAGAGATAGTTGAAGTCGCTCAAATATTCTTCGCTGGTTTGCGATCCAAGCAGCCTGCCATGCCGATCAACAGTAATGAAAGCCAGCTCTGGGCGTTGAACGGCAAGGCGCGCCGCCGCTTCCTCGCCGCCGATCAACATTGCCTTGGCGTACACTTCTGCGGCAAGGATATCGGGCCCGATGACGGTCACGCTTAACCAATCGGTTTGCGCCGGTTCGCCCGTGCGCGGATCAATCAGATGATGCCGCGCCCGGCCGTTTTGATACCACGTGCGTTTGGCGACGGAGGACGTGACGACCGCGCTCTGACCCACATACAAGACCGCCAGCGAACGCGAAGGCTGGCGCGGGTCTTCGAGTTCCACGCGCCATTTCGAACCGTCGAGCGGCTCGCCGATGAAACGAATGTCGCCGCCTGCGCTGACGGCGCATACCGCCGCGTACGAGCCAAGCAATTCCGCCGCCCTGGATACGATCCAGCCTTTGGCGATTCCGCCAAGATCAATCTCCATGCCGCGCGGCAAACGGATTCGCCTTCCGGCCCGGTCAATTTCGATTTTATCGAGAGCCGGCCGGACGTCCCGCGCCGAGGGGGCCGCATTTTGCGCCGCGCCGCTGGCGCGGATGTCGTCCATGGTTTTATCGTATCCGGCGCGTTTCAAATCGGGAAGAATGGACGGATCGAACAAGCCGTCCGTTTCTTTATAATAGTCGAGCGAGGCAACAAGCATCTCCAACAGGTCGTCCGAGACCGGCGACCACTCCCCTGCACTGCGATTCAACTGCGAGAGTTCGCTATCGGGCAGAAACCGGCTGAAGCGCAATTCGCATTGTTCGATGAACCTGCGCGTTTCCTGCAAACCGGCGACAGCCCAGTCGTGTCCCTCTGCGGCCATCATCACGGATGTGTTCATGGCGCGGAATTCAAGAGTTTGCATCAGGAACCGCCTGTTCTGAAGGAGGGCTGTGGCGCAAAAAAATTCTGAACCGGCATTTGCGGCTGTGGCGCAGGCTGAACAGAGAGCGATTGGCTTTGGAAATTATTACCGCCGCCGGAAAAATTCAAAGGCGTCAATGGCGGCAGAGTCGGCAGAGGCGTGATCACAACGCCCGGCGCGGAGGAGGATGATGCGCCCGGCTGAACCGGCTTGGGCGAATGCGCCAGCGCGATCCATCCAAACAGGAAACTCAATATACTGGTTAAAGCAATCCACACGCGGAGTCCAAGTTTAAATAAAGTCATTTCAGCTCACTTTCTTAAGCTCTGTACAGTCGAGGCATTCCTACGGCTCGCCGCCTTCCCCGCCGAAACCGCCGCTGTTGATAAAAATGCGGCCGTCGTTGGTGACGGTGATGAGGCCGCGCTGTTGAAGCGCGGCCAGCAACATTTGAACTTGCTGCATCTGCTGTTGCGCCTGTTGAACCTGCTGACTCGCCTGCTGGAGCTGTTGTTGATATTGTTGTTCGCGCTGCTGGTACTGCTGTTCGCGTTGCTGATATTGCGCAACCAGACTCTGCAATTGCTGGATTTCAGCCTGCTCCTGCGACTGCTGAACAGCGCTCACGCTTGAAGCCTGCGAACCCGATGCGGCCTGCACAGGTGAATTTGCAGGCTGTACGCCATTGGGATTAAAAAAAGCAAACCCGCCGATGGCGAGAATCGAAATTCCCACGCAGGCTGTCATCAGAATTGCGGCAACCAGAGCAATCAGCTGTTTTTTCATGAGTTCCTCCAAGCAAATTCCGATTCCAGTATAGCGGCGGAACATTACACGGAGATTACAGCGGTATTATCGGAATGTAAACTACGCCAGTTGAGGCGCTTTCCTGCGGGGAAATCGGCTTGTCATCTTCTAATCATGTTCGGGTGCTACAATTAATTCACTGCCAAAATTCTTCTAACGCAAAGGACGCGAATTAGACGCTCGCAAATAAAATTGGGGCGCAAAAGTCTATAAAAAAACGGGAGAAGCACGGATATGAGAATTTTGATCGTCGAGGACAATCGCCGCTTGAATGATTCTCTGCGCCAAACTCTGACGGAGGACGGATACGCTGTCGATTCGGCATATGACGGCGTCGAGGGCGAAGACATGGCCCTGCTCACGCCGTATGACGTTATCATCCTCGATGTGATGTTGCCGAAACGGGATGGGATCGAGGTCTGCCGCTCACTGCGAGACCAGAAGCTCGCAACCCCCATCCTGATGTTAACCGCCCGCGATGCTCTGGACGACAAAGTACTCGGCCTGGACAGCGGCGCGGACGATTATCTTGTCAAACCGTTTGAGATCAAAGAATTGCGCGCCCGTCTGCGCGCCTTGTTGCGGCGCGACTCGTCGGATAAAGGCGGCAATCTTGTCGTCGCCGATTTGCGCATTGATCCGTCAACTCATTACGCCTGGCGCGGTGAACGCCCATTGGATTTGACAGCCAAAGAATATTCCCTGCTTGAGTACATGATGCGCAATCCAAACAGATTAATTACCCGTGAAATGGTGGTGGCTCATCTGTGGGATTCCGATCAGGCCATCGCCTCGAACGTTGTGGATGTTTATATCCGCCGCCTGCGCCGCAAAGTGGACGATCCCTACCCGACGAAATTGATCGAAACCGTGCGCGGCGCAGGCTACCGCCTCCACGATCCGGAGCGCAGATGACGCAGTTCTTCAAAAACATCGGCAACGGGCTGACGTCCTTCTTTCACAGCATTCGTTTCCGGCTGACTTTATGGTTTGTCTTGATTCTGGCTTTTGTGCTGGCGGTTTTCAGCGCTTTCATTTACTTCGCGCAAGCCCGCGATTTACAGATAGATCAGGTTGGGCAGATGCAGGAAAAGTTTGCGCGCGTGACGACGTTTTTCCGCAATCCCAACTGGCAAAATTACAATCTCTCTCCCACCGATGTGCCGGGCAGTAACACGCCGCTTCAGCCCGGCGATCTGTTGATCCTGACCGACGCCGCCGGACAAACGATTCAAAGCTGGGGCGCGGCTCCCTCCAATCCAAATGCGTTGATCAGCGGACTGGTCTCCGCCGCGAGTCAGCGGCGCGATTTGAATATTTACGAGCAGACGATTTCGGTGACAAATAACGGACAGCAGTCCACCGGCGATTATCTCTTTATCATCACGCCGGTTTTGGGAGGCGACCATTTGGTCGGCTTTCTGATCGTTGGCAGTCCGTCCAATTTAAACAACCAGCTTCATCGCCTGATGCTTTCGTTGTTTCTCGGCAGTCTCGGAATGCTGGCGATTGCGTTTCTCGGCGGTTTATGGCTGGCGGATCGCGCCATGCGGCCCGTCAAAGCCATCATGCAGACCGCGCATACAATCAGCGAAAGCGATTTGAGCCGCCGCATCAATTTGCGCGGACGAGACGAACTCGCTCAATTGGCGGGAACCTTCGATGACATGCTTGGCCGTTTGCAATCCGCGTTCGATCGTCAGCGCCGCTTCATCGCCGATGCAAGCCACGAACTCCGCACGCCGTTGACAATCATCAATCTCGAAGTTGGACGCGTGCTTTCAAACCGTCACTCGGCGGACGAATATAAAAAAGCCTTGCAGATTGTTGACGCTGAAGGCGCGCGCATGTCGCGTCTCGTCAACGATCTTATGACGCTGGCGCGCATGGATTCCGGTCAGGCTGTTCCGCAAATGGAAGATGTTGATCTGAGCGATGTTGCGGTCGAAGCGGTCGAACGAATGTCGCCGCTCGCCGAACATCAAAACGTCAAACTCGAAATGGGCGAGATGCCGGAACTTTACGTGCGCGGCGACCGCCAACATTTGATTCAAATGGTCAGCAACCTGATCGAAAACGGAATCAAATACAGCGGAGCCGGTCGGGTTGTAAAAATCGAAACCGATTCCCGGCGCGGCGGAAAACGTCCTCTTGCGATTCTGCGCGTGTCCGATACCGGCCCCGGAATTCCGCCCGATCATCTGCCGAAACTTTTTGACCGCTTCTATCGCGTCGACGCGGCGCGGGCGCGTGACACCGACGAGGATACCAGTTCCCCCACCGGCTCCGGCCTCGGACTTTCGATTGTCGCATCCATCGTTCAAATGCACGGCGGCGAAATCCATGTGAACAGCGAAGTGGGCAAAGGATCAACGTTTGAAGTGACACTGCCGCTCCAAAAGGAACGTCAAGACCGCGAAGTTTAATGAACCGCGCGTTCCTCTGCGGTTATCCCCAAACTGACGTCAATGAATTTTCTTTGCGTTCTTCGCGCGTGCCTGGCGGTTCAAAAGGTTGATCAGGCATTACTTTGATGCAATTTTTTCCAATGCGGTTCAATCGTCTCTTTCACATACCTTAAAATATTTAAATCAATACTTGTTTATGCTTGCAATTCATTCATTATCGTTATATAGTATGAACAATGATTATCAATTGACGAAAGAAAGGAAAACAAAAGACCCCCTATGAGTATTCCGGCGTCACTCGTTATCCGCAAACAAAACAATTTCAGAAGTCTGATAACAAAGCAGGCATATAAAGCAGGAGAGATCATCTGCCCAATTCCAACTGAGTCCATGTTCGATAAACCCAACATGTACACGGTGCAGATTGGCCGCAATCAACATGTGGAAGTCAAGGAACTCGCCTCCATGAATCATTCGTGCAACCCAAACACAATTCTGGATACGAGCCGCATGCTGGTCTTCGCCGCGCGCGACATCAACGCGGGCGAAGAGCTTACATTTTTCTATCCATCCACCGAATGGGAGATGAGCGCGCCGTTCATCTGCCTGTGCGGATCGCCAAACTGCATTCACGTGGTGGCGGGCGCGCGTTTTCTGCCGCTGTCCACCCTCGAGCGTCATTATCTCAACCGCCACATTCGCGAGGCGATGATCGAACTGTTGAACGGCACGGAAAACCTGCTTACCAGCATCGAACGCGCCCACATCCACGAAAAGATTTCAAAGCGCGATCCATCCGCTGCGTAAGCCTTCGCGCACGGCCTCGGTGCGGTTGGTCACATTCAACTTCGAATAAATGGACGAAACGTGAAATTTCACGGTGTGCTCGCTGATGCCAAGCGCCGCCGCAATTTGTTTATTCGCCCATCCTTTTGCAAGTAAAGACAACACTTCGGCTTCGCGGTCTGTCAATGGACCGCTGGCCGAAGTTTCTTCGTCGGGCGGAAACATCAATGCAGGCGCGCCGACAATCAACCCTTCGGATAAGGCGTGAACCGCGGCGATCAATTCTTCGGCGGATGAATCCAACGGAAGAATTCCCCATGCCTGACGCGAACCCCGCGTCCATGCGCGGACGTTGAGCGGCTCGTCGCTCAAAAACAGAATCGCGGCCGACGAGGCCGAATCCGTCAACCCGCCCCGCAAAGATGCAAACGAAGCCGATGCAGCAATGATGACATCGGCTTCGTTTTGCTCCTGCAAAGAATCGCTCCATCCGCTTCTTTCGTCAACGATCTTGATTTGATCGTCCGGCAACAGCAAAGCGCGCAATCCCGCGCGCAGAGCCGGCGATGGGGCGGCCAACACAACGCGAATCAATTACTTCCTCTCGCCTGCCGTCACACTCACGGTTTCAGGTTTGCCGCCGCGCAAAACTTCCACTGCGATGGATTTGCCGACGGTATCGCCATCGAGCGCGGCAAACAAATCATCGGGGTCGTCAACGCTCTGCCCGCCAACGGCGACGAGGATGTCGCCGACCAGCAATCCGCTTTTCTCCGCAGGGCCGTTTTCCTCAAGCCACAAAATCAAAAGGCCGTGTCGCTGATCGCGCTTAAGCGCGCCCCGCGCCGATTCGGGAATGTCCACCTGCTGGGTGCGGACGCCGAGATAACCGCGTTTGACCGTGCCGTGTTGGGCGAGCGCGTCAGCGATCCGCCAGGCGAATTTAACGGGTATGGTCAACGCCATGCCGCGCGCGAGGCCCGATGTGTTTAAGCCAAGCGCTTCGCCTTCCGTGTTGATCAACGGCCCGCCGGAAAAACCGGGGTACGGCGTTGTTTCGGTCTGAATATATTCATCAAGCAAGCCGCCGCGTCCGGTGCGCGCCGGGCCGCCGATGGCTGTGATAATTCCCCACGAGGCCTGTATGCCGGCCCGGCTCGGACGACCCAAGGCGATGACAAGTTGTCCAACTTTCGGCGCGGCGTCCGCGGTTTTTGCGGGCGTCAATATTTTTTCGCGCAGGCGCAGTAAGGCGAGATCGGAGCCGGGGTCGCGTCCGGCCAATGTAACGGAAGCCGTTTTCCCGTCCGCGTTGGATACGCTGAGATTTTCCTCGCGCGTGACAACATGATCGGCAGTCAAAACCAAATCCGCGGCGTAGGCGATGCCGCTGGCGGGATAGCGTCTGCGCGCATCCACCAGCACGGTTCCTGCGCCGCCCTTTTCAACGGCGGAGGCCAGTTCGTCGGAAAAATCAGTCAATACGCCCATTCAAACTCCTTTTGCATCTTATCACGAATTGAAATGCAATCGGAGTGTAGCGCGTTTATTGTGAACAAACATCGGACATCCGGTTAGAAAAGACCCGCCCGTTCGGGCGGGGTAATTCGGTCGTATGTCGAACGTTGCGCAAATTCGCACGGCGAGATTAATCACGCGGCCGACAATTCCTTATAGGAACCGATCCATGGTTTTCCCAGCCTGTGATTCTCACTGACTTGTACCTTGGCCAGCTTTTGCGCAATCTGCGCTGACAGCATCGCCACGCTGGCCCAATCATCGGTCAAGACGGCGGTCCGCATTTTCTGCGCCATTTGTCCCGCCCAGGCCCATTCCATGCGAAACTTATCTGCTTTGATCCAATAATCACGCTTTTCCCACGCGGCAACACTCGCGTCGATTCCCTCTGCGATAACCTGTAAAGCGATTGCGATGAATGCCGCAAGATCACGCGTTTCGTTGGTGATTTCTCTTTGGCGCGCCAGCTCACGAACAGCAAGCACAATGGCTTTGCTCAATTGGGCGCGTTGCTTTCCGGCGGAATCGATATTTACAATTCTGGACATGGAACGGGATTATATCAAATCGGCCTTCTTCGGACCCTGGCCCCTATTCCCCCTTACCGCCCGCCAGCTTTAAGAATAAGACGCCAACCAGAAGCGTCGCCAAAAAAACATACCATGGGATTGCCGCCAGAACACTCATCAACCAAAAGAATATCGAATTGATCAGGTCTGCATATCCCAGCTGAATCACGCTGCTGATGAACAAGCAGACGGCGCTCACGATTACCACGAAGATGCCCGCAAAAAGCAGATGCTCCAGCTTGACGATCAGACGCGTCGAACCAAACTGATAACCGCCTCGATAGCCGCTCCTTCTGTAATATCCCATTTCTGCTCTCCTTTCGGTAATCTCGCCTATGTAAATAACGCAACCGATTATAGCACAGTTGTTCGGATTTGATGTAAAATGAACTGGGAAGAGACAGGGCATCGCAGGCGAGCGAAGCAATCTCCCGCAGGCAGGCTTTGCCCGTTGAAACGGCAAGAGATTATTCCATCATTATCACATCATGGAGACGTATTATGGCTGACGGCAAAACGCATGCAGTCGCAACACGAACACTGGCAATGTTTTTATTCATCGGACAAATTGCAAATGGAATATATCGAGATTATCCATTGCAAACAATTTTCTTTTCATCGCTGGCGTTATCAGCCGGAGCGCTGGCTGGATTGTTCCTGACGCCGGACCTGGATGTGGATGTCGGAAGCGACAGCGAGCAGGAAGTCCGCGATATTTCTCCGTTCGGAGAGAACTTGTGGTGGATTTATTGGTATCCTTATCGCAAACTGATCCCTCATCGTTCGCCGCTGAGTCATTGGCCCGTCATCGGGACAATTGGCAGATTGCTTTATCTAAACATCTTGTATGGCATCGCGTTGACTGCCGCGCGTTTCCTGAATGAAACCGCATTTCATTGGCTTGTGTCGGCGGGCGTTTGGTTGTTGAATTCCTCTTACTTTTACATCTTCGCGGTCGGACTGGCCGGCGCAGACACGCTGCACTTCTTCATGGATCAGCGCGTCTTTCACAAAATATTCAGACAGCGGAGATGGATTCCACAACAACAGACGTGGTGGAGCAAGGCTTTCGCCCGCAATCAAGGCTAGGACGCTCAGTTATTCGATCTGACGTTCTTCGCCCGGCAAAGCGCATATAAGCGTAAAGTTAACAACCTGCCCCCCTTTTATTGACGCACCCCACCCCGTGCTTTATAATTTCGCCGCGTTTCCGCACCCCTGAAAGGACATGGCGCCAGGCCGCCTGCGGCTGTGCAAAAGGCAGCGGACACGCCAGCACACGGGGACGTGCTGGAACTGGCAGACAGGCATGACTTAGGATCATGTGCCGCAAGGCGTGAGGGTTCAAGTCCCTCCGTCCCCATAAGCGAAGGCACCTTCGCCATCCGTTTTGTAAAGAAGGAATTAGGATTTGAAATTCGAAAAAACGATTCAAGAAGATCACCAGGCTCAGGTCGTTGTGGAAGTGGAGCCTGCGCAACTCGACAAAGCCCGGAGACGCGCGGCGCGCAAACTTGCAGAGCGCGGTAAAATCCCCGGCTTCCGCCCCGGCAAGGCGCCGTATGAAGTCGTCCTTCGTTATTACGGCGATGACGCCGTTTACGAGCAAGCCGTGGATCTGCTCGTGGATGAAATCTATCCCGAAATGTTGAAGGAAGCGGATATTAACCCCGCCGCTCCCGGTACGCTCGAAAAGATTGACAAGATTGATGGAACGGATCTGCCCAAACTCACCTTCAAAGTGCCGTTAGCGCCCGAGGTCGTGTTGGGCGATTATCACAGCCTGCGCGTCCCTTATGAATTCAAAGCGCCAGGGCCGGAGAAACTCGATCAGGCCCTCGAAGATTTGCGCCAGATGTACAGCACAACCGAGACGGTCGAACGCGAGGCGCAGGAAGGCGACTACCTTCTCGTTGATCTGGAGTCCGAAAAAGAAGCTTTGACGCGTCCCGGCTTCGCCACGTTGATCCGCAAAGAAGACCGCGAAAACGAATTCCCATTCCCGGGTTTTGCGCGTCAGCTCGTGGGACTGAAGGCGGGCGATTCCAAAACGATTCAACACACCTTCCCGGCAGATTACCCCGACGAAACGCTCGCCGGCCAAAGCGTGGACATCAAAGCGACGGTCAAAACGATCCGCTCGATGACGCTCCCCGAATTGAACGACGATTTTGCAAAGATGGTCGGCCAATACGAAAATCTCGACGCCCTCAAAGAAGCGATGACCAAAGAGATCGAAGCGGATGCCCGCGCCAGGTACGACGACGAATATTTCACTCAAGTCGTTGACAAGATCGGGGAGACGGCAACCATCAAATATGCGCCGCAAACGCTCGAACATGAAGCCGGTCATGTCATCGAAGATTTGGAACGGCGATTGGCGCAACAAGGCCTTGATCTTGAAACGTATTACAAAATGCGCAACATTGACGCCGCCAAATTCCTCGAAGAAGAAGCCAAGCCTGTCGCAAAGAAACGTCTCGAGCGTTCTTTGATCCTGGATGAAATTTCGCGCCGGGAAAAAATCGAAGTGGACAATGCGTCCCTCGACGAAGAATTCAACAATACGTTGTTTGACTTGCAAGCGCAGGGCTTGAACTTAAACCGGATTCGCGGCGGCAGGCAGGGGCAACAACGCGTGGCGGAAGCCGTCGCAATGGAATCCGCAAACCGCGTCTTAACACGTCGGACGCTGGAGCGATTGAAGGCTATCGCAACCGGCGAATACAAACCCGAGGAAAAAGCGGAAGAAACCGCAGTCGCAGAAAATGCCAACGAAGCGGAAGCCGCCAAACCGTCCGGTGAAGAAGCGGGCGAAGATTCAAAATAAAGCGGCGCGCGCACGGACATCATCCCGCGCAACGCCCTCAAAACAAAAAGGCAGATAAGGGCGCCGGGGCCGGCGCATCGAAAAAATCGAACGGTACAGAACCAATTGAAGGAAGTTATCAGCAAGAAAAGAGAGAGGCTATGAAGATCCCAAATTTCAAAGACGTTGTTCCGATGGTTGTGGAAACGACGGGCCGCGGCGAGCGCGCTTATGATATTTATTCGCTGCTGCTCAAAGAGCGAATCATTTTTCTGGGAACGCCCATTGACGATCAGGTCGCAAATTTGATCGTGGCGCAGTTGCTGTTCCTCAATCACGAAGATCCCGACAAAGAAATCCAGATGTACATCAATTCGCCGGGCGGAGTCATTTATGCCGGACTGGCAATCTACGACACGATGCAGATGATCTCGAACCCGATCAGCACCGTGGCAGTCGGCGTGACCGCCTCATTCGGGACGGTGTTGCTGACCGCCGGCACGAAGGGCCGACGTTACGCCCTGCCCAACGCGACCATCCATATGCACCAGCCGCTGGGCGGCGCGCAGGGTCAGGCAACGGATATCGAAATTCAAGCCAAGCAGATTCTGCGTTTGAAGGAACTTCTGAATCAAATCATGGCAAAACACACTGGCCAGACGTTGGAAGTGATCGAACGCGACACCGATCGCGATTTTTATCTGGACGCGCGGACCGCGGTCGAATACGGCCTGGTTGACCAGGTGTTGGAAGCTCCAGAAAAACAACAAGTGAAGAAATAAACTTCATGAAAAGCCAAGGCGGGTCATTGACCCGCCTTTCGCGCGCTATAATCCAGCCCATGATCCCTGTATCCACATTTTCCATTGTGGCTTGCGATTTGAAATCGCAGGCGTGGGGAATTGCTGTCGCGTCAAAATTTCCTGCGGTCGGCGCGGTGGTACCGTGGGCACGCGCCAAAGCCGGGGCGGTCGCGACGCAGGCAAACGCCAACACCACCTACGGTCCGCGCGGACTTGAAATGATGGCAGGCGGTTTGTCGGCAGAAGAAACGCTTGAGAAACTTCTGGCGCATGATCCCGACCGCGAGCGCCGTCAAGTCGGGCTGGTGGATGCAAAAGGAAGGTCCGCCTCGTTCACCGGCAGATTATGTCATGAATGGGCCGGCAGTTTGACGGGCGCCGGTTATGCCATTCAGGGAAACATCCTGGCAGGCGCGGAAGTCATCCACAAAATGGAACACGCTTTCCTTGAAACCCGGGGCGAATTGCCGGATCGTTTGATGGCCGCATTAGATGCAGGCAATCGAGCGGGAGGCGACCGGCGCGGACGTCAATCGGCTGCGATTTTGGTGGTTAAGCCAAATGCCGGTTATGGCGGGCACAATGACCGCTGGATGGATTACCGCGTAGACGATCATCTGAATCCCGTCTCCCGGCTCGAGGAGTTGATCGAACTGCATCGCCTTTATTTTGGCAAAAGCCCAAAGTCGGAGCGCGTAAGGCTGGAGGGCGAGGTCGTCAAAGATCTGCAAAAGATCATGAAAGGTCTTGGCTATTACACGCCGACGAACGGCGATTACGACGACGCCACGCGCGAAGCGTTTCGAGCGTTTATTGGCAACGAAAATTTTGAAGAACGCGCCGACCCCGATAAAGGCTGGATTGACGGCCCGGTGCTGGAATATTTGATGAAGAAGTTGAAATAAGAATCTTTTGCACCGCCCTGCGCGAAGTGCAGCGACATCGTACTCGAAGAGTAAGCCGAAGGGCGCGCTGCCGCAAATTTCGCTTCGACTTCGGCTGAAGCCTCCGCAATATATTCTTCTCACATGCTTGATAAACTTTCCCCTCCCGTTGGCGGACTTATTCTCGATATGGACGGCGTGCTTTGGAAGGACGACACGCCGATTGGCGATTTGCGCGCCATTTTCCATCGCATCCAGGCGCGCGGACTTCGAGTGGCGCTTGCCACGAATAACGCCACCAAAACCGTTGACGAATACCTCGTCCGGCTGCGCGGCTTCGGCGTGGAATTGGAAGCATGGCAAATTGTCACATCATCGCTGGCAACTGCTCACAAATTAGAAAAAACATTTCCGGGAAAAGGCGCAGTTTATGTCGTCGGCGAAAACGGGATTGTTTCTGCGTTACGCGATAAAGGTTTTACGCCGATTACAAATCCCGAAGATGAGACGCCTGTGATTGCAGTCGTCGCAGGCATTGACCGGTATTTAAGTTTTCAAAAATTACGCCGGGCTACATTGCACATCCGCGCAGGCGCGCCGTTTTATGGGACAAACCCTGATAAGACATTTCCAACGCCGGCCGGGCTGATTCCGGGCGCGGGAGCGATTCTTGCGTCCCTTGAAGCGGCAACAGACGTCAAACCGATCATTGTTGGCAAGCCCTCGCCGGTTATGCTTCAACTTGCCGCAGAACGAATGGGATTGGCCGAAGACGAAGTGCTGGTCGTTGGAGATAGACTCGAAACCGACATCGCCGGCGGGCAGGCGATGAAGGCTCGAACCGCTTTGGTTTTATCGGGCGTCAGCACGCGCCAGCAAGCCGAAGCGTGGACGCCCAAGCCAGATTTGATTGTGAAAGATTTGTCGGAATTGGTTGGGATTCGATAGTGCTTATTTACGATCTCGATTTAAGTTCCCTTTCCGAACTTCTGCACTCATGGGGCGAACCCGCCTACCGCGCCAGGTAAATCTGGCAGGGCCTGTACCAGCATTTCTATAATTCGCCCTCCCAATTTCCCAATATTCCAAAACCTTTACGCGAGAAACTTGGAAACGAATTCGATTTTGTTGGCATCGAGCCGGTTCGTTATCTTGATTCTTCTGACAAACAAACGCGCAAGACATTGTTCAAATTGCACGATGGTCATCTCATCGAAGCTGTGCTGATGCGTTACGGCGACCCGGCAGATAACCCACAACTTCACAAGGCAACGCGAAGACGCCGCACGCTGTGTATTTCCACGCAGGCCGGCTGTGCGATGGGATGCGTTTTCTGCGCGACCGGCCAGATGGGATTCAAACGTCATCTTTCGAGCGGCGAGATTGTGGCGCAAGTAATGTATTACGCGCGTATGCTGAATCGGCAAAACGAAGCCGTAACCAACATCGTCGTGATGGGCATGGGCGAACCATTCCACAATTATGAAAACACAATGGCCGCCATTGATAGACTCAACGATCCAGAAGGCTATAACTTTGGCGCGCGGCGAATCACAATTTCCACGGTGGGGCTTGTGCCGCAGATCAAACGCTTTGCGGATGAAAAGCGCCAGGTCAATCTGGCTATCTCGCTCCACGCCGCAGAGGATGACCTGCGTTTGAGCATGATGCCGGTCAACAAAAAATATTCAATCGAAGAAGTGCTGGAGGCGTGCCGCTATTATGTCGCACAAACGGGACGGCGCGTCACGTTTGAATGGGCGTTGATCAACGGCGTCAACGACACGCCGGAGGAAGCCCGCAAACTTGCGGCGCGGCTCAAAGGCCTGTTGTGTCATGTGAACGCGATTCCGCTCAACCCCACCAAAGGTTACGAGGGCCAGGCGACGACGCGTGAGCGTGCCGCCAGATTCAAAGAATCGCTGGAGCAGGCCGGAATTCCATGCACGATTCGAATGCGGCGCGGGATTGATATTCAGGCCGGGTGCGGTCAGTTGGTTGGTTCTTCTTGACGATTTGCTGGTCGTTTGATTTTGTTGTGTAATTATGGCTATGCGCAATCAAAATTGTTACAAAATCTTCTCCCCGCTTTATTTAAGCATGCTCAAATCATTTGCTTGTCAGAACATCTGCTTTGAATTATAGTCAACCAATCTTATCTCAAGAGTCGAACATGGAAGCAAACCAAGAAAACAAATCCTGGCTTGAACGCCCCATTCATCCCGCGTTGCCTGCAATCACAAGAGAAGCCGCCATCTTCGCCGTCATCATTCTGCTGGCTGTGGTTTCGCGCTTTTACCACCTCGGCCTGCGCGTGATGAGTCACGATGAAAGTCTGCATACATATTTCTCATGGCTCCTTTACAAAGGCGACGGGTATCAGCACAACCCGATGATGCACGGCCCGCTGCAATTTCATTTGATCGCGCTTTCTTATTTCCTGTTCAGCCCAAACGATTTTACAGCGCGCATTCCTGCCGCCTTGTTCAGCATCGCCACAATTTCAATGGCGTGGTACTGGCGGCGTTATCTCGGCAAGACCGGCGCCCTGGCGGCCGGCCTGATGATGGTGATCTCGCCCATCATGCTTTTCTATGGACGCTATGTGCGCGAAGACGCCTACGCCGTTTTTTCCGGCGTCTTGATGCTTTATGTCGTGCTTCGATATTTTGAAAGCGGCGAACGAAAATATCTGTACTGGCTGGCAGTTGCGCTCGTCATCCATTTTACCGACAAAGAAACGTCGTTCATGTACACCGCCGAACTTTTGATTTTCCTCGCCATCTATTTCATCGCGCGCGTGACGCGTCAGACCTGGGAGGATGTGCTGGCATACCGCGTCTTTATCATTTCGCTCGCGGTGGGAATTTTACTGCTCGGCGTCGGCGCGGGACTTGGGATTGCGAGCCACCGCGCTGGGACGCTCGGCTCGACGGAAGTGGCCTCGCCCGCCAACCCGTCCGCAGCGGCCTCGCCGCTTCAACCCGCTTCCGGAGCGGCCTCGCCCGCCGCGCTCCTCATCCTCGGCGGACTCGCCGCAATGATTGCGGCCGGATATTTTCTCATGCGCGGTTACACATGGGAACGAGTCAAAACCGAGCGTTCATTTGATATGCTGATTCTGGCGGGGACATTTGTTCTTCCGATGCTCACCCCCTTCCCCATCAACTTCCTGAAGAACGTGTTGAATGTCACGATTCCAACGACCGCGCCCGAAGTCCAGGCGCTGACTCCGCACGACGTCATGATTATTGGGTTGTTCGTAGCGGTCTTCTTTGCCGTTTCAATCGCGGTCGGATTGATCTGGAACAAAGACTGGTGGAAGTATGCCCTGACGTTTTGGATTCCGTATACCATTTTCTATACCACCATTTTCACCAATACCGACGGTTTCTTCACAGGCGTGGTCGGTTCGCTGGGATACTGGCTGGCACAGCAAGCCGTCCAGCGCGGCAGTCAGCCATGGTATTACTATATCTTGATTCAAATTCCGATTTACGAATTCCTTCCGTTCCTCGGTTCGATCCTTGCGCTTGTGATCGCTCTGCGCCATAAGCCGGCGAAAAAATCCGCTGATGAAATCGAACAAAGCGATGCAAAAGCGCTTTCGACTGAAGATGCGAACTTTTCCAATATGTTTCCTTTGCTGGTTTATTGGATCGTCGCCAGCATCATCGCGTTCAGCGTGGCGGGCGAAAAGATGCCGTGGCTTACATATCATCTAACCTGGCCCATGATCTTGTTCGCCGGCTGGGGGCTGGGCCGCGTGATCGATTCGATTGACTGGAGAAGATTCCGCCAGCAGAAAGCGCTGCTTGCGCTTGCCGCTGTGTTCATCTTCTTTACAAGTTTTGCCGCCGCAATGATTTCATTGCTTGGCGCAACGCCGCCCTTCCAGGGCAATGACTTGCAGGAACTTCAAAACACTGCCGCGTTTATATTGCCGGCCATTGTTTCCATCCTAAGCGCTTCTGCCGTGATCTATTTGTTGCGCGATTGGACCGGCCGGCAAATCATCAACGTTTTTGTCTTATCGTTCTATGCCCTGCTGGCGGTGCTGACCGCCCGCGCCGCGTTCCGGGCTTCTTATATTGACTACAATGACGCCACGGAATACCTCGTTTACGCCCACGCCGCGGGGGGCGTAAAAGACGTAATCAATCAGGCCATCGAGATTTCAAAGCGCACAACGGGCGGAATGGGCATCAATATCGCCTACGACGCTTCCGCGCCGGATACCGGCGTTTCATGGCCGTTTGTATGGTACCTGCGCGATTTCACAAATCAGCATTCTTTCGACCAGCCCACGCGGGCGTTGCGCGATTCCACCATTGTCATCGTTGATTCGAAAAACTTCGACAAGATTGATCAAGCGCTCGGCACGGGTTTTTACCGCATTGATTACATCCGCATGTGGTGGCCGAACCAGGATTATTTCGATCTCGTCAACGACCGCCAGCCATCCATTCCCTTCGATCAAAATTATTCATGCAATGGCCCCCTCAGTTTTCTGCGGTTGTTCAAAAGCAAGGATTTCTCCCGCATTTGTTCGGCGATTTTGAATCCAAACATACGTCAGGGCATCTGGGATATTTGGTTGAATCGCGATTACACAGCATACGCCGCGGCAACGGGTCACACCGACCTGACGCTTGCCACCTGGCAGCCGTCCGATGCGATGCGCATGTACATCCGCAAAGATGTCGCTCAGCAGATTTGGAAATATGGAACTGCGCCGGTCCAGCCCGTTGCCGAAGTGGATCCATATCAGGGAAAGACCATCACGCTCAACGCGGACCAAATCATCGATTCATCGAAACTCGCCGTGCCGATGAATGCGCCGCGCGGTCTGGCGTTTGCGCCAGACGGAACATTTTACGTGGCCGACTCGCGCAATCATCGCATCCTGCACTTCGACGCGGGCGGAAATCTGATCAATCAATGGGGCACGCCGACCGGCAATGACCCCAACAACCCGAATCCAAACGCGCCGCCTTCGACATTCAACGAGCCATGGGGCGTGGCAGTTGGCCCCGATGGTTCCGTGTACGTCGCGGACACGTGGAATCACCGCATCCAAAAATTCACCGCTGATGGACAGTTTGTGAAGGCATGGGGCGCGTTTGGACAAGGCACGCAGCCCGATACGTTCTATGGGCCGCGCGGCATTGCGGTGGATTCTCAGGGTCGAGTTTACGTTGTGGACACCGGCAACAAGCGCGTCGTCGTGTTCGACGCGAACGGAAACTACATCACGCAATTTGGCTCCGCCGGCGCCGCTCCCGGACAGTTCGATGAACCGGTTGGCATCGCCATCGATTCTCAAGGGATAGTCTACATTGCGGATACATGGAATCAGCGCATCCAAACGTTCGCGCCTTCGCCCGATGGATTAACCTTCACGCCGCTCAAACAATGGGATGTGGTCAACGGCTGGAACGGCCAATCGTTGGATAACAAGCCGTTCATCGCGGTGGATAACAAGGGCCACGTCTTCATCACCGACCCCGAAGGGTATCGCGTGATCGAATATACGACCGACGGGCAACTCGTTCAAACGTGGGGAGATTACGGGAGCAGTCCATCCACATTTGCCTTGGCCGCAGGCATCGCGGTAGACGCTCAAGGTCATGTTTGGGTGACGGACGCTGGCGCTAACAATCGAATCATGAGATTCACATTACCTTAGTCACAAAAATCGTCCGGCAGAAGCCGTGCCGGACGATTTTCATTTAAGCGGGTGGTATAATCGCCGTGTTTTTGATTTCAAGCACAAGGGAAACAGATGAAACTCCACGAATATCAGTCCAAACAGATATTTGCCAAGTATGGCATACCGATCCCAAAGGGACGGGTGGCGGCTACCGCAAGCGAGGCAAAAGCAATTGCCGAAGAGCTGGGTGGCCGCGTTGTTATTAAATCGCAGGTGCTGGTCGGCGGACGCGGCAAGGCTGGCGGCGTGAAACTTGCAAAAGATTCGGATGAAGCCGAAGTGCTCGCCGCGCAAATTCTGGCAATGGAAATCAAAGGATTGCCGGTCCGCAAAGTGCTGGTGGACGAAGCCGCCGCAATCGAAACAGAAATCTATTTCTCGATTACAAACGACCGCGCCGCGCGTAAACCTGTAATGATCGCTTCCGCCGCGGGCGGCATGGAAATCGAAGAAGTCGCCGCCAAGACGCCGGAAAAAATCATCAAGGTTCACATTGATCCCCTGCTCGGTCTGCGCGATTATCAGGCGCGCGATATTGCCGCTTCGATTGACCTGCCGCGTGAATTCTGGAAGGACTTCAACAAGATCGCAACCGGCTTATGGCGCGTCTATTCCGAAAACGACGCGACGCTGGCGGAGATCAACCCGCTGGTCATTACAAAAGATAAACGGCTTGTCGCTCTCGACGGCAAAATGATGATTGACGATAACGCCCTGTTTCGTCACCCCGACCTGGCCGAAATGCGCGATGTGGACGAAGAAGCGCCTGCCGAAACCGAAGCGCGCAAATACGGGCTTTCCTACATCAAACTCGACGGCAACATCGGGTGCATGGTCAACGGCGCCGGCCTGGCAATGACCAGCATGGACATCGTCAAATTGTTCGGCGGCGAGCCCGCCAACTTCCTCGATATCGGCGGCGGCGCAGGCTCGGATAAAGTCGCCGCGGCAATGAAGATCATCCTGTCCGATCCGAATGTCAAAGCCGTGCTGTTTAACATCTTCGGCGGAATCACGCGCTGCGACGAAGTTGCGCGCGGGATTTTGGTCGCGATGGATGAAGTCAAGCCGAAGGTGCCGATGGTTGTGCGCCTCGTCGGCACGAACGCGGAGGAAGGCCGCAAACTGTTAGCCGACGCAAAAATGATCACGGCTGAAACCCTGGTCGACGCGGCTCAGAAGGCTGTCGCCGCGGCAAAAGGAAAAAAATAAAAACGCTCGCTCCGGGCGGACGTTGAGCTTGACGAAGCGGCAGCCGAAAGACAGCGCTTCGATTTCAGGCCGGCCCTCCGCTCCGCGCGATGGGAGAATTACTCGATGAGCATTCTTATCAACAAAAACACGCGCCTGCTGGTGCAGGGCATCACTGGCAATGAAGGCCTCTTCCACACACGTCAAATGGTCGCCTATGGAACCAATGTTGTCGCCGGCATGACGCCCGGCAAAGGCGGCGAATGGGTGGATGAAAAAATTCCGGTGTTCGATTCGGTCAAATTGGCGGTGGAAGCTACCGGGGCGAATTGTTCCGTGATCTTCGTCCCGGCGCGCTTCGCGCCCGATTCGATTTTCGAAGCCGCGGATGCCGGCATTCCGCTGATCGTCTGCATCACGGAAGGCATCGCCGTTCAGGATATGATGCGCGTCCGCAATTACATTGACCAGAAAAAAGTGCGGCTGATTGGTCCCAACTGTCCCGGGCTGTTGACGCCCGGCGAATCAAAAGTGGGAATCATTCCCGGCGATATCGCCATCCCCGGGAACGTCGGCGTGGTCTCGCGCTCTGGCACATTGACATACGAAGTCTTGTACGCCCTCAAACTGGTCGGCATGGGCGCTTCGACTTGCGTCGGCATCGGCGGCGACCCGATTAACGGCACAAATTTCATTGATGTATTGGAAATGTTCGAACACGACCCGCAAACCGAAAAAGTCGTGATGATCGGCGAGATCGGCGGCACCGACGAAGACAAAGCCGCGGAATACATCGCATCGAAAATGACCAAGCCGGTCGTGTCATTTATCGCCGGGCAAACCGCCCCTCCCGGAAAACGCATGGGACACGCCGGCGCCATCATCGAAGGCGGCGCAGGCTCGGCCGCCGATAAGGTCAAAGCGCTGGAAGCCGCAGGCGTGAAAGTCGCAAAACATCCGGAAGAGATTCCAGCTTTATTGAAATAAAACGCGGAGGCGGATCATCAGCAGGGTCATTCAGAGGCGGCATCGTCTCGCTGCCCGCACGGCGTCAGTTTCGGCGACATAAACTTATAAAACACATAGAGCCGCTCTTGAAGCGGCTCTACGGTTATAATCGCTGCAATGCAGAGACAAAAAATTACTTGTGTCCGTCAATATAGGCAACAGCCTCGCCAACCGTCGTGATCTTTTGCGCGGCCTCGTCGGAAATTTCAGCGCCGAACTTGTCTTCAAAAGCCATGATGAGTTCAACGAGGTCGAGCGAGTCCGCTTCAAGGTCCTCGCGGAAGCGAGCCTCGGGTGTCACCTTGCCCTCATCTACGCCGAGCAAATCCACGACAATTTTCTTGACTTCGGCAAACGTATCAGCCATGAGATAATCCTCCATCAATTAGTGATTTAGCGTGCCCAATTGTAACACAGGCAGGTTATCAGAATTCAAACACAGGAACACCCCCCCATGCCAAAAGTTGCGCCCATCGAACAGCGAAAAGCCGACCACATCAAAATTAATTTGGAAAAGGATGTGCGTTCCGCATTGACGACCGGCCTCGAAAAATATCGTTTCGTTCACGAGGCTCTGCCTGAACTTAATTTGGAAGATGTGGACACAGGCCTGACGCTGTTTGGCAGGCGGCTCAATGCCCCAATCCTGATCTCTTCGATGACGGGCGGAACGCATCAGGCCGGGACGATTAATCGGCGCCTGGCCGAAGCGGCTCAGTCCACGCGGACAGCGATGGGCGTCGGCTCACAGCGCGCCGCGCTCGAAGACGCAAAGCAAGCCAAAACATTTCAAGTGCGAAAATACGCGCCCGATATTTTACTGTTCGCAAATCTTGGCGCGGTTCAGCTGAATTACAGCTACGATGTTGACGATTGCCGCCGCGCCGTAGACATGATTCAAGCCGACGCGCTTTACTTGCATTTAAACGCACTGCAAGAAGCGCTCCAACATGGCGGCGATACAAACTTCAAGGGACTTGCAAAGAAGATTGAGAAAGTTTGTAAAAAGCTCGAAGTGCCTGTGATTGCAAAGGAAGTCGGCTGGGGAATCTCGGAACGGACAGCCGCATTGTTAGCCAATTGCGGCGTCGCCGCCATTGACGTCGCCGGCGCAGGCGGGACGAGTTGGTCACAAGTCGAAATGTACCGCGCTCCCGATGAATTCAGGCGCGAACTTGCGGCAACATTTATCGGCTGGGGAATCCCAACCGCGGAAGCGATTTTGAACGTAAAGAAAGCCGCGCCCGATACGATCATCTTCGCCAGCGGCGGACTCAAAGACGGACTCGATGTCGCCAAGTGTATCGCATTAGGCGCAACCCTTGGCGGCATGGCGGGCAACTTCCTGAAAGCCGCCGCGGTTTCGGCAGAGAAGGTTGTTGAGACGATGAATCTGACAAAGCGGCAAATCCAGGTCGCAATGTTTGCATGTGGGGCCGGAAAGCTGGAAGATTTAAGGGCCGGCAAGTTGGCGGAAAAATAGACTTTATCGGCATTTACTTTTTACCGAAGGGAAATGGGAAGCTATGCGATCTTTGAAATAAGCAGACCCCGCGCGCCGACGGGTTTTTCTCTCAAGTAGCAGTAGAATCAACCTTGTGATCATCCATCGCGCCCTCCGTCTGCTTGGAACCAAACCTTCGAGATATTTTCTAGGCGGGTGTGCAATTCTTTTCATCGGGATGTTGGTTTATACATTTTGGCATCTCCCATCGCTTGACTCCATCTCTGAAAATCTAAACACGCCCAGCATCCGCATCACAGATCGCAATGGGAATTTGCTTTACGATATCCTTCCATCCGAGGGCGGACGTCATGCCGTGCTTTCGTTCGACAAGATTCCGCAATGTATGAAAGACGCGACGATCGCTGTCGAAGACAAAAACTTTTACAGCAACCCTGGCATTGACCTCGGCGGAATCATCCGCGCGTTATGGATCAATCTGCGCGGCGGCGAAGTCGTCTCAGGCGGCAGCACCATCACCCAGCAGGTGGCGCGCAATCTGCTTCTGAGTCAGGGCGAGCGCGATGAAATCACATTGCGCCGCAAACTGCGCGAAGCCGTCCTTGCGCTGGAATTGACGCAGAAACTTTCAAAAGACGATATCCTCGCGTTGTATCTTAATCAAGTGAATTATGGCGGCATGGCGTATGGCATCGAAGCCGCGTCGGAAACGTATTTTGGCAAACCTGCCAGTGAATTGATTTTGCCGGAATGCGCGTTGCTGGCAGGCCTGCCGCAAGCGCCGGGGCTTTATGATCCTTTCACACATCCTGATCTCGCGAAACAGCGCCAGCAAATTGTTTTGAATTTGATGGAGAAACAGGGCTACCTCACGCATCAACAATTTCTCGATGCCGGGTCTGCGCCGTTGAGTTACAACCCGGCTCCGTATCCAATCGAAGCGCCGCATTTTATCTGGCTTGTCAAAGATCAACTCGATGAGTTGTTTACATCCGGCAAGTTGAATCCTGATCAGAGTCTGGTTGTGCGGACCACGCTCGATTTGAACGATCAACAAGTTGCAGAGCAGATCGTGGCGCGCCGTCTCGACGAGTTCAAATCCAGGGCCGGAGAGATCAATCACAACGTCAATAACGCCGCGCTGGTTGTGCTAAATCCGCACAACGGAGAAATCCTGGCGTTGGTCGGAAGCGCAAATTATTTCGACGCCTCCATTGACGGCGCGCTCGACATGGCAACCTCGCCGCGCCAAACGGGGTCCGCTTTCAAGCCGTTCATCTACGCTCAAGCCCTCGACGCGGCGCGGCCCAATCCGTGGACGGCGGCCACTTCCATTCTCGATGTGTCCACCACATTCATCACGCACAATGGCCGGCCCTACACGCCGGTGGATTACGACCGTCACGAGCACGGGCCGGTTTCCCTGCGCGAGGCCCTGGCTTCATCGTTGAATATTCCAGCAGTAAAGGCGCTTCAAAAAGTCGGCATTGATAATACGATCAACCTTGCGAATCATCTCGGCATTACCTCGCTCGGCGATCCGCAAAATTACGATTTGTCGCTGGCGCTGGGCGGCGGACAGATCAGCCTGCTTCAACTTTCGACGGCGTACGCGGCGCTGGCAGACGGCGGATATTACACGGGCAATTATTCGATTCTCGATATTCAGGACGCAGACGGAAATTTGCTTTATACGCAAAATAAAACGCCGCCGGTTCAAGTCTTTGACCCGCGCGTGGCGTGGCTGATCAGCGACATCCTCAGCGACGACCGTGCCCGCTCCATTGGATTCGGCTTGAACAGCACGTTGAAAATTGACCGCACCGCCGCAGTCAAAACCGGAACGACGGATAACTTTCATGATAACTGGACGATTGGATATACTCCCGATCTGCTTGTGGGCGTTTGGGTTGGAAACAGCAATTACGAAGGCATGTATGACGTAACCGGTGTAACCGGCGCCGCGCCGATCTGGAACGATACGATGCGTACACTGCTGGCAGGCAAACCGGATAGACCTTTCGTTCGACCCGATGGGATGAAGCAAGTCGAAGTCTGCAACCTTTCGGGGCTGCTTCCGACGCCAATTTGTCCGCACACGCGAATGGAATGGTTCATCAATGGAACCGAGCCAACACAAACGGATACTTATTATCAGCAGGTCTGGATCGACGCGCTGACGAATTCGCCCGCGAATGATTCGACTCCGCCCGAAAGACGCAAATCCGTCATCGCATTGAACCTGCCAGTGGAAGCGCAGCCCTGGGCGCGTTCGCAGGGATTGCCGCTGTTGGTTGATCTTGAACAAAACGCAAATATACAAAACGCAAACGCGTTAATGCTGGTTTCGCCGACGCCTAATACAACCTATCGCATTACATCGGATATCAATCAATCGGCGCAACAGCTTCCGATAGAAGCCGCCGCCAATCAAAGCTTTGCGCAAGTCAAGATTTATGCAGACGGTAATTTACTGCAAACATTTTCGAACCCGCCGTATCAAGCCTGGTGGACATTGTCGCCGGGTCAACACCAATTTTGGGCGGAAGGAATAACGGCGAACGGAGAAAGCACAGCCAGCGGACACATAACAATCAACGTCCTGCCATAAGATTCACGCCGTACGAATTCCGCTTCGACGATGAGACCGGGGTTTACCAAAGCAAATTTTACGGCGCAGGGGCGGCTGTTTCACTGATGAGCGCGGCAGGCGGCCAATTGACCTCCGCCGGACCGGTGTAGCCATCCTTGAGCGACAAGAAGACACGCCCATGTGAAGGCTGGGCGCACCCCGGCTGATCGGTCACAGTGACGTGATTCGCAGAAGTTCCAATCGGCGTAAAGACAAGTTGGCCGTTCTGGCACGTCCAAAGTTCGGCGAGATAAAGCGGGCTGTTGGGCGTTTGCAAAAAATCAATCGGAACCTGGACATCCGTCCACGAAATCGTAACCTGGTCTCCGTTGCGGGTTGCCGTTACGCCGGAAAGCGGCGGATAAAGAACTGTGCCGGGCAGTTGCGCCTGATCGGGATATGTTGACGGGAGCGAGTTCATATCGCCGTTCAACAAAACATATTTCGCCGGAATCCAGCAATAATCTTTCTGCCGCGTGGCGCGGACTTGAAGCCACGTCCCCTCCGAATTGTCGTTCCGCCCAAGCACCAAAAGATTGACGCCGCCCAGCACTTCATACTGAACCAAATACATGTCGCCGGGGCCTGCATAACAGGGGGAGCTCCATGTTTTGACTCCGGTCAATACAACATTTTGATCGGCGGATGCGGCCGCTGTTGGAACGCTGGTTGACGCGGCTATTATGGAAACCGCAGACGGAACCGGCGTCAAGGTGGGAGTTGCGGCCAGCGGCTGCGCCGTTTCCGTCGGCGATGGACCCGCCAGGACGGGAGCGGAAAACGTCAGCGGCGCCGCGTACGTGATTTGCGGAGATAGCGTGGCGATAACCCGCTGGGAACGCCGCGATTGAGGCGAAGATCGAAAGAATATAAAATAACCTGCTGCGGCCAAAGCCAAAACTGCGATGGCGGCGATCGCAATCCACGGCGTTTTTCCACCGCTCGTTTGATTCGACTCGGTTTGATCTGGCATGTTCCTGAACCTTCCACGTCGAGAATCTCAAGGCCATTGAGCCGCGCAATTTCACACTGCTTGACCTGTTGACCCATGACGTTGTGCAAAAGATAATTGAATTTGAGCGCTTTCTGGAAATTAGTATACAAACATTTTATTCTCCGCCGTAAAAGACTTATAAAGATTTTATTACTTCTTCACCTTTTCCACACAATTCGCCATCGTCTTTCCTCACATAAAATTTTCAAACCGCAAAGCATGAATCCGTGAAGTTTGCGAAGAAGCATAAATTCCCCCCGCCTTGTGAAGGCCCGTGTTCTTCGTGAACGATTTACTTACTCGCCTTACGCAGTAGCATGAGCATTATCTCGCCTCGCCTACCGTCTTGCCGGCCGCTATTTATTATCCCTAAACGAAGTGAAAAACCATAACAGCAACAACAAAGCGGGAAGTCCGGTGCAAACGTAAATATTGAAATCGTAGATTTGCTTGCCGACGCCGAAGATCCGCGACCATGGCGGAGGGAAAATACAGGCCATGCGCATGTCGCCGCCGGAGCCATTCGTGCTGACCGGCATGCCACAATATGTTCCGACGACCAGCGCCAGCACAATCAACGCCAACACAACGATAAGCGCAGCAAGAATCTTCTTATCCATGAATGCCTGCCTTTTACGCAGTAGGCGGGACTTATCTCGTATTTTCAAACGACATGAACGTCGCTCTACGGGAAGCCGCGTAACATCAGCGAATCAAATATCCACCGCCAGACAAGTCAACGTTTGCTCCACGCCGGGAATCGTTTGAATATTCGAAGCCGTGATCGCGCCCAGTTTGGCAACGTCCGCTGTTTCAATTTCCGCCACGGCGTCATACGGACCAAAAGTCATGTGCGCTTCCAGCACGCCTTCCACTTTGCGCAAACTTCGCACTACATCCTTTACCTCCCCGGCACGGATCTTAATCAGAACATACGCTTTCATTTTGACTCCTTAACTTAACTACACCGGACGACTTCGTCCGGCCCACGCGACCAACGCGGCCGCGACCAGCGCAACCAGGATGATCGCCGCCACAGCGCCTCCGGCTCCCGCGGGAGCGGAAACGGGCGCGGCCGGAATCGGTGTTTCTGTGGCTGTGGGCGTATCCGTTTGGACGATAAGCGTCGGCAGGGGCGTGAACGTGGACAGGTCGCGCGTGGCAGTCGCAGACGGCAGAGTCGGCGTAAGCGTGCCAGCTTTGGCAATGAATAATTTTTGTCCCGCATAAATCGTGTCGGAGGTGAGATTGTTATAAAGCTTGATCTGATTCACAGTCGTTTTATACGCCATTGCGATTTGCGACAGCGTTTGCCCCGGCAAAACAGTGTAATAGATAATACCGCTTTGGTCCGGCGTATTGACAATCACCATCGCAATCGTCGGCTCCTGTGAAACCGGCGTTCCGCTGACGATTACAACCGCCGTGCCGCCGCCCGTTGAAGAACTGGATGGCGCTTTGGATCCTGTGGACAAGCCGGCATCAATGACATAATAATTCATTCCGCCGCCGCTTGCGATTCCGCCGCCGATGTCTGC
>JBHORD010000080.1:0-22825 GCA_042408355.1 Anaerolineales bacterium
GATCCCGGGGTGGGAACCGCCACCGACGCGGGACACCAGACCGGGTCGCTGGCGCCCATGATCTCCGCCGCCTTCTGACTCCCCAGCGGAACTTTGTGACCTTGATAATCCAGCACGACCACATTCGTCCCGGCCGGGAGCGAAGAGGAAACCGCTGTTGTGGCGGCTGTCGTCCCGGAGGGCGAAGCGGGCGCGCCGCCGTCCGCCAGCGCGGGCGTGGCGAAGACCGCGTTGATCAGCAAAACAAGCAATAAAATCGTTCCTGAAATTCTGCAATGCAAGCAGTTGGACATTGCTTACTCCTCCATTTGATAAACATCTCATCGGGATAGAAAAAAATAGAGCGGGCTTTCTTTGTCTGCCATCCCATGCCGGTCGCCGACAAAACAAAAACTCTCTTTCATTTTGAAAGGAGAGTCGGCATGCAGACAAAATCAAAACACGGAATTAACTTCCGCGTCAGCCCGCTCTTCCATCAAATTTTTTTTGGCTCTTCCGTAATTGATGAGAAGGAACCGCCACGCAGGGGAAGATGGCGGTCCTCCTTCGCGTCGCTTCGACACGGCTTCGCCAGTCCGTACAAACCTTTGTGGTTGAAAAATGGTTTTCCCGTTTAAAGCCGATGGAGCCAATTTTTTATTGTCTCGATTTTAAGTGATGCAGTATTTCCTTTCCATAGTACCAAAGGGGTATAAGTAATAATTCCCCCATGCGCTTTCTCCGCAGAACTCCATTGCAGCAAACCGATGTGAAACATCAAGCGCCTCCCTCAAGGCTTTAAAATTTTCCCGCGCAGGCAAAATAAAAACGAGGACGATTTGCAATCGTCCTCGTTGACGAGCGGATCTGGCGCCCCTTACGGCAGTGGGCAACTGAGCGTCGGCGTAACGGTAACGCCTGGCCCTTTAAACTGATCGCCCACTGCATTGCCGGAGAAGGTCAATCCAATCAACATGTAAGCGCTGGTTCCCGTCGCAGAAAGCATGTACAGCCCATATTGACCGTTGTTTGTGAAACTACCGCAGGTCAAAGCGGCCGCGGCGGAAGTGATCACCGCTCCGGAACCTGTTGTATTGCCATCCGCATAAATCTTATTCAAGGTGGCTGTGCCGTTCGTGTTGACGTCCAATCCGTTTGTTCCGTTCAGGCTGAACGAATTGCTTCCATATATCGAAATGCCTGCGGTGGTGCTGAGCTGGTTTTTGAGATACGCGCCTTCATAACCATTTTGATTGGCTGTCACATTATTCAGCGTGATCGCGCCGCGCGAATTGATCTCCAGGCCATTGAAGCCGTTACCGTTGAAAACATTGTAGCCTGTCAGTGTGACGCCTCCCGACGCGCCGATGTCATCGTTTTTGAGATAAACGCCATCCGCCAGGCTGGTGGAATTATTTCCAATGGCCGTCAAGTTGTTGGCAGAGATCGCGCCCATGGAATATACATACAAGCCGCCGCTGTAATTCCCGTTGAAGATATTGCTCACGCCAAGTACAGACACAATCTGAGGCAGAGTCGAGTTGTGATTGTCAAGATAAACGCCGTAACCGTTCGTGTCGTTAATGCCGTTGCTGATTGCGTTCAAGCCGCCGGTCTTGATCGCGCCGAAGGCGGTGACGTATAAACCGTCGGCGTAATTGCCGATAAAAACATTGAGGCCGGTGAACGTCACGGCGGAGGCGTTCGTGCTGTTTCCTGCGGAAACATTGACGCCCTGATTATGGTTGAGATTGGACTGGACTCCCGCCGCCGTCACCGCGCCCAACGTCTGAACGTACAGACCGGTATTCGTATTTTGACTGAAGACGTTTGTTCCGCTCAGGCTGACGTTCCTGGCTGTGGAGGCGGTGGAATTATTCAAACTGGCGCCGTAGTTTCCGTTGCCAACGGCGCTCAGGCCGCTTGCGGTAATGACGCCGTCCGAGCGGACATCTATGCCGGTGCCGCTGTTGTTCGACGCGCTGACGTTGGTCAGCGTCACGCCGCTGGAGGTGGTGGAAAATGTGTTATCCAAAATCAGGCCCTCGCCCTGCAAAGGACCGTTGGCTGTCACGTTGCTGACCGAGATGGCGCCATACGATTGGATGGCCAACCCCGAGGCGTAATTGCCGCTGAACATGTTGCTGACTCCGTTCACCGTGACCGGTCTGGCCTGCGAGGAAAGGCCGCCGTTATTCTGAACAAAAACACCGTGCCCGGCCGCCGACGTGCCGTTGCCGCTGGCGCTCACATTGCTGATCGTGACCGCGCCGTAACTTTGAATCCACAACCCTTCGCCTTTGACGTTGTTGTTGAAAACATTGACGCCGTTCACGGTCACATTTTGCGGGGAACTCGTCGAGGTAAATGTATTATTCACGCGGACGCCATGCGAGTTCATATTCGAATTCGCGGTCACAGAACTCAACGTCACCGCGCCCTTCGATTGAACGTCCAGGCCCTCCGAGGCATTGCCGTTGAATGTGTTGCTTCCCAAGACGCTGACCGTGCCGCCGGTGCCATAAGTATTGTTGAGCGAGGCGCCGTTGCCCGACGCGCCGGTCCCGTTTCCGCCCGCTTTCAGGTTGTAAGCCGTGATCGCCCCTTTGCTGTTGACATCCAGACCATCGCCCGCATTGCCGGTGAAGAAGTTGGTTCCGTTCAATGTAACTGCCGGCGCCGCAGTGGATTGATGGTTATCGAGCAGGACGCCGGCGCTCCCGACGTTACCGGCGGCAGACAGGTTGTTGGTTGCGATCGCGCCGTTGCTGACGATCTTAAGTCCGATGCCGACATTGTTATTGAACGCGTTATTCAGCGTCAACGTAACGCCGCCGGCGCCTGTGCAGGCGGTGGTATTGTAAATACAGTTATCGAGATCAACGCCGTTGGACTGATTATCGTTGGAAGTCAACGCGGCGGCGGCAATGGCTCCATAAGAGCGTATGTATAAACCGCTGCCTGTGTTGTTGCTGAAATAGTTTGTCCCGGTCAGCGTCACGCCCGCCGCGGTGCCGGAATTGTTATTTGTTACGGTTACACCGTTATTGCCTGCACTGCTTCCGTTGCCGATGGCGGTAAGGGAGTTCAGAGTGACCAGACCATTGGAATTGATATTCAACCCATCCAGTTGATTGCCGATAAAGAGATTCGCGCCCGTCAACGTGACGGTTGATTTGACCGTTGCAGAGATGGAATTGTTCAACTGAACGCCATTTTGGGCGTTCGAATCGGCAGTGACGTTATTGAGTTTGACCGCGCCCAGCGAGTCAATATACAATCCATTGCCGGCGTTGAACTTGAACTGGTTGGAGCCGTTCAGGGTGACCGGCTGGGCAGTGAGAGCGCCATGATTGTCAATATTGACGCCGTCGCTTTTATTTCCATACGCGATCAGACCGCTGGCGGTCACCGCTCCATAACCTGTGATTTGAAGGCCGTACAGAGCGTTCCCGCTGAACACGTTTGTGCCGGTCAAAGCAATACTTCCGGTCGCCAAAAAGGATTGGGTCAATGTAACGCCGTTAGAGCCGTTTCCAGAGGCCTCCAAATTGCTGGCCGCGACCGCGCCCTTGGTGTTCACGTTGAGGCCGTCTTTGAAATTTTGATCGAATGCGTTATTGCCGGTCAGCGTCACATTCACAGCGGTAGCCGCGCCGCCATTGTCCAATTGCACGCCATAACCGGCGCTGTTGCCGCTGGCTTCCACCGAGCTTAATGTAATCAAGCCGTTTGATCTGACGTAAAGACCGCCATTTTTATTGTCGTCAAATTCGCTGGAAACAATATTAACCGCGCCTGTGCCGGCGGTATTGTCAATGTTCACGCCCCAGCCGCCGGTGTTATTATGCGCGTTCACATCCGTCAAAGCGACGTTCGTTTTGGTGGAAATTCGAATGCCGTCGGTTGCGGTATTGCTGGCTTCGATGTCGCTGAGCGTCACGTCGTTGTTCCAATTGACGACCTGAAGAGGCACGGTAAACAGCGAGGGATGAGTCGTGTCAATCGTACCTGCGCATGGAGAAGCCGCACATCCAACCCAGCCGCCGCGCAGGGTCAACCTGAAGCCCGACATCGTGTTGAGCGTACTGCCGTTGAAAATAACGGCGCCGCTCTCAAGGGAACTGTCATAACCGCCGGCAATGCCGCTGCCCTCGATCCAGATGATACCGTCCATGGCCGGTTGGTTGGATGTCAGCCACGGGATCAAACCGGCGACCGCGTTCGTAAAACTGGTGAACGATGGACTACAGCCGCCCGATCCGGGGGTGGGCGCCGCCAGCGAAGCCGGACACCAGACCGGGTCGCCGCTCGCCTCGATCTGCGCCGCTTTTTGCGTGCCCAGCGGCACTCGATGTCCTTGCCCATCGGTGACGATCACCGTTGTCCCGGCGGGGAGTTGTGAAACGTCAATTGTGGTGGAGCCGCTTCCGGTCGGCGTTGTTGGATTCGTTGTCGGAGTCCCGCCATCCGCGAAAGCAGGCGTCGCAAACACCGCGCTCGTTAGCAATGTGATCAAGGTCAAAAGCGCCAGCAACTGGGAACGAATTTCTTTTTTCATTTCGGTATCCTTTTCCATCCGCCTGGAATTGCTACGGACAACCGCTGACGACGCCAAACGTCGGCGTGCCGCCAGACCAGCTGTACGCGCCGGCCGTGTTTCCGCTGAAATTCACGCTGAGGAACTTCAAGCCGCCGGACACAGCGGCGAATACGCCATATCCCGCATTGCTGACGAAGCCTCCGCACGTTAGCGTGACCGCCCCGGCGTTGGCAATGTTCAATCCGTTGCCGGCGTTGCCGTCCGAATAGACGCGGGTCAGCGAAACGGCGCCGTTAGTGTTTATATAGGCTCCATCCGAGGAATTGCCGCTGTTGCTGATCTGGCTCGAACCGGTCATTGTGACGCCTGCCGTGGTCGCGCCGGTGTGATTGTCGAGATATACAGCCGTGGATCCATTTTGATACGCCAGCACATTGTTCACGGTGATGGCGCCGGTGGAATAAACAGCCAATCCCATGCCGCCGCTGGTCAGATTGTTGTTGAACATGTTGTTGCCGCCCACCGTGACGGTTCCCGAGCCGCCGTCGTTTCGAAGCGTAACGCCTGCGCCATGCGTATTATCGTTCGCCATCAGATTGAGCGTGCTGATCGAGCCCTTGGAGTTCACGAACAAGCCGCCGCTGTAGTTGCCGCTGAAAATGTTGGTTGTTACGCCCTGCACGACGACTTTTTGCGCTGAGGATGCATATGTATTATCCAAACGAACGCCATAGCCGCTGGCTCCCGATGCGCCGTTGCCGGAGGCGTTCACATTATTGACTGTGACCGCGCCCGCGCTTTGCACATACAGACCGTCGAGCCAGTTGTTTTGAAAAACATTCATGCCGTTCACGTAAACAGCCGCCGAGGCGCCGGCGCTGTTATCCAATTGAACGCCGTAGCCGCTGGTCGCATTGCTGGCGCTCAACGCATTCGTCGTAATCACGCCGCCTGAAATCACGTACAATCCTGCGCCGTCGCCGTTGAACACATTGATGCCGGATAACGTGACCGGCTGTGTCGCGCCATCATGATTATCGAGCAGTGCGCCGGTGGAATTGCCGCCGGTATTCAGGCTATTCGCGGCAATCGCGCCGCGCGACAAGATATATAAACCTTTACCCGCATTGCCGCTGAAGTAGTTGACGCCGGTCAGTTTCACTGCGCTGGTAGAACTCCCAAAGTCGTTCGTGAGAAACGCGCCATTTCCAGCGGTGGAAGAGTTGGAAGTGATGCTATTGACCGTGATGACGCCGCGGGAGTAGACATCAAGATTATCGGAGCCATTGCCGCTAAAGAGATTCACGCCGTTGAGCGTGACGGCATACGCGCTGGGCGTTGTGCATGCACCGGCTCTGACGTTGCAATTATCCAAGGAGACGCCCGTACTGCCGTTGCCGCTGGCTGTCAGTGTATTGGTCGTGATCGCGCCTCCGGATTTAACATCCAGGCCGGTCGTGAAATTGGAACTGAATGTGTTCTTGCCGTTGAATGTTACATTACCGGCGCCCGTGCAGGCGGTTCCATTCCAGTCGCAGTTATCCACGCTGACGCCGAAGCCGTTCGTATTCCCGCTGGCGGTCACCGTGTTAAGCGTGACAGCCGCCTTGCTGGTCACACTCAAGCCGCCGGAATAATTTCCGTTGAACGTATTGGCCGTGCCGGCAATATTCACCGCGCCCACGCCGTTACAGGCCGAACCGTTCCAATCACAGTTATCAATCACCACGCCCGCACCAGGCAGGGAGGCGGTTCCGTTCCAATTGGCGGTCATGTTGTTCGTGGTAATCGCGCCGTGTGAAAGAATCGAAAGACCGTTATTGCCGTTGTTGGTAAAGATGTTGGTTCCGCTCAGTGTGACATTTTGAGGCGTGAGCGCGCCTGAATTATCCAAAAGCACGCCGTCCAGGCCGGGGCCGCCGCTCCCGTTATGATCGACGTAAAGATTGCTGGCGGAAATCGGGCCGGCCGCCAACACAACTAAACCGTTGGCATGATTATTGGTGAACACGTTGTTTCCCGTCAGCGATACGCCGCTATTGACGGAGTCGAGCGATACGCCGTCGTCCAGATTTCCGGCGGCGGTGATTCCCGTAACGGAAATCGTCCCCAAAGAGGTGATATCCAAACCCTTGAAGGCGTTGCCGCTGAATGTATTGCCCAGAGTTCCGCCGATGACGACATTTTTGGTTGAACCGCCTGAGTTATTTATCGTCACGCCGTACCCATATGCGGTGCCCGCCAGGCCCTGATTTCCATTGGCTGTAAGGTTCTGCAGACTTACCGTGCCAAAAGAGGTGACCACCAATCCATTATTGGCATTGTTATTGAACAGATTCGTGCCGGTCAATGTGACGTTGCCTGTGCTGCCCGCTTTGTTATTGGCGATCACCGCGCCGGAGCCGGCGATTGAACTTGTGGTGTTCAAGTTGTAACTGGCGGTGATATTGTTCAGCGTGATGTTGCCTTTGGAGACGACATCCAATCCGTCCGCGCCGTTGAATTTGAATTGACTGCTGCCGGTCAGGCTGAGCGCCTGAACCGCGCCGCCGCTATTGTCGAAGGACGCGCCGGGACCGTAGGTATTCGAATTGGCAGTGATATTGCTGGCTGTGATCGGCCCGTAACTGGCAACGCTGAGACCGCCGGAATAATTCGAATTGAAAACGTTCTTGCCTGCCATTGTGATGGATCCCGTTGAGCCTAATGTTGCGTTGGTCAATTCGGCTCCATAGCCCGATGTTCCAGATGTGCCATTGCCGCTGGCTGTCAGATCGGTGACTTTGATCGCTCCTAACGAGACGATATAAAGACCGTCGGCGGCGTTGTTATTGAAAGAAGAACCGGTCACCGTCACAGGGACCGGCAAAGTTACTTTATGGTTATCCAATAATGCGCCGCCTCCAGCGGTGTTTCCGCTGGCTGTCACGTTGGTCAATATAATCGACGCGTTGGAGACTACGTACAATCCGCCAATATATTCGGTGGGCCAGCTTAAATACCCGGCATTGTTATCGAAATGGCTGGAAGTAATCGTCACGAAACTAGAGCTGGTCAAACCAGCGTTCGTCAGGGACGCGCCGATGGCCGTATTGTTGCTGCTGGAATTGACGCGCGTCAGGGTAATATTCTTGTTTGTATTAATCGCCAATGCGCTGGGGGACACACCTGAGGCATTCGCGCCGGTAATTAGGATATCGCTCATGGTCACATCATTGTTCCAATTTTGAACGATAAGCTGAGTGCCATTAAACGTCGAAGGCGCAAGCGGGTTGGTCACACCGCTCCCGCTGACGCCGTTCCAGCCGCCCTTGAAATTCAACCTGTAATTTTTCATCGTCTGGAACTGCTGTGAGCCCTGCGTCCCGTCGAAGATCACCATGCTCCCCTCGCCGGCGGTATTGCTGTTATAACTTGACGCGATCCAAATGGTGCCGTCCTTCTTGAAAGCCGCGAGGTTTTGATGATTGTATAAGTAGGTGATCAATCCTTGATTCGCGCCGACATCGTTGAATGTGTTAAATGAATTCGTGCATCCGCCGGAACCGGGAGTGGGCGCCGCCAAACTGGCCGGACACCAAACCGGGTCGCTGACCGCCATGATGTCCGCCGCCTGTTGAGTCGCCAGCGGGACGCGGTGATGCTGATTATCCAGCACAACGACATTCGTCCCCGCCGGAACCTGCGTCAAATTCACGGATGTCGCAGAGGCGCCGGTTGTCCCGCCCGGATCGGAAGCGGGCGCGCCGCCATCCGCAAAGACAGGCGTCGTAAACACAACGCTTGCCAGCAGAGTCAGCACGGCAAAGAGCGCCAGCATTTTCAAACGAATTTCTTTCAGCATGTTTCCATCTCCAGTCTGATAGTGAACCGCGAACGGTGACCGGGCGGCAATCCGCCTCTCTGGTATTATAGGATAGATTGAAGGAAATTTCCGCCAACCTAAGCAAATTGTAAGAAACTCAGATGGCGCTGTTTTTGCAGGAAAAGGATCAAACCATTCGAATCCCTTTCCTTTTGCGCCGCATCGCGAAATCAGCAGGGGCGCGCTGTGAGCGGTGAAGGCGTTTCCCCCGGAAACGAAAGCGCCAAAATTTTTTACCTGACGCCAATTCGGATAAACGCCCACGCACAGAGAATCACATCCGCGTCTGCGGCTCAGTGCAGGCGCGGGAAACCGGTAGAAAAATCTCCGCGAACTCTGCGTCTCTGCGCTATATTTCCGAATCCCAAACTCACAGTTTTTTAAACACGAAAGACACAAAAGGAAAAAGGCTTGAAAATTCTATGGCGGTTTTCCTTCACGACCTTTGCACCGCCCGGCGCAAACCTTTGTAGTTAAAAATGGTTTTCCCGTTAGAAACGATAAAACCGGAAATTCAAAGGCGGTTTGAAAATGTCAAACGTTGGCGCAGACGATCTTGAAGAAGGGCGCGTGATTTTTCCTGCCGGTCTTCGCGCCCTTCACGGTGCAGACGTTTTTCAGCGCATCTTGATTGACGCCGGACTTGATAACTGACGCCGCGCAGTTTCTTTGTGGAGCGACATTCATGCCGCCTGAAAATGCGGGATAAATTCCGCGTTCCTGCATAAGGCGGGCTGATGACGGATGTTGCCTATCGTCCCGAAGGTTCCATCTTGCGATGAGGCTTTTGCAGAGAACCTTCGGGACGTTCCGGTTTACGGCAGGGGGCAGAAACTGGTCTGAGTCACCTGGCCGGAGCCGCTATTATTAATAGTGTTGAGATTATTGCCCGCCAGCGTCACGCCTGTAAATACAGCGTTTCCATTGACGTTAATATTTACAGCGTAATTAAGGTTATTGATAAAGACGCCGCACGTCAGTGTGAGGGGCTGGAGTGTGGTGTTCACAACACTTAAGCCGTCTGCCATATTGCCGTCGGCAGTGATCATGCGCAATGTGACCTGTCCGTTCGTCTGAATCTGGAGACCGACTCCGCCATTATCATTGAAGAAATTATTACCGCTGAAGGTCACACTTGAGGCGGATGAACCCAGCGTATTATCCAGCGCCGCGCCGGGGCCTTGCACACTGGTCACGGCTGTTACATTGCTGGCATTGATGGCGCCTTTGGACTTGACATACAAGCCGCCGGTGTAATTCCCATTGAACACGTTGACGCCATTCAACGTAACCGATTGGGCGGAACCCGCCGAGTTATCAATCCATACGCCGAAATAACTTCCGCCCCCGCCAAGCTTGCCATTGCCGTTGGAGATTATATTGTTCAGCGTCACCGCGCCGGACGACGTGATCGTCACGCCGTCATGCCCGTTGTTATAAAAGCTATTGCTGCCGGTCAACTGAATCGGGGAGGCGGTGACGTTGAACAGCGATACGCCCCAGCCGTTTTGATTGTTGGAAGAGGTCAGGTTGCCGGCGGTAATGGCGCCTTTCGAATACACGACCAGGCCGCTTCCATAGTTGCCGTCGAATGTGTTTGTGCCTTTCAGCGTGATCGGCTTTATCAACGGCGCAGTGCAGCCGCTGCTGTAAATACAGTTGTCGAGATGAACGCCGTCGCCAAATATGCCTCCAGTGCCGTTGTCCACCGCCGTCACACTGACGGTATTCAATGTAATGGCTCCAAAGCTGGTCGCGTACAATCCGTAACCAAGGTTATGGTTGAATTCATCCGCTCCGGTCAAAGTAATATTGGACGAAGAGCCTGTAAAATTATTTTGCAGTTCGACTCCATGGCCGGAATTGAAATCGGCCGTGAGATTGCTCAGCGTGATCGCGCCTTTTGTTGTGACGAAGAGGCCATTGCCGCTATTGTTGTTAAAAGAATTGACGCCAGTGAGCGTCACAGGCTGGGCAGACGGTCCCGCCGTGTTATCGAGCCGGACGCCGTTACCGCTCTGAGTTTCGAGAGCATGGAGGTTGCTGGCGCGGATGGCGCCGTTGCTGAAAACAGTCAGACCGTCGTCATGGTTGGTGTCGAAAACATTGACGCCTGTGATCGTCACCGTTCCCGAAGAATAATAGGTCGTGGCCCCGGAGGTGTAGGAATAATTATTGATCAGTTGAACGCCCGATCCATATACTCCCGTCGTCCCATTGACAGATGCATGCAGGTTGCTGACGAAAATATTGCCAAAGCTTTCGATATCCAAACCGTGATACCCATTAGTGCCGAATTCATTGGAGCCGGTCAGCGTAACGGGCCGCGAGGCGAGGGCATAACTGTTATTTAAATAAACGCCCGTGCCATGCGAATTCAAGTCTGCCGTCAGGTTGCTGGCGGTAATCACGCCATTGCTGAAGACCGCCAGTCCGCCCAACGACGTGGTCGGGTTGAGCAGTATGCCGTAATTGCTGCTGAAAACGTTGGTTCCGAGGACGGACACGCCGTAGGCGCTGTTGAAATTGTTGCTGATCAGCGTGCCTGCGCCCCAGGAAGCGGAAATGCCGTTGTTCTCGGCGGTGAGGTTATTGGTTGTGACCGCGCCGCGGCTTTGAATCACCAATCCATTGCTGGCGTTGCCGTTGAATGTATTTGCACCGGTCAATATCACGGGTTGAGCGGAGGACGCGCCGCACTGCGTAGCGTTGACGGGCAGGCAGTTATCGAGCAGCGCGCCAAACCCCTTTGTGCTCGGCGCTGTGGCATTGACGCTGTTTTGGGCATTCAGGTTGCTGGCGTTGATAGCGCCATTGCTCTTCACTTCCAATCCATAATCGTAGTTGCCGTTGAAAGTGTTGTAAATGGAATTGCTGGATGTTTTAACGTAAACAGGCGAGACGGCGGTCGAATCATTTTCCAGTATGACGCCGCTGCCGGAGAGGGCAGTTGTGCCGTTTCCCTGGGCGGTAAGGTTGAACGTCGTGATGGTGCCGCGGCTTTGCACGTTCAAGCCGTTATTGTAATTTCCATTGAATGCGTTACTGCCATACAATGTAATCGGCTGAACAGTGGGCGTGGTGCAGGAACCGGAAGAAATGTTACAGTTATCAAGATATACGCCGTCGCCCTCGCCGGTCGTATCTCCACTGCCGTTCGAGTCGGCGGTCAGGTTATAGGTTGTGATGGCTCCGCGCGAATAGACGATCAAGCCGGTCAGCGTGTTGCCGTTGAACGCATTTGTGCCGGTCAACGTCACAGGTTGAGGCAGCGCCGCGGTATTGTTCTCAAGGAGCGCGCCCGCGCCCGTTACGTTCCCATTAGCGTTGAGATTATTGATGCGGATGGCGCCGTTCGTCTGGATCCGCAATCCATTGCCATTGTTTCCCGAAAAAACGTTAAATGTCAAACTGTCGGAAGTGGTGATCGTCACGCCGGCGCTGTTGCCCGAAATGAAATTGTTCACGAGCCACGCGCCAAAGCCGGTGGTATGTGAGGCGTTATTGCCATCAGCGTTCAGGTTATTGGCTGTAATAACACCGTTGCTTTCCACCACCAGGCCGGTAACAGCGTTGCCGTCGAACGTGTTGGTTGTTCCTGCAATGGCAACCGGTTGGGGCGTGGAGGCTGTGCTGTTATTCAAAGAAACACCCGTTGCAGTCACGCTCCCATTGGCGTTAAGATCGGCGACTCTGATGGCGCCATTGCTGGTCACATCGAGGCCGTCCAATGAATTGCCGTTGAACTCGCCTTTGGTCAACGTGACATTGCCCGCGCCGAGACATTTATTGTTGAAGTAGTTACAGTTATCAACGATCGCGCCGGCTCCCGCCGAATTGGCGTCAGCAAATAATTGAGAGAGCGTCACCGCGCCATTGGCGGTAATGCTCAAGCCGCCGCCCGCGTTGCCGTTGAACTCAGCGGAATTGACGTTGACATTCCCACTGCCCTGACATTTCGTGTGGCCTCCATCCAGCAAACAAGTATCCAGACTTGCGCCGCTTCCGCTGGAGTTGCCGTCAGCATGCACGCGCGTCAAGTTGATGCCTCCTCGTTTGGTGGAAATATTCAAAGCCGGGCCGGAGGCGGAAGCGCCATTGATCTGAATATCGCTCAAGGTCACATTCGCGTTCCAGTTGATAATGCTGATCGGCTGTGTAAATGTGGATGGCGCACTGGTATTAATGGTATTGCCGCTTCCCGTCCAGCCGCCCTTTAACGTGAGCGAATAATTTGCCATGATGGGAAGCGAGGATCCGTCGAGGGAGGCCGGGCTGGCAGAGCCGTCCGCGCCGCCGGTAATCCAGATGATTCCGTTGGCGGCCTTTTGATTGGAACTAAGATAGCTCATCAAAGTGGCCAGATCCGCATTCATGCTTGTACAACCGTTCGCGCCGGGGACGGGAATCGCAACCGCCGCGGGACACCAAATCGGGTCGCCGGTTTGAACGATCTCAGCCGCCTTTTGCGTCCCCAGCGGAACTTTATGTCCGCCGTTATCTACAACGACCACGCTCGTCCCCGCCGGGGCTTGAGATAAATTCGTCGCGGTTGTCGCGCTGGTCGGCGCCGGTGTAGCGGCGGGATCGGGCGCGCCGCCGTCAGCCCGCGCCGGCGTGGTGAACACAACGCTGACGGTCAATGAGGCTAGCACCGCAAGCACAGCGATCCTCAAACGTATCTCTTTTGACATTTCGTCTCTCCTTGGCTTCATGAGGTTCGGGCTTCATTATCGTCAGGCTTCATTATCGAATGAAGCCTTTTGGGAACAGACAGATTGAAGAGTTGCCGCCGATTGTACAACAAGATGGAAAAAACCGCCTCAGAATTTTGCCGTGTTTAATGGGCACAACGTCCCGAAGGTTCTCCGGGCGAAAAAAGTTAATTCACTCACCTTGCGCAGTAGCGCGGGATTTATCTCGCACTTTCAAGCGGCATGAGCGCCGCGGCGCATAAGCCCATATCTGAATTGCTGGAACAATTCGGAAAAATGCAAAATGCCGCTCCACAGGGGAATTGCGTAACAACAATCAATTGTATTGTATCGGCGTACGTCTGCGTTTTTCTGCGTCCCAATTTTATTTCCGATAGATTCTAATAAAGGAAGGACGGTTTCTTAAGCCGTCCTTCTTTATTGACTCACCTTACGCGGTAGGGCGAGATTCATCTCGCATTTCCAGGCGACATGAACGTCGCGCTGCGAGAAAACTGCGTAACATCAGTTATTAATTGTAAAGCGTTGTCTCCATGCCGCCAGGTCGTATGCCGAACGTTGTGTAAATTGGTATTGCAAGATCAATCTCGCGCCGCTTTTACACAAAAACCGAAATGCTGTCTGGCGCTACGGCAATGTGCAGGTTGGAATGATCGTGACGGCGCCGCCGCCGTTCTGATGGACGGTATCGCCCATTGTATTTCCGATCATCACCGCGCCGGTGAGGCTTGCGGCTCCGCTGGTATTTATGTTGATGCCATATATTCCCGTTCCAGTCGTAATGGCTAATGAGGCTCCTGAAATGATGCTGGATCCCGTGATCGTGTCCGTCCCGATCCCGTTCCAGCCGCCTTTTGCGTCCCCAGCGGAACTTTGTGACCTTGATGATCCAGCACGACCACATTCGTCCCGGCGGGCGAAGCAGCCGCGCCGCAATGCGATAATCGAAATGCGTTTGTCAGGAGGCGCTTTGGACCTGGCGTGCTATAATCCAATTCGTTCGAGAAATTTTTCATTTTTCTTTTCGCTTGCGAGGCGGCATGACCTATCCATCATCAACCAATGTTTCATTTGTTCCGCCCCAAATCAACAGTCTGGAAGACACGGGGCTTTCTCCACTCTGGTTGCAGGATTTGGTGCTAAAGGTATTGTATTCGCGCGGTTATATGACCGGATTCAAAATCGCCGAGGAGATTGCCCTGCCGTTTGCGGGCGTGACCGACCAATTGTTGACGGCGCTGAAACAGGAAAAGTTCATCGAAGTGAAATCATCGCAGGGGGGATTGGGCGAAGGCGCGTATACATACGGCATCACCAGCGCCGGAAACACGCGCGCCCGCGAAGCCCTCGATCGAAGTCAATACGCCGGTCAGGCGCCGGTGCCGTTCGAGGTCTACAACGAGGCGATTCGCCGGCAAAAGAGCGGCCGCATGACCGTGACCACGCGCACCATGCGCCAAATCCTTTCGCAACTGGTGATTTCTGAATCCACATTCCAACGGCTCGGCCCCGCATTGAACTCCGGCACTTCCATTTTTATGTACGGACCGCCGGGCAACGGTAAAACCAGCATCGCCCGCGCTTTTGGAAATCTTGTATTAAGTCAAAGCATGTACATTCCGTACGCGCTTTACCTGGACGGTCAGGTCATCAAAGTTTATGACGCGGTGAGCCACAAACTTGCGCCTGAAGGCGAATCCAGCGGATCGAGCACGGGCGGATTGCGATCCAGCACGCGCCGCGATCCGCGCTGGGTCAAGATTCGCCGTCCGTTTATCGTGGTCGGCGGTGAGTTGACCCTCGAAGGTCTTGACCTCGTTTTCGACGACACGCATAAATTTTACGAAGCGCCGTTTCAAGTCAAAGCGAACGGCGGCATCCTTTTGATTGACGATTTTGGACGTCAGCAGGTGCGCCCGCGCGATTTGTTAAACCGCTGGATCGTCCCGCTCGAGAACCGAGTCGATTTCCTGCGCCTCCATACCGGACGAAAGGTCGAGGTGCCGTTCGATGTGTTGATCGTCTTCTCGACGAATCTCCCGCCAAAAGATTTGGTGGACGAGGCCTTCCTCCGCCGCTTGCGGCATAAAGTCGAGATTGGCGATCCCTCCTACGAGGAATATCGTGAAATCTTCCGCCGCGTGGCCGCCGATAAAAAAATCGAATACAACGACCAGGGCCTCGCCTATCTTTTGCAGGAATGGTACATCAAACGCAACCGCAAATTGCGCGCCTCGCATCCGCGCGACCTGTGCGATCAAATCCTGGATATTTCGTCCTATCTGGCGGTCCCGCCCTCCATGTCGCGTGAAATGATTGACCGCGCCGCGCAGGCGTATTTTGTGGAAATCTAGTTTTATTTGCGCTTTTCGTTTCAGTCACCCAAAACGTAACACCCCATACAAAAAATGCAAACCATGCTCAACGATCTTCCCAAACCTGCCGTCTTCGCTCACCGGGGCGCATCGGCTCATGCGCCAGAAAACACGCTGGCCGCGTTTCAACTGGCAATCGCACAGGGGGCGGATGCGATTGAGCTGGACGCCAAATTGAGCGCGGATGGAGAAGTGATTGTGATCCACGACCCGACCGTGGACCGCACAACGAATGGACATGGACGGGTCTCTCAAATGAAACTGGCTGATCTGCGGGCGCTGGATGCGGGCCGTTTCTTCTCCGAAACGTTTTGCGGCGAAAAGATTCCTTTATTGAGCGAGGTCTTTGAAGCGGTTGGGGAAAAAACGCTCATCAACATCGAGCTGACCAACTATTCCACGCCGCGCGACTCGTTGACAGAACAAGTCTGCGCGCTGGTGAAAAAACATGCGCTCGAACAGAATGTGATCTTTTCCTCGTTCTTCGCCTCCAATTTGAAAAAGGCCGCGCGCCTGCTCCCCGACGTTCCACGGGGCTTGCTGGCGCTGGACGGATGGAAGGGCGCCTGGGCGCGTTCGTTTGGCTTCTCGTTCGGCGATTACGCCGCGCTTCATCCGTATGTGACGGATGTTAATCCACAGCAGGTTCAGCGTGTGCATCGCCTTAAGCGCCGCATCCATGTGTGGACGGTGAACGACCCGGCGGACATGATCCACCTTCGCGATTGGGGCGCAGACGGAATCTTTACGGACGATCCAAAACTTGCATTGCAAACGCTGGGGAGAAAGACGTGATTTTGTTTAAAGCGTTTGAGCTGTTGCGGCAATGAAACTCCGGCGCGCGCTTCTTGGCATTCTGTTCGCGGCGTTGATGGTTGCATCGGTGGGCGCGCCGCTCCGCGTCGCGGCGCAGACCGCCGCGCCTCCGGCGCAGGTGCTTCAATTGTTCAGCCAGATGACGCCCGAGGAACGCATCGGACAACTATTTCTTGTTACCTTCACTGGAACAGACACCAGCAATCAATCTCAAATCTATGATCTGATTACGAATCATTACATCGGCGGAGTCGTACTGCGGGCTGATAATGACAATTTCGTCGCTGCCCCAAACACACTCAGCGCGGCGAATCAACTGATTCAAAATCTACAGCAAATCGAATGGAGCAATGCCGTTCCGCCCACGCCCGCGCCCAAAGCCGCCTCTCACGCTTATATTCCATTGTTCATCGCAATCTCTCAAAGCGGCGACGGCGCGCCGGGCGATCAGATTCTGAACGGCTTGACTCCCCTGCCCTCCGAGATGGCGATTGGCGCAACGTGGTCGCCTGATTTTGCGAATAAAGTCGGACGGGTGATGGGCAGCGAGCTTGCCGCTCTGGGCGTGAACATGTATCTTGGCCCTTCGCTGGATGTGCTTGATTCTCCAAACCCGGCCGCAAACGGCGACCTCGGTTCGTCGGTGTTTGGCGGCGATCCATACTGGGTCGGAAAAATGGGAAGCGCCTATGTCGCCGGCCTGCATGCCGGTTCACAAAGCCGATTGCTGGTCATCGCAAAACATTTTCCCGGCGATGGAAGTTCCGACCGGCCGATTGATCAGGAAGTTCCAACCGTGCGCAAATCGCTCGACCAATTAAAGCAAGTCGAGTTATTTCCATTTTTTCAGGTGACGGGAAACGCCGCCACGCGCGATGCGAGAGTGGACGGCCTGCTCGTATCGCATATTCGCTATCAGGGCTTCCAGGGCAACATTCGCGCAGCCACGCGTCCGGTCAGTTTTGACCCGCAGGCGCTGGCGGCAATTCTCAGCCTCCCGCAATTTTCCTCCTGGTACGCCAAAGGCGGATTGATCGTCAGCGACGATTTAGGCACGCGGGCGGTGCGTCAATTCTATTCGACGGGTGGAAGTTTTTCTGCGCGCACCGTAGCGCGCGACGCGTTCGTGGCCGGCAACGATCTGCTCGATTTGGGCAATATCGTTTCCAGCGATGCGCCCGACAATTATTCGACTGTTCTGCGAATCCTCGATTTCTTTACGCAGAAATATCAGGAAGATACAGCCTTTGCCCAGCGCGTGGACGCCTCTGTCCAGCGCATTCTGACGCTCAAATATTCGCTCTATGGCGCGTTCACTCTGAATAACGTGCTTGGAACCGGACAGGGCTTGAATTCAATCGGACAATCGCAGGACCTGACCTTTCAAGTGGCCAGCAGCGCCGCGACATTGCTCAGCCCCGACCTTCAGAACCTTTTCTCTCCGCCTCAAGTGCGCGACCGTCTTGTCTTTTTCACCGATACGTCGCAGAGCAAACAATGCAGTACATGTCCCGGACAACCCGCGCTTCCGTTGAACGCGTTGCAGAACGCCGTTGTTCAGCTTTATGGTCCGCAGAGCGGCAATCAAACCTCCCTGTACCGCGTCTCCTCCTATTCGCTGGATGATCTGGCGAATTACATGAACGGCAAAAGTCCGCAGACGCTTCAGGATGATTTGAACCAGTCTACCTGGGTCATCATTTCGCTGGCCGATTCGAGCAAGGGCCAGCCGCAACTGATCAGCAACTTTCTTTCAGCGCAACAAGATCTGCTTCGCAATAAACGCGTTGTGTTATTCGCTTTTGGCGCGCCCTATTATCTGGATGCCACCGATATTTCACGGCTGAGCGCCTATTACGCGTTGTACAGCAAACAGCCGCCCTTTGTGGAAGTAGCGGCGCGGCTCCTTTTCCAGGAATTGACGCCGACCGGCGCGTCGCCGGTTTCGATTCCGGGACTGGGATATGATTTGATCACGGCTACCTCGCCGGATCCAAACCAGATCATCACGCTCGTGCTTGACATTCCGGCGGCTCCCGCTCCGACAAACGGCGTGACGCCCGAGGCGACGGCTGTTCCGCTGTTCAAAATCGGCGATACGATCGCCATCCGCACGGGCGTGATTAAAGACCATAACGGCCAGCCGGTTCCTGATGGGACGGTGGTCCACTTTTCCATGACGCTGACCGGCGAGGGCGGCGGCATTTTACAGCAAGCCGACGCAACCACAACCGATGGCGTTGCGCGCGTTTCATTTGGACTGGATAAACCCGGCTTGTTGCAAATCCGCGCAACCAGCGATCCGGCGCAGGTCTCCGAGGTGATTCAACTGGATGTCTCCAGCGGACAGCCCGCGGCTGTGACCGTTATTGTCCCGGCGCTGACGCCTCAGCCCACGCCCGAACCGGCCAAGACGCAGGCGCCCATTGAAGACAACTTCATCACATTGCAGGGCGCGCCGCGTTTTTCGGCGTGGTTCCTGGCGCTTTTCTTGCTTCTCGCCTCGGCAGTTTTGATCTTCTGGGCAGGCTATCGAATCGAAGGCCCCCAATGGGGCGTGCGCTGGGGAATGTGCGCGTTGGCAGGCGGCTTGCTGGCGTACAACTATTTCGCGTTGGGCCTGCCCGGCAGTTCGCAGTTCGCCCTCTCCAATGGCATTGGCGGCATCTTATTGATGACGGCCGTCGGCGCATTAGTGGGATGGGCGGGCGGATGGGTTTGGGCGCGTAACGCGCAAAGATAAAAGATTGAGCCGCGGGATTTCAAAAAACCGCGAGATCGTCATCAGATCAACGCGCCAGGGTGGCAATCAGGCTCAAGATCAGAAGTCCGGCTGTGGTCCAGGCAAGAAGCGCATCAATTCGCTGGCTGAAAATCCGAATGGTTTGCAAATCCGGCGCCGGTGGAACGGAGGCGGAGCGGAACAGCGCCTCATGTCCTTCAAATAAAAAGTCGGCGAGAATTTGAATGGAGGCGGGCCGTTCATCGGGATGCAACGCCATCGCCCATAAAACCGCCTTTTCGGTGCGCGCGCTGATGGACGGATTGATCTGGCGCGGAGGGATCAAACTGGTTGGTTTGATGAATCGCCGGCGCGCGTCCACCGGCGGCTCGTTCGTCAGCAGATGATACAGCGTCGCGCCAAAGGAATAAATATCGGAGCGCGTGTCGGTATGTGTATCGTCGCTGCCATATTGTTCGAGCGGCGTGTAAAGGGCGGTGCCCTGCCCCTGAATGACCGTGATGGTCACTTCTTCGTTGGGCGCCATGATTTTGACCAGACCGAAATCAACGAGTTTCAACAGACCGGTGGGCGTGAGTTTTAAGTTGCTCGGTTTGATATCGCGGTGGACAATGGCCGGCTCCTGTCCGTGAAGATAAGCCAGCGCATTTGCAAGCTGGCGCGCCCAGTCCAGGACCTGTTGCTCAGACAGAAATGTTTTATTGCGGCGCGCTTCCAGCATAACCGTCCGCAAGTCGTCGCCGGGAACATAATCCATCACAAGATAATCGCGCGCGCCGTTCGAGAAGAAATCCGACACTTTGGGCAAATTGGGGTGATCGAGGCGCGCAAGAATTGTGGCCTCGCGCAAAAATTGCCCGCGGGCCTGTTCACGGATGTTCTCTGGAAGGGCGGTGTCATACTCGACCTCTTTCAGCGCGCACAGCCGTCCCTCCAGCCTCAGATCATCAGCCAGATAAATGGACCCTGCGCCGCCCTGTCCGATTCGTTCGCGGATCTTGTAGCGGTCGTGCAAGACCTCGCCATTGCTCAGCGAGAAAACCATTCTTTCCTTACGCTAGGTACAGACCGGTTTCCATGCAAATCGTTTCGGCGTTGTATCAGCACGGAAGCCGAATTTATGCTATATTATAAACGCCTTTGTTAACATTACATTACGAACAAAGAGAGGGACGCGCGTATGCAAGCGAAGCGCAGAGATTCGGTGAGGTCTTTGGACCTCACAGTTCATCATGAACCGGTTCATCTTTATTATGTACTTTCGAGGGAGGACTGAATGCCTGACCGCGAAGAATTTCCCATGCTGGTTGCGCAAGAGGGCCCGCTGAAGGGCCAGCGCTGGGCGTTGAGCCGCACGCTCGTTCTCGGACGCGAGTCGACCTGCGATGTAGTGATCGCCGACCGTCAGGTCTCGCGTTTTCATGCGCGCCTTACGCCGACTTCGGAGGGCGTGATTCTCGAAGACCTCGGAAGCAAGAACGGCACACATCATAACGGCAATCCGCTTTCGTCGCCTGTGATGTTGCAGGATGGCGATCTGGTACAGGTCGGTTTCGTCCAGGAATTTATGTTCTTCACTTCAGATGCGACGGTGCCTCTCACCGAAGGCGCCGGAAAACCGGGACGCCTCGTGATGGAGCAAAAGTCGCGGCGCGTGTGGGTAAACCAGAAACAGATCGTCCCGCCGTTGTCGGCCCAGCAATTCAAGTTATTATGGCTGTTGTACGAAAACTCCGGTCAGGTGATCAGCCGCATGGATTTGGTCTCGGCGGTGTGGGGCGAAGATCAGGCCGCAGGGGTATCGGATCAGGCATTGGACGCGTTGATTCGCCGCCTGCGCGACCGCCTTGCCGCGGTCGATTCGACGCACCAATACATTGATACTGTGCGCGGTCACGGCGTGCGGCTGGATAATCCGCCGATGTAACAGGCAAAAAAATTTTATGAATACAAATGAATTGCCCCTCGACCAGATCATTCCGGGGGATTGTATCGAGGTATTAAACCGCCTGCCTGAAAAATCAACGGACTTGATTTTTGCCGATCCGCCCTATAATTTACAGCTTTCGCAGGAGCTGTATCGTCCCAACATGACGCGCGTGAATGGCGTGGACGACGACTGGGATCAGTTTGAAAGTTTTGAAGAATACGATGCCTTCACCCGCGCCTGGCTTTCTGCCTGCCGCCGCGTGCTAAAAGACACCGGCACAATTTGGGTGATCGGTTCGTATCATAATATTTACCGCGTCGGCGCGATCATGCAGGATTTGGGGTATTGGTTTCTCAACGATGTCGTCTGGATCAAATCGAATCCGATGCCGAACTTTCGCGGCGTGCGGTTTACCAATGCACACGAGACCCTGCTTTGGGCGCAGAAAATCAAAGGCAAAAAGTATACATTCAATCATCACGCGATGAAATCTTTGAATGACGATCTTCAAATGCGCAGCGACTGGGAAATTCCGATTTGCGGCGGCAGGGAAAGAATCAAAATCAATGGCGAAAAGGCGCATTCGACGCAGAAACCGGAAGCGCTTTTATACCGCGTGATTCTTTCCAGTTCCAATCCGGGCGATGTGGTGCTCGATCCGTTTTTTGGAACGGGGACGACCGGCGCGGTGGCCAAAAAATTGAAGCGTCACTGGATCGGCATTGAACGCGATCCTTCGTATGTTGCCCTTGCTCGTAAAAGAATTGACGCTGTGGAAGCCGATCCGTTTTCTGAAGAACTTTATATTTTTCCATCGCGTCGAAATCGTCCGCGCGTGGCGTTTGGAAAATTGCTGGAGGCAGGATTCATCAAACCGGGACAAGTTTTATATTTCGGGAATGATGCAAAAGTCAAGGGAAGAGTCCGCGCGGATGGGACGATTCGATGCAACGGCCTGACCGGTTCGATTCATCAAGTCGCTCGTAAGCTGATGAACGATGCGCCGTGCAACGGCTGGGAAAACTGGTTTTATGAGGATAATGATGGAAAACGGAATCCGCTCGAGGTCTTGCGCGAAGCGTATCTGGCAGGTCAAGCGGGGAATTAAGTTCCATCGGCTGCAATCCCAGCGCCCGATTGCCCGCCTCATGGCCGGGATGATTATCCTCGCTTATAATTCGGCTTCATGAATATGAAACTATCCGTTGTTATTCCTGTGTACAATGAAGAGCGCAATATCGCAGAAATCATCAAGCGCGTCAAAGAATCGAACATGGCATACGAGATCGTTGTCGTGGACGACGGCTCGAGAGACGGCACCCGCCAGGTTTTGAAAGAACTCGACGGCCGCGACGGACTGCGCGTCATCCTGCATGAAAAGAACAAAGGCAAAGGCGCCGCCGTCCGCACCGGATTGGAAGCGGCCAGCGGCGATGTGATTTTGATCCAGGACGCGGATCTCGAGTACAGTCCGCACGACTATCCGGTTCTGCTCCAGCCGATCGAGGATGGCGTCGCCGATGTGGTATACGGCTCGCGCTTTCTCGGCGGGCCGCGCCGGGTGGCCATGTTCTGGCACATGCTTGCCAACCAATTGCTGACTTTCATGACGAACGTTTTATACGACACCATCTTGAGCGATATGGAAACCGGCTACAAGGTTTTTCGCCGCGAGGTCATTGCCGGCATAAAACTGCGCTCCGACCGCTTCGACTTCGAGCCCGAGATCACGGCCAAGGTGCTGCGACGAGGATTCCGGATCTACGAGGTGCCGATCTCCTACGCCGGCCGGGAGCCCGAGGAGGGCAAGAAGATCACCTGGCGCGACGGGTTCGCCGCCCTGCGGGCGTTGGTCAAGT